>JAZKEZ010000231.1:26421-38489 GCA_040386675.1 Bacteroidota bacterium | reverse complement strand
AAGGTCGCGTTTCCGGGAGTGGAGTGAAGTGAGGGAAAAGCAGCGACAGTTTTTGTGTTACTTTTTATAAAAAAGTAACAATGACAAACAAAGCCACAAACAAAGCAACAAACAAATCGACAAACGCATCGACAAACAAAGCATCAAACCAATCGGAAATCACTATGAAGGCGTTTAATAATCCAACTCACCTGTAAAAACCCATTTCACAGAAAAAAAAATTACCAAACGTGTTGTTGGTGAAATAAAAATTTTACTTTTGTGCCATCAATCGTTCGAAAATAAGGACTGATTTATAAAGAAGAGGCGAGAGACAGGCTCAGCGACCCTCTGGCAACCGGGAAAATTGTCGAAAGAAAATTTTCAGTGTTTACACAACCAAGGTGCCAATTCCTGCTCCGATAAACGGGGAACTATAAATTGAAAAGAAAATGAAAAACGCAGGACTTATTTCAAACACTTCTCCCAAGCAGGTAAAGAATTACACTACGGCCTCATTCCGCCACTGGCGAATGTGTTGTTGTTGCTGTTGATGCAATAGCAAACGTTCAGACCATCACGGTCTGATCCAACCGTCTCAACTGCCTTCAACCGTGTAAACCACTTCAACCGGAACGTAGTTTCCGGCAGGTAACGGAAGGCATCAGTGTATCATTTCAACCTTTACTTTGTCATGTCAAGATTCAATAAAAGGACTGCATCCGCAGTACAAAATAACGTACAACCCCTTTTTAAGGAAAACCCAAGAGCATTTGCCGATTATACCCTTCGTACCAACCTGATAGAGGGTGGATCGCAGGAAGGACCACTGAGCCAGTTTGAACTCGGTGTTGCGCTCAACGAAGAAAATATCCTGAAGTACAAGTTGCTGCTTGCCCAGTTGCTGAACAAACCTTTTATAAGCGTTAACTGAGATGAGCGGCCTTAAAAACTACCACTATCCGAACGGGTTCGAGCTCGAAAACGGGCAGGTACTTGAGCAGTTGAATATCAGCTACCATACCTACGGAACCCTTAACGAAGCACACAACAACGTGGTGTGGATCTGTCACGCACTTACCGCCAACAGCGATGTAAGCGACTGGTGGAAGGGCTTCGTGGGAACCGACGCAGTGATCAACCCGGACGAGCATTTTATTGTATGCGCCAACATACTCGGCTCGCATTACGGAACCACCGGACCGCTTTCCACAGACCCAAAGACCGGGAACCCTTATTTCCACTACTTTCCTGAGGTTACCATTCGCGATATGGTGAAAGCGCACCAGCTGCTTGCCGCTCACCTGGGCATCAAACAGATCGAACTGCTCATCGGCGGGTCGCTGGGCGGACAACAGGCCCTGGAATGGTCGGTGCAGGAACCGAGAAGGATCAGTAAACTGCTGGTAACCGCAACCAATGCCCGGCATTCGCCATGGGGAATCGCTTTCAACGAATCGCAGCGCCTGGCGATACTTGCAGATCGTAGTTATTACAGTCAGAAGCCCGACGGAGGAAGCAAAGGACTTCGTGCCGCACGTTCCATTGCATTGCTCTCGTACCGCAATTACCGGACGTACAGCGCCACTCAGAATGAAGAGACGCACGAGAAATCGGCCGACTTCCGGGCATCATCATACCAGCGTTACCAGGGCGATAAGCTGGTGAACCGCTTCAATGCCTACAGCTACATCCGCCTGGGGCAGGCCATGGACAGTCACAACCTTGGAAGAGGAAGAGGCGGCTTAGAGAAGGCCCTGAGCAGCATCAAAGCCAAGACGCTGGTGGTAGGTATCGATTCAGACCTGCTGTTCCCGATCGAAGAGCAGCAATACCTGGCGAAGCACATCACGGGAGCCGTTTACGCAGAAATTCCAAGCCTTTACGGTCACGACGGATTTCTGCTCGAAATCAGCGAACTGACCAAACTGGTGAAAAAACTCTTTGTTGATGAAGATCACAACACCGATACACCGCATACCGAAGCTATCGCTGATGCAGTAGGTGTAAACGATTCAACCCTTCAACACATAAACAAATAAACCCATCAACAAATCAACCCCTCAACAAAACAACGATTCAACAAACAACAAGATATGAGTAAGCAAATTTCAATAGGACTATTCGGGTTCGGATGCGTAGGGCAGGGGTTGTATGATGTCCTTAATGGAAGCAAAGGTTTCAAGGCAAGTATCGAGAAGATCGCGATCAAAGATCCTTCGAAGAAAAGAAGCCTGCCCGGGGAGTACTTTACCACAGATCACAACGAGATCTTAAATAACCCTGCCATCAATACCATCGTGGAACTGATCGATGATGCCGATGCTGCTTACCAACTGGTGACTACCGCGCTGAAAAGCGGGAAGAATGTAGTGACCGCCAATAAAAAGATGCTGGCTTTTAACCTGCCTGAACTGGTTGAGCTGCAAAAGGAACACAACGCTTCGTTGCTGTACGAGGCTTCGGCCTGCGGCAGTATCCCGATCATCCGTAACCTGGAGGAATACTACGACAATGACCTGTTGAGTTCGGTGAGCGGGATCTTTAACGGATCGAGCAACTTTATCCTTTCCAAGATCTTCCAGCAGGGCTGGGATTACGGAACGGCGCTGAAAACCGCCCAGGAACTTGGCTTTGCCGAAACCGATCCTACACTGGATGTCGGCGGATTTGATGCCAAATTCAAACTGGTCCTGCTTACTTACCACAGCTTTGGGGTATACGTTCACCCGGACCAGGTATTCAATTTCGGGATCCAGAACCTCAGCGCACACGATTTCCAGTACGCACGGGAAAAAGGACTGAAGATCAAACTGATCCCAACGGTTCAGAAGGTGAGTGAGAATGAGATCACGCTGTTTGTGATTCCGCAGCTGGTAGGTCCGGATCATTACCTGTACAACATTGAGAACGAATACAACGGGGTTTGCGTTGAGGCCGCTTTTGCGTGCAGCCAGACCTTTATCGGTAAAGGTGCCGGCGGACATCCTACCGGATCGGCCGTATTGAGCGACATCTCAGCCCTTCAGCACGATTACAAATACGAATACAAAAAAGCCAACCAGGCCGGCGTTCGTCCTGAATACACCACCGATGTAGAACTACAGGTATTCGTGAGGTACAACGACGAGCAAGTGATTACACAGCTCAACTTCACCGAGATCAGCGAAAAATTCAGCGGAAGTGAATTCTCTTTTGTGAAGGGAACCATCAACCTGAAAGAACTGATCGCCAAGCAACAACTGCTGCTGGATTCGGGAGCCTTCGTGGCATCTACCGGACAATTGTCGGAAAAGACAAAGAAAGCCTCGGTTACGAAAGAATTCCAACTAGCCTGATTTAAATGGGAGAATGTGAGAATGGGTAAATGGGAAAATTTGAGAATGGGAAAATGAGGGAATGTGCAAATGAAGAAAGGTGAAAATGTGCTGATATAGATGCATTTTCCCATTTGCAAATTCCCTCATCTCCACATTTACTCATTTACCCATTCGCATATTTCCCCATTTCCTCATCAAATAATAGTCTATAAAAACCATAGAATTAATAGAAAATGCAAAGTTTCAGAACCGAGCTGGAAAACCCGCTGGTAGAAAAAGACATCATCGAATTAGAGCGCAAGATCCGCGAGTTTCGTGCAGGACTTATTCCCGATGAAAAATTCAGAAGTCTTCGTCTCGCGAGAGGAGTTTACGGTCAGCGCCAGCAGGGCGTTCAGATGGTGCGGATCAAGCTGCCTTACGGAAAGGTGACCTTCCGCCAGCTGCTCCGCATTGCCGATATCAGCGACGAGTACAGCACCGGCAACCTGCATCTTACCACGCGCCAGGACATACAGATCCACCACGTAAGCCTGGATCGTACCCCTGAGTTGTGGGCGAAACTGGAGCAGGACGACATTACACTGCGTGAAGCCTGCGGAAACACGGTGCGCAACATCACCGCATCGCCTGAGGCCGGGATCGACCCGGAGGAGCCGTTTGATGTAACCCCATACGCCGACGCGATGTTCCGCTATTTTCTGCGCAATCCGGTTTGCCAGGAAATGGGACGTAAGATCAAGATGGCTTTCTCATCAAGCGTTGCAGATTCGGCCTTTACGTTTATGCACGACGCCGGTTTTATCCCGGTGATCCGCAACGGCAACAAGGGTTTCCGCATCGTGATCGGCGGTGGATTGGGTGCACAGCCTTCACTGGCTCACCTCGCGCACGAGTTTCTTCCGAAAGATCAGCTAATACCTTTTGTAGAAGCTTTACTGCGAGTGTTCGACCGTCACGGTGAGCGCAACAACAGGAACAAGGCAAGACTGAAATTCCTGGTGAACAAGATCGGACTGGAAACTTTCCTTGAACTGGTGGAACAGGAGCGCACTGCACTGAAAACCCAGACTTTCGTGGTCCAGTTACCGGCCGAATCTCCGGAAGCAATTCCCGTTTACCGTTCATGGCCCGTGATCCCATCTGCTGAAGGGCATTACGGCGAATGGTTGAAAACCAATGTTTTCGCACAGAAGCAGGAAGGCTACTTCGGGGTGTACATCAAAGTATTGCTGGGCGATATTCACTCTTCTAAAACCCGCGAACTGGTGGCCGCGATCCAGGACCTGGTTGCCAACGACATTCGGGTTACCGCCAACCAGGGCTTGCTGCTCAAATTTGTGAGCGAAGACCGGCTGGAAGCATTATACAACGCACTACACAGCATCAACCTGGCTGAAACCGGGTTCGACAGCGCACTCGATATTACTGCTTGTCCGGGTACCGATACCTGTAACCTGGCCATTTCCAGCAGCACGGGTATTACCGCCGAAATGGAGAAATTCCTCCGCGAGGAATACCCGGAACTGGTGTACAACCGCGACATCCGGATAAAGATCAGCGGATGTATGAACTCCTGCGGTCAGCACGGACTGGCGCACATCGGTTTCCACGGCAGTTCGCTGAAAGGACCTGATGGAGTTGTACCGGCACTACAGGTATTGCTGGGTGGCGGAACGCTCGGGAACGGGAACGGCCGGATCGCGAACAAAGTGCTCAAAGTTCCCAGCAAACGCGGACTTGAGGTGTTGGCGGTACTCCTCGACAATTACAACGACAACTCGACCGAACAGGAAAAGTTCAACGATTATTTCGACCGGGTGGGAGAGAAGTATTTCTACGACCTGATGAAACCGCTGACCGACATCACCACGCTTACCCCATCTGATTACGTGGACTGGGGCAATGAGGAAAAATTCTCTACCGCAATTGGTGTAGGCGAATGCGCCGGGGTGATGATCGACCTGGTGGCCACGCTCTTGTTTGAAGCAGACGAAAAGCTCGAACTCGCCGGCGAAAGTCTTGCCGAAGGCCGCTTTGCCGACAGCATCTACCAGAGCTACGCTGCACAGGTACACGCTGCAAAAGCACTGCTTCTCGACAAAGGCGTGAATTGCAACACCCAGAGCGGAATCCTCACCGATTTCGATAAAAACTTTGGCGAACAGGACCTGTTTGGATTTGGCGAAAAGCTGTTTTCAGACCAGGTGCTGCTCATCAATAAAAATGAACCGCTCGAGGAATTTGCAGCAGTCTATTTCAAACAGGCAGCGCAGATTCTGTTGATTGCTAAAGAATTAAGAGCTAAGAAGTAATTATTGAACCGAAAAGATCACATGCCTGAACCTTTGTGCCCTTTGCGGTTAAAAAATCAAACTATGAATACTACTATCATAAATAAAACAGTAACCCTTGTAGGTGCAGGTCCGGGAGATGTGGAACTGATCACGCTAAAGGGAATTAAGGCGCTTAGAAAAGCGAAGGTCGTATTGTACGATGCGCTGGTGAATACCGAATTGCTCGAAGAAGCACCTGCAGATGCCATTAAGGTGTTTGTCGGAAAGCGCAACAACGACCATGCACTTCCGCAGGAACAGATCAATCGCCTGATCGTTGAATATGCACTGACCGTGGGTGACGTGGTTCGGTTGAAAGGCGGGGATTCCTTCGTTTTCGGTCGTGGTCACGAGGAAATCGCCTATGCCGCAGCTTTTGGTGTTGAAACCAGTGTAGTTCCGGGTATTTCCAGCTCGATCGCCGTTCCGGCATTGCAGCAGATCCCGGTCACTTCAAGAGGAGTGAGCGAAAGCTTTTGGGTGATCACCGGATGTACTTCAAAGAAGCAATTATCAGGTGATGTTCGCCTGGCGGCACAAAGCAGCGCTACAGTAGTCGTACTCATGGGAGTGAACAGTCTGCCTGAGATCGTAAACGCATTTGTTGAAGAAGCGAAGGAAGATACGGCGATTGCTATCATCCAGAACGGATCGCTGCCGGATGAAAAGTTTGTACTGGGCACCATTGCCAATATAGAGGAGCGTGCCGCAGCCGCAAATGTTGGTGCACCGGCCATTATTATTATCGGTAAAGTGGTTGAATTGCACCGTGATTTTGTAAGGGAGCTGGTGCTGAACAACTGCCAGATGAACTGAAGGGTTTAAAGTAGAGTCTTTTCTTAACCGCAAAGGACGCCAGGGTTTTTCGCAAAGTGCGCGAAGGGCCTGGCGTTTTTTTGCGTTTAGACGATTCCCTCAATTAATGTTCGGGAAAGGATAGAAGTGCCTATGGGCTTTCCTAACCACAGAGGCTCAGAGGTCAACGCAGAGGTCTCTGAGAGGTTATATGAGGAATTCTCTGAGTCCTCCGTGAAAACTCCGTGCCTCTGCGGTTAAATAACCATCAACCTCCATAAACAAGAAAGCCGCTCCCAATCCGGAAGCGGCCATTCTCAATTCTCAACTTTCAATTCTCAATTCACTTCTTGCGTAGATCAGTGATCGCGTATTTCACAGTAATTCCGTAAGTCCTCGGATCTCCCACCACTGCGGCGTACAATCCTGAGTTTCCGGCTGCCGGAAGCAATTGCTCGAGGTAGTTGGTGTTGAACAGGTTTCTGCCCCAAAGCGATACAGAAAGTCCATCGCTCACCCTGAAGCCAATTCTTCCGTTCACAATCGAATACCCGTTAATGTTGAGGTATTGCGATGGCGAGGCACTCGATGAGAACGTAGAGCGGTAGTATACGTCGCCGGCAACGAAATAACGCCCTTCCTGGTTCAGGAATTTACCCGCGGTACTCAGCTCTGCACCGGTAGATGCTGACCATTTTGAAATCCCCGGAAGCGATCCGCCGGAAATGTCCTTGAACGCATTTGCCGAACCGGTTTCCTCCAGTGGTACCGGGGCATTCACAAACGATACGTAGATGCCTTCGGTGTAAGCCAGGTTCCCGTAAAACGACAGGTACTGCGCTGCACGGATGCTTCCGTCGAGTTCCAGTCCGCGAACGCGAACTTTCTCGGCATTCGCAAGGTATCCGCGGTTTACGCCAACTTCTGCAGTTTGTACCTGGGTCTGGTAATCTTTGATGTCGGTATTAAAGGCGGTCACATTCAACACTGAATTCTCAGTCGGTTTGGTCTTCACACCCACTTCAACGTGCGTCGTGTATTCAGGTTTGATCACCGCAAGCTCGGTAAGTGTAGCTCCGCTGGCTGTCGGCAATCCGCCCAGGTTCAGTCCAACCGATTTGTAGTTCGTAGAATAAGTGGCGTATGTGTTGAAACGGTTGCTGGCCTTGTACGCCAGTGTCAGTACGTAAGAAACGTTGTTGTTGCTGGTCTTCTCTTTGAACGCCTGGTCAGAATACACCTGTTTTTTAAGTGCGATCAGGGCCGGGTTTGTGGTTTGTAATCCTCCGTAAGCCACGCGGTTGTAGTCAACCTGCTTGGCATCGTAGTTATAACGGATACCGGCAAGCACGTGGAATTTATCAAACGGGTTGTAATCCAGTTGTCCGAATGCCGCTGCGCTCTGACTATTCAGCTGAGAAGTGGTGCGGATGCCGTAACCTTCGAAAAGTCCGGGAGTGGCCCACAGCGCACTGGTGCTGCTTTGCGAGAATCTCCATTGTGCATTGCCCGATTCTTCGGTGTGATATGGATCAGATTTCAGTTCCTGGCCGATGGCAAACAAACCAACGGTTCCGCTCAAACGCGAAGTGAAATCGCCCGAATAGCGCAATTCCTGAGACCATTGCTGGTGTTTGGAAGGAGCCTGTGAAAGTTGCAATACCGAAAGGCCGGTAAAGTCACGGTCGTTAGACGGATCCCAGTTCCAGTAGCGCCAGGCCGAAGTAGAGGTAAGGGTTCCTTTCCCGATCTTAAAATCGGCATTCAGGGAGGCTCCTCCAAGATCGTTGTTCGATCTCCAGGTAGTGTTCTGGTCTACTTTGCGGTCGTACGGATTGGTAGAAGGCAGGCTGTAATTAAGGCTCGAAGCGATCGAGTCGAACTGTCGGTAACCGGCGCGTTTGGTCTGTACCACCCCGGCAACTACCTGGGCATAACCGTTAGGGCGCTGGCGGGTTGCATCGGCACTAAGCGTAATTTCCACGTTGTCGTTCGGTTTGAACAGCAATTGTGCCTTTCCGCCAAGGTTGTTGATGTCGTTGATGTATTGCTGCGTCACTACATTCTCAATGGTTCCGTCGCGCTGGGTTCCGGATACGGATACCCGTGCGGCAAATTTATCGCTCAACGGACCGGTTACTGAGGCTTTTGTCTGAACATAACCGTAGTTCCCGTAACTGCTTTCGAACGATGCGCCCGGAGTAAAGGATGCTTTGCGGGTAGTGATGTTGAAGGCACCAGCAGTGGTGTTCTTGCCAAACAGCGTTCCCTGCGGACCGCGCAGTACTTCGATCTGCTCAATGTCAATAAAATCAAGGGTTGTGGCTGCCGGACGGGCATAATACACACCGTCAACGTAAAAACCGACTCCCGGCTCGATTCCGTCGTTGGTCAGTCCAAACGGAGAACCCAGTCCGCGAATGTTAAGCGCCGTGTTTCTTGGGTTTGACGAGTACAACTGGACCGAAGGAACCAGCTCTTTTACGCGGTTTACGTTAAAAGATCCCGACTGCTCGATGAGTGCCCCGCTCACCACAGATACCGGGATGGGCACCTGCTGCGGCGATTCCTTTCTTCTCCGGGCCGTGATCACCACTTCATCAGAGGTGATTTTAGGCTGAAGCGAAACAGAAAGCGTAAGTTCCTCGGCACTGTACAGTTCGAGTTCCTTGGCAAGGTATCCGGAAAAACTCAGTTGAAGGATAACCGGGAAATCATGTACAGGTGTAATGGTGAATTTACCGTTAAGGTCGGTGGTTACTGCATTGTTGGTGCCTTTTTCGACAACGGTCACCCCAAACAGCGCTTCCTTGTTATTCGCGTCGAGCACGGTTCCGGTAAAGGTATTGCCCTGCGCAAAAGTGACGAGGGAAATGAACACAGAAATAATGGCCAGGAAAATGGATTTCCCAGAGTAAAGTTTTTTCATGATTTTTTGATGAGTTACTGGTAAAAGGTGAATGGATTAAAAGAATCTGGTGATGCATGGTCAAACGATAGTCACTCGTGGTCATACGATTGTATGCTATCGCAAGACATCTGCTTGACAACTGTATGACTACCGCATGACTACTGCGTGACAACCGTATGACTACTGTATGACAATCGTATGACTACCGTATCAAAGCTTCGTGGCAATCTGCCCGCGTTGCTTTTCCGCAACGTCTTTCGAAAGCTCCAGGAAACCGTATTTCCGTGCCTTCAGCTGACCGTCGCCAAGAAGGTATTCAACAAAGAGCGAAAGATTCCGGTTGTCGTCGGTGATCTGTTGCGGCAGACTGATGTTTACCGGTGCCGTTGGAACGTTCTGGACTTTGCCCGATGCAAGCGCCTCAAGCAACTGGTCGAGGTTGCCGTAGATGGCCTCTTCGCGGCTGATGAAGTTGTTGCCATCCTGGTCTACAGGAATGATCGTCCATTCCGAAAGCGGTTGGCGGGTCTCCAGGTTGTACAAATGTACCGGCAGGTTGTAAGTCAGGCCTTTTTCATCAGATTTTACGGCATACAGCAAGGAAAGGTCACTGCCTACAATGCGTTTCCCGATGATGTTTTCCTGGTTAAATCCGAACCAACCTGCAAATGAAATTGGCGCGCAGGCCTTCTGGTCGCGGGTAAAAAGATGTACATCAGGACGTTCGTATTTTTCCTGGCGCTGCTGTTCCTTTTTCTCGTTGTAGATCGGATCGTAATCCTTATTAAAGAAAAGTGAGCGGATCTCTTTTTTGTCCAGGCCGGTGCTCAGTACCTCGGCAAGCCATGGGTTTTTAGCGTTGGCAACAGGCAGGATGGTATACGTAGCAAAATTGATGGCTTTGTAGCCATTGCGGATTTCATCTTGCTGCGGCTCATGTCCGTTGATGATCAGGTTGGCATTGTCTTCGGTATCGGTACCGCGTTCAAGCAGCTGGATCTCCACTTCAGGGTGAACTTTCCTGAAATCTCCGATCAGTTCGCGGATGTAAGGATACGTAAAGCGCGAACCGATAATGGTCACGGCGCCATTTTGTGATGCCTGGGCAAGACTGATAATGGTAAGGGTAGAAAGTACCAGGGAAAGTGCGAATTTTGATAACTTGGTAGTCATATTCTATTAAGTCTATAGATTTGGTAGATTAATAAGGCAAATTTTTTCAGGGATTCGGAAGGATCAGCAACAGCAACGCATTCGCAGTACGTGGATAGTAGATGGATGAGAAACCGCCTGGGTAGAAAGTACTTTATTCATATTGCTTTTATTAAATCGGGGGCAAAGCTAATTAAAAACTATTTAGTCTATGGATTTTGTAGATTAATTTTTTTAAGTGTTATGTAGGTTGGATAATGCCCGGTTTGTCATTTGGTACTTTTTTGGAAAAAGTAACGCAAAAACCGTCGCTGCTTTTCCCTCACTTCACTCCAACAAATCAACACTTCAACTTACAATATTCCCAGCGACTTCACCACTGTTCTCAAACTGATGGCAATCACAGCAACCCCAACAATAAGCATGAGCGTTTTTACCGGGATTTTTTTCGAAAAATAGGCGGCGATCGGAGCAGCGATCACTCCGCCAAGTACCAGTCCGGCGATGATCTGCCAGTGCGAAAAGCCGATGAGGGTAATGAAAGTGATGGCACTTGCTACAGAAACGAAGAACTCCGCAAGACACACCGAACCTACGGTATACATCGGGTGACGACCGCGGGCAATGAGTGTACTGGCCACTACCGGACCCCAGCCTCCACCGCCAACGGCATCCAGGAATCCACCTGCAGTGGCTAACCAGCCGACGCGTTTGATGGGTTTCTTCACGATTTTTTTAGCGATCACCTTACGGATGATCAGTACACCGAGAATGGCGGTATATATGGAAACCACCGGTTTAAGAAAGATCACGTATTCCTCAAGCGTACTTAAAACGTATGCGCCGGCAATTGCTCCCAGAACTCCTGGCAGTAGCAGAGTTTTGAAAAGTTTGTTGTTTACGTTACCGAATTTGAGGTGCATGAGGCCGGAGACCCCGCTGGTGAAAATTTCGGAAGTATGCACACTTGCACTCGCAGCTGCCGGCGGAACACCGAAGGCCAGCAACAGCGTATTGGCACTTACGCCATAAGCCATGCTCAGTGAACCGTCGATCATCTGGGCGAAAAAACCACCGATCACGAAATAGAAGAAAGTCTCGTCGAGCACAGAAAATGCATCGTATACCGAGTTTCCAATGGCTCCAAGTGGAATGAGCGAGAAGATAAGGTGTCCTGCGATCATAAGTCCAAGCACACCCAGTCCCCAAACAATCATGGTTGTGTAAGCCGGTCTCTTTAAAGTATCGGGTTCGGCAACGAGCGACGAGGTGATCTCGTTGAGCCGTCTTACCTTTTCATTAAAAGTACCGTTCAGTCCCTGGCGTACCTGGCGCAGGTTTTCGGCGGTTTCGGTAATTTCATCCGGAAGTCCGTTCTCGAAATATTCCTTGAGTCGTTTAGCCAGTGTGGGCGAATACCCGTTGGTGCTGATGGCTAGTTTTACCTGTCCTTTCTGAACGATCGAGCTGAGGTAAAAATCACAGAGATCAGGTTTATCGGCTACGTTTACCGGGATTCCTGCTGCGCGGGCCTGTAAGGCAATGCGTTCGCTGGCCTCGCGGTCGTTTACAGCC
>JAZKEZ010000231.1:18925-26411 GCA_040386675.1 Bacteroidota bacterium | reverse complement strand
ATCGATCCCTTCGAGATCGGTTGTGACAAAGCTCCGTTCCTCTACTGTTACCTGCTCAAAACCTGCCAGGTAAAGCCTGAGTTCCGCACTAACCGTTTCGGCTACCACACGGATTTTTGCCGCAGGATCATTCCCCAGCAATGCGCGCAGTTTTTCAGCACCTACATTACCTCCACCAATCACTAAGGTACTTAACTGATCGAGTTTAAGGAACACCGGAAACAGCCGGTTGGCGGGCTTAATATCGATTTTTTCCTGTGTGGTTGGTGCTGTAATCATGGTACTTCGGTTAATTTCGGGGGCAAAAATAATCAATTAAACTACTTATCCTATGTATCTAGTAGAGTATTTGAAGTTAGGGGCGTAGGTGGTAGGTGGTAAGTTAGCCCCCACAAACCCGGCATCATCCAACCTGCAACACAGCATTCATCAATTCACCCATCAACAATCCCACAAATCAACAATTCAACATTAAACAGTTCAACCATTAAACAGTTCAACACATCAACACATCAACACATCAACGATTCAACAAATCAACAATAAAACCTTATTTTCGCGCCAAACGATGAAAAGCAACACGCTCACACGAATTTTGCTTACAGTATGGATGCTGGCGCTTATGCTCTGCATCGGTGCTGATTCGTTGCGCGTACTCGGTGCTTCCAAAGGAGCCAAAATCGCACTGGTGCTTACCGAAGAAGATTGCCACGACGACGATTGCCCGGATGGCGATTGCGACGATCAGTCGGGCGATGGGGAAGAAGAAGCATCGCTGCGTAAAGAGAAAAATTCAGAATCTACAGCGGCCACCCAGATGGTCATTCATTTTTTTGCCGATCCGGGCTGTGAGTCCACGAAACAGCCTGATGTTATTGAATCGGTGATCAGCGTATCCTGCGAGATCATCGCCCCGCCTCCGGAGGTTTAGTAATCCTGTAGCGCCGTCATTGCCGGTCGCCTGTTATCAGCCATTACTAAACACATCCACCACAACACATGAATCAATTTAAAAACGGGTTGTTCAACAACCTGGGACAGAACATGATGGCCAGTGCCGTCGTATTCCTGGTCGCCCTGCCGCTGTGCCTCGGTATTGCCCTGGCATCCGGCGCATCACCTTTAAGCGGTCTTATTGCCGGTATCGTCGGAGGTATCGTGATCGGAAGCATCAGCAGTTCACCGCTAAGCGTTTCTGGTCCGGCCGCCGGACTGATCGTTATTGTACTTGCAGCCATCGAAGACCTGGGCAGTTACCAGGCATTCCTGGTCGCAGTCATCCTTGCCGGACTGTTGCAGATCGTTTTCGGCGCCCTGCGTGCCGGGAAGGTCAGCAATTACTTTCCTTCATCAGTAATAAAAGGAATGCTGGCGGCGATCGGACTTACCCTTATCCTGAAGCAGATCCCTCACCTTATCGGTTTCGATATGGATGCCTTCGGTGAGATGGAATTCTTCCAGAAAGATGGTGAAACGACCATTACCGAGCTGTCTGTCGCGCTTCAGCACATTACGCCGGGCGCTGTGATCATCGGTTTTTTCAGCCTGTTCTTCCTGATCGCGTGGGACAAGCTGATCACGGTGAAATTCCCTGCGGCACGGCAGGTTCCGGGAAGTTTTGTGGTGGTAATACTGGCTATACTCATCAACGTAGCGCTGCAATCAGGCGCTCCCGATCTGGCCTTGTTCAGTGGTCACCTGGTGGCGCTGCCGAGGCTTAGCGGCAGCGGTTTGTCCGGTCAGCTGATCTTTCCCGATTTCTCTGTATTGAAAAACCCGGACGTTTACATTATTGCCGGAACACTGGCGATTGTTGGAAGTCTCGAATCGCTGCTCAGTGCCGAAGCCGTTGAACGTCTGGATCCAGAGAACCGGAAATCGGAATCGAACCGCGAGTTGTTTGCACAGGGAATCGGTAACACGCTGTCCGGCCTCATCGGCGGATTGCCTGTGACAGCAGTAATTGTGCGGAGTTCAGCCAATTTATCGGCAGGGGCGACGAGCAAACTGTCGGCCATTATGCACGGTGTGTGGTTGCTGGTGGCGGTACTGCTCATCCCGGGCGTACTCAACCTGATCCCGTTGTCGGCGCTGGCTGCAGTACTGATCCTGGTGGGGTACAAGCTCACCAAACCCAGTCTGGTGAAAGAACAGTACGACCTGGGCATCCGCCAGTTCATTCCGTTTATTGTTACGCTGGTAGCGATATTCCTGAGCGACCTGCTGATCGGGATCCTCATCGGCCTGGTAACCGGGATGATATTTATCCTGATTGACAATTACCGCATCCCGTTCTTCTACCAGGAGAAGCAGGGTGTAACGGCATCCGGCAAAAAGACGATCACCATAACGCTGAGCGAACAGGTTACTTTCCTCAACAAAGCAAGCCTGCTCAATGCCTTTGCCGAAGTACCCGACGGCAGCGAATTAACTATAGATGGAGGAACCGCACAGTCGATCGACCTCGATGTGCTTGAAGTGATCCACCTTTTTTCAAATGAATCACAAATGCGTAATATTACCTGCCGGCTCGTAAATATCCCGCCACTTCCGGGAGATTTGCCGGGCTGACGGATCAAACAACTAACATTATGGAAAAGAACCCAACAGAAGTACTACACGATTTTTTAGCCGGGAACAAGCGTTTTGTTGCCGGAGAACAAACCACCTACGACCTGCGGGAAGAAGTTAAAAAGAACGCCGCAGAGCAGCATCCCGACGCTGTGATCCTGAGCTGTATCGACAGCCGCGTGCCGGTTGAGATCGTTTTCGACAAATGCATCGGTGACATTTTCAGTATCCGGATTGCCGGAAACGTGGTAAACGACGATATCCTGGGAAGCATGGAATTTGCCTGCAAGGCCAAAGGTTCGAAACTGCTTATGGTTCTCGGTCACACCAACTGCGGTGCAGTTGTAGGCGCCTGCGATCCTAACACTAACCTTGGGCACCTGAACGGACTGGTTACCAAGATCCACCCTGCGGTAAAAGAATACGGCGACGGCGCACTGGAAACCCGTTACGATGAAGTAGGGAAGATCAACGTTCGCATGGGCGTTGAGCAGATCCGGGCCAACAGTCCGATCCTGAAAGAGCTTGAAGATGCCGGTGCCATTAAGATCGTTGGCGCGAATTACGACCTGAAAACCGGTGCAGTAGAAATTCTTGAACAGTCACCGGCGTAATACCGGTTTGAATAGTATAATGCGATTTTAAAATCCCGCGGCTGTTAATCTTGCGGGATTTTTTGGTTTAAACAGCGTTTTTATTTAACCGCAAAGGCGCAAAGACCGCGAAGCCTTTGCGTCCTTTGCGAAAAAACCTCTGCGTCCTTTGCGGTTAAAATAAATCATCAAACTATTTACTCTATAGATTTGGTAGATTAATAAAAAGGTTTTACGTTTGCGCCATCATTAATTCAAAAAACCAATAATCGTCATGAAAAAGCGAATGAGATTTATCGCAGGTAGTATAGCAGGAGTTCATCCCGCAATGCGAATGCGATGTTGTATGCACTGATCACACAGAAGTAAACAACAGTAGTAAATCTTAATTCCAATTTCACATGAGTTTTTTTGAAGAACCGCTTCTCGAGCAGGAGCTTTCTGCCTTCACATCACAGGCATTTTTAATCACCGATAACCTCGACGGGATCACATCGATCAGGGCTTTTATCGAAAACAATCCAACCACCGAGATCACCATTTCTTCAGGGGTTACTTCCTCACAACTGGAAGCCTTTCTTACTGCTTACGACAACGTGAGCCTGAGTTACGACCCGATCGAAGCAGAAGACATCGAATCTGCCGACCGCATTGCATTCGCACTGTTCAGCTACGAAGATGTAGAAAGCCTTGAGCGTTATGCCATCGAACTCCGCATTCCGATCGAGCACCTGGCAGTAGAGAAGGAGCAAACCTTCCAGATCGCTGCCTGATCTACATTGATCACATCTTCACATTATCACATCTTCACATTATCACATTTGCACATTATCACATTTGCAAATTATCACATTATCTAATTATCCCATTTACAATGGCCACATTAAGACTCGGCGACATCGCCCCCGATTTTACAGCAGAAACCTCGCAAGGCACCATTACCCTATACGAATACCTTGGCTCAGGCTGGGGAGTATTGTTCTCTCATCCACGCGATTACACTCCGGTTTGCACCACCGAACTCGGTGAAGTAGCCAAATTGAAAGGTGAATTCGAAAAGCGTAACGTTAAAGTACTGGCGTTGAGCGTAGATCCGCTTGATTCGCACCACGGATGGATCAGCGACATCAACGAAACGCAGAACACTACGGTCAACTTCCCGATCATTGCTGATCCGGACCGCAAAGTAGCCGATCTGTATGATCTCATTCACCCGAATGCCTCCGATACCGCTACCGTTCGCTCGGTATTCGTGATCGGACCAGACCACAAGGTGAAACTTACGATCACCTATCCGGCAAGTACAGGAAGGAATTTTGATGAATTGCTAAGGGTGATTGACAGTCTGCAGCTTACCGCCAACTACAGCGTGGCCACACCGGCCAACTGGAAGCACGGTGAAGATGTGGTCGTAACACCAGCCGTTTCTAACGACGAACTCGAAGGCCGCTTTCCAAAAGGCGTGAAGATCGTGAAGCCTTACCTGCGACTTACCCCGCAACCGAACCTCTAAACTCACCTTAACCCTTTGCGGCCTTTGCGTAATCCTTCGCGCCCTTTGCGGTTAAAAAAACCAATTCACACTGGCCTCTGGCCAACACCCCTTCTGACCGGGAATCAGAAGACCCCATGTTTCATGGGTTGATTAGGGAAATAAAGTGCCGGGGGAACGCAGTCTCACCCGGCACTTTTGCGTTCAGGGGTTTAGCGTTTGGGGTCTTGCGTTTGGCGTTTCAGGTCTTGCGTTTCGTGTTTGCGGAACTGCAGCCCACCTCAGCGCCCTCCGCGTTTCACCTCCGTGCCTCTGCGGTTAAAAACAATTCAACAAATCAACAACTCAACAATTTATACTACCATCCCCATTCTTTTCGCAAAACTTGCTCTCCAAACCGTTACTTTTGCCATCCGTTTATTCTACCATGAAGCCAGAAACCCAATCCATCCGTACCCAGTCAGAGCGCAGTGCAAACCGTGAACATTCGGTTCCGTTATACCTGACGTCGAGTTTTATTTTCGAGGACGCAGAGCAGGGACGTGCCTTGTTTGCCGACGAGATCGAAGGAAACATCTACTCCCGGTTTTCGAACCCGAACACCACCGAATTGATCGAAAAGGTATGTAAGCTGGAAAAGGCCGAAGACGGATTTGCCTTTGCCACCGGTATGGCTGCAGTGTTCACCAGTTTTGGGGCCCTGCTGAAAAGCGGCGACCACATCCTGGCCTGCAGGAGTGTTTTCGGTTCTACGCACCAGTTGCTTACCATGGTACTTCCGAAATGGGGAATTACCAGCACTTACGTAGATGCCGACCAGCCTGAGACCTGGGAAGCGGCTATCCAGCCAAATACAAAAATGATCTACCTCGAATCACCGAGTAATCCGGGATTGGAGATCATCGACCTGGAATGGGTAGGTAAACTTTCGAAAAAGCACAACCTTATTCTTAATATCGACAATTGCTTTGCCACGCCGATCCTTCAGACTCCTATTGATTTCGGTGCCGACCTGGTGATCCATTCCGCAACGAAATACATGGACGGACAAGGTCGCGTACTCGGCGGACTGGTTGCCGGCAGGAAAGACCTGATTGCACAGATCCGGTTTTTTGCCCGTCACACCGGTCCGGCCATGTCGCCGTTCAATGCATGGACGATCTCAAAAAGTCTTGAAACACTTGCGCTGAGAATAGACAAGCATTGTTCGAATGCGTTCGAACTGGCTAAAAGACTGGAGAATCATCCGGAAATTGAATGGGTAAAATACCCGTTCCTGGAGAGTCACCCGCAATACGAACTGGCTAAAAAGCAAATGAAGCAGGGTGGAGGTATTCTTACATTTAACATCAAAGGCGGCCGCGAACGGGCCCAGCGTTTTATCGATGCGCTGAAGCTGGTGCTGTTTACCGCCAACCTCGGTGATACCCGCACCATTGTTACACATCCGGCAACTACCACACACAGTAAACTTACCGAAGAAGAGCGCCTTTCAGCCGGAATTCCGCAGGGCTTGCTCAGGATTTCTGTGGGCCTGGAGAATGTGGATGATGTGTACGAGGATATTATTCAGGCGTTGGCAAATAGTTAATTTCAAATTCCAGATTTCAAGTTGCCTTCGGAAGTGAGGGCAATTTGAAATCTGAAACTTGTAATTTAAAATTCTTACAACCCGTCAATCACCACATCCATCTTCCCCGTAGCCGTGATAAACGCAACTATCGCCTTGTTACTCAGTTTGATGTTGTCGAAATCCAGCGATTCCAGTGATCCGTTGACCACGATGCCCTTTACCGGTGAGTAGTTTTTGAGATATTGCTGCATGTCTTTTTTCCCCTGTTCGAGGTTGGGTTTGATCGAATAGCGACAGTTTTCCTGTATCTTTTTGATAATTAGTCCCTGGGCCAGCCAGCCGGCACCTTTTTGCAAGCGACTTTTGGTATCGAGCACAAAATCAAGCTGGTCCACGTAGATCTCCTGTAATTCGCGGTTGTACTGCGGCACTCCGGCCAGGTATACTTTCCCGGTTACCGATCCGGCAAGGTCGAGCGCTACGATCAGTTTCCCGTCTTTTTGCCACAGGTCCACCTTGTTTACCGTCACTTTTCTTTTCCCGGAAGTGAATACCTGTCCCTGGAAATTTTTGGTGATCAGGTTCGATGCGTCCTGATAAGAAGATACTGCGGCGATGGAGAGAGTGATCTTTTCCGGCATGGTCTTCACCGGCTTCAAAACGATCTTGTCTTTGTCGAACTGCTTTACGGGTTGCTTGCCGATAAAGGTTTCCATGGTGCATTTCAGTCCCATGTTCATAGTAATGGCATCCGCAGTGAGCGTCGCCTCCGAGGTATACAATTCCTGCGGAGTTAACCTGAACCAGCTCTGGTAACCGGCATCCATGAGCAGTGGTGCGCTCAATTGCGAAAGTGCGTCCATTACCTGTGGCTTAAAATCGGATGAGTTGCGGATGGCTTCATCGATTGCTTTTTCGATACGGTCGCGGAAGAATTTAAGTGCGGGGTTGATCAGGTAAGTCAGCGGAACCTGCCGGCCACCGGCGCTGATCGAAGGCGCCTCGGTCCAGTTGATGTCTGTAATTGAGGTGCTGGTGGTGATCTTCCAGTTGGAAAGCGCTACGCTGCTGGTAAGCGTAATGACACCGCTCATGTTGAAATCGTGTGCATCAAACAGGTCCATGCCCAGTACTGCTCCGGGATCGTATTTCCCTGAAATCTTAAGCGGAAGCACGGTCTGCAGTTTTCCGTTTACCGAGCTTATTTTGAAAGGTGCGGTTTTCCAGACTTTCAGCTCGAGGTTATCTTTCTCCATG
>JAZKEZ010000231.1:0-18915 GCA_040386675.1 Bacteroidota bacterium | reverse complement strand
GGACTCGTCATTATAGAGCAGTCCGTTTACGTTCTTATTCGCCTGGTTTTCAATTTCGCGCAGTTTCAGCGACACCGGCAATGCGATAAAGGAAGTACTGGTTTCGTATACCAACGGCTGACCGTTATCAGGCTCAGGCAGCAGCGCACTTATCTTTTTGCTCCCCGAACAACCAGTGAACAATACAACAATCCAACACAACCAAATTATCCTACTCATACCCAGCATCTCTTATCTATTCTCTTTCATCTCTCCTCTCAATCCTCGTCCACATCATCCGGGTGCAGCACAAATTCCCCCGCCGAGAACAGGAGTTCAACCGGGTTGTCCAGGTCGTACAGCCAGATGTAAGTCTTGGCGTCGCGCTGACAGAAAGGTTCAATTTTTTGAAGGATGTCTTCGTACCCGGCGATGCTCATTTTCAAAAAGAAATGATGATCATCGTCGGTAAGGATCCCAACGTCCTGACCTGAGATGCGAAGGCTGAAAAAGCAGTTCACACAGGTAATGTATTCTTTGTCCGAAAGATGTACCGTGCGTCCTTCGGTGATCACTTCGCGGATGTCGTCGCGGAACAGCTGTGCCTGCGATTTATCAAAATCATAAATCCGCATTACGTGTTCCCCACGGCCCTTTATATCTCTCAGAAATTCAATTTTCATCTCAGTGTTTTCAGCTGCCGAAATTAGTTGCTTTTCGCTTGAAATCCGAAGTCAGAGCCCTTTAATGGTATCATTTAAAGGAAGCACCCAGTTTTTGTGCCGGAAGGATTCCCGCTCACCCGAAAGGTCGACGCGGCTGTCGGTGAGCGACTGTCCCATCCTGCCGTTCAGGCTTACATAGGCATCGGCGTAGACCTGCGGATTGATGAAACCCCGGCTGGCGTAATGGTCACGCAAAAAGTGCGCGTATTGCAGGATCATATCCGGCTGGGTCGACATCATCTTTTCCTGCAAAGGCGTCAGGAAATCGGTATTGTTCACATATTCCTGCTTCCCGGTACTGTCGCGAACGGTAAATTGGGCGTATCCGGCTTTTTCCATCAGCATCACCCGCCACGAAAAGCGGTAGCCTTCTTCCGTCCAGAACAATTCACCGGGATAGAGCAGGTAGCGCAAGGGGAATATCAGCTGGAAACCAAAAAAGAGCACGAAAAAAACAGCTACTACCTGTTTGGTGAATCTGGAAGAAAGCCCGGTCCGATCTTCCGACGGGTTCGATATCCGGAAGAAAGCCGACAAATGGTCAATGATCTTTTGGTGAAACCCGGGTGAGAAAAAGATCAGCGCCGTACCGATCATAATGTAAGGGAACATCCCGATGGGGAACAGGATCGCGGTGAGGATGTGAAAAGCAACGACTACAGCGTAGGCATACGGTCTCGTTTGCTTTTTCCACAATAGGAACGGAATGGACAGGTCGTACAGGCATCCCATCCAGCTGAAGGCAAACGCAGTCTCGGGATAGTTGAACAGCCAGCCGATAAGAAGGGTGTCGTTTCGTGCCGGGAGCCAGATACGCAGCGGTTCCGCACGCAGCAGCCAGTCGCTGTTTATCTTGGCCAGTCCGGCGTAAACGTAAAGAATGGCAATAAACACCTGGAGTGCAGCGATGGTCCACGCCGGAACGGTGCTACAGGCAAAATCCTTTTTCCGGAACGCATCCACCGAGAAAAAGCGGTGGGCAGGCAGGAAAACCATCAGCAGACAAACCATACTCACAAAATAGTAGTGGTTCAGGTAGGTGCTTTTATCGATGAATTCGATGTAGGTGAAACTGAGGAACAAGACCACGATCGCCGCGCGGTAGAACCAGCCGATCGCGACCAGCAATGCCGATAAACCGCAAACCGCGAAAAGCAGGTAAGTGGCGTTTCCAAGCGGTTTCACAAACTCAAAACCGTAAAATGGGAAGTAATATTTCGGAGTAATGTACAGATCAGTGATCCAGCCGTTGGCCCAGAAACGGATCACAGAAGCGAGGAGCATGAATCCAAGCACCATTCTGAAGACAGCCAGCGGAGCCGCAGAAACGGGGGATTGGAGGCGGGAAAGCATGGGCAAAGTTAAGAACTAAGATCTAAGAACTAAGAACTTGCGCTCTTTGCGAAAAACCTTAGTGCCCTTTGCGGTTTAAAATTATCTTACCTCTTAGTTTCCGATGGCCATGGCTCCGCGAACCAGGACTTTATCAGCAGTTGAAACCACAAGGATACAGCTGGCAGCAGATGGCATCGCTTTCACTGTTCTGCCTGATGCTGCGGTAAAGTGATCGTACAGTTTTCCATCGGTAAGGTATACACTTACTTCTACCGCATTTCCGCTGTTTTGAATGGAAAGTGCTCCGTTCGAGGTACTAACGCTAAGACCTTGTGCTGAAAGTTCTGAGATGAAGCTGGTGCCCTGGAGTACTTCGATCTGCTCGCTGTATTCCTTAAAGCAAGAAGCATTTTCGCCGATGGCTTTCAGGCTTACTAGGTAATTTCCGGCGGCTGCGTAGCTGTGTGAACCTTGCTCGTCGCTGCTTGCTGCACCGTCGCCAAATGTCCATTGGAACGTGCTTGCGTTGCTGCTTTCGTTGCTGAACATGATCAGTTCGTTGCTGCGCAGAGATGTTGCAGGAACACTGAACTTTCCGGTAATTTCAGCCGGCTGGCTTACACTCAGCGATTGGATCGATGAAGCACAGCTCGCGAAATCACTGATCTCTACTTTATAAGTACCGGCAGTCAGCATTTCTTCGGTAAACGAAAGGGTGCTTGCTGCGAAGGTTTTTACAAGGGAATTGTCGCGGTAAAGGTTCACCGCCGACTGGTGCGTTTGTCCTGAGATTTTTACAGTCACTGCACCATCCGTTGTGCCGAAGCAGCTGGCCGCCTGAGCGGCAGTGTTGATCTTCAGTTTGGAAAGCACAAGTACAAAGCGTTCTGAACCGGTAAGGTCATCCGCATTAAAATCAAGTTCCTGTGTACTGTGAAGATCGGTAATGGTGTTGGTGGTCAGGTCGATCAACTGCGCACAGGTAAATCCTTCGATAAACTGGTCGAGATTGGTAAAACGAATGTGCTGTTTCCCGGCAGTTGCGGCCTTGAACCACATCGGGATACGAAGGCTTTGCGCAGCTGCATCAAGGGCATTTACACGTAGTCCGATCGATTTGCCTTCTCCCGCAAATTCAAGTTGGATGTTTCCGGTATAATCTGAACCTACTTTCTCGATGTCAAATCCCTGGTCAAATCCGGTTGAGGTTTGTTCCCACTGGTGAAAAGATACTTTGTCGCTGGTGGTCTCATCGCTCACTTCAACATCTACCAAAAGGTGGTTGTTAGTTTCGCCGCTTTTCAGGAAGGCTTTGGTGCCGTTTACTTTGTGAGCCTCCTTCAAACGAAGGTTATAAGTTGCGTTCGTGCTGCTGTTGTATGTTTTCACCCAAAATCCCTGGTACTGACCGATGGTAGAGATGCGCGTCTCACCAATCCCGGTGTTTGCATTGTAATAGGTATAACTTCCGTCTTTATAAGCCGAACCCACCGCATCTTCGGGCATGTACACCCAGATGGTCGGAGAGATCCCGTTAGTGGTAGAGTTGCTTACCAGGTCTGAACCGTCGCGGTTGCTGTACACATTCGCCCAGCTGATCGCCGAAGGATATGGGTTTCCGATCAGGTGCCATCCGTCGTCGGTGGTTCTGCTCGCACCGCCTGCGGTGAAAGAAAGGCTGAAGTCTACGTCTCCCTGGAAGATCTCGCCTTCGTCTTTCAGGTTAATTACACTTCCTCCGGTCGCACCCTGTACGCTTCTCCAGCCGTTGCGGCTGATTTTTCCTGAACTGTAAGTGGTAAGCGCGTTATTGATGTTGGTCGGAGCGGTAAATCCGTTGTCGAGGCTGCCGGTGGTTGCTTCGTTGTAAGAAAAGGTGTAGTTCTCGTAAGTCGGGTAGCTGCTGCCGGAAAAACCTGAGAACTCCATACCCGCATCCTGCCAGCTTTTCAGCGTGGAGCTTTTTACAGGAGAAGCAAAGTCCCGGTAATCAAACGAACTGTCAAACTTGATGTAGCGCTGTACCTGGATCTTCCCGGTGCCTGTGTAAGCGATGGTTCCGGCAAGTGCAGGAATGTAAGCGGTCATGGTCGCGGTAGACAGCAGTACTACCTTTGATCCGTTGGCGATGGTGAAGGTAAGGTTACTTGGAATATCGAGGTAGTTCTGAACCTGGATGGTCTTGTTGGCCTCCAGTGTTTTCGGCTTGTAAGAATCAGAAATGCGGAGGATACCGTATGAGCTGGTTCCGCTTGGTGCATATACTTTCTGGTAAGGAATGGTGGCGTGGTACTGCATGTTGTAATGGAACACGCTGTATGGGTTCGAAGTCAGCTGAAAATCAGGCTCATTGGTGAAGTTCTGTGGAACTTCCACAACCGTCGCAGAATCAAGGATCAGGGTTTTTGCATTGCTGCTCAGGATCGGATCGTTGAACAATTTGAAGTCGATTGTGGTATTGATATACGAACCAAAACCAAGACGCAGCGTACCTTTCTGGTGATGGATGCAGCCCACTTTACGTGAAGAAGCGTCCAGCGATTTTTCAAGGATCTTGTCTCCGGTACCGGTAAGGATCACTTTTGGGATGCTGAATGCATTACCGGTAAGGATGTTATAACCCGACCCGCAGTAATATTCTACTGCACCCGTAGAAGCAAACTGCATGACTTGTGAAGTAGTGTTTCCGTTGGTGATCTGCTGATAAGGAACATTATCGGTATTCACATTCACCAGTGTTCCGGCAATGTAGATCTGTCCGGCGTAACTGTTTACCGTAATGGTGTTCGAGTTGCTCGATCCGTTCTTCAGTTTGGCACCGGCCGAAATGGTAAGTGTACCAGTCAGGTTGGTGTTATTCAGGCTTCCGTCAAGGATCGCATCGCTGGTCGCATCAACAATAATATTCTGGAATTTGAAAAGTCCGTTTTCGTCGGGACGGAAGATAGGGTTTGACGCACCGCTCAGGTAAAAACCAATGGCAGATCCGTTGGCTACGTTGGTATATTTGCCTTTTCCGTTCGGGCGGGAAGGGAAGAGGTTTCCCTTTACAATAAATTTTTTGGAAAGTCCGGCGAAGGTGCCCGAGTTGTCGAAATGGATCTCGTTGTAATCCACCGTTCCGCTGTTGCTACCTTCCAATCGCATGGTCCCGTTCAGTACAAATTCACCGTTTCTCAGGGTGATGCTGTTTTCAACCACACCGCTGTTGTTGTCGTCGTTCTTTTTCATCCCCACGTCACCGTAAGTGATGAGTTTCCCGCTGCGGGAAGCATTCCCGATGTACCAGGTGGTTGCACCCGAACCGTTGGATCCGTGGATGTTCAGTCCTTCATTGAAAGTGGCCTGACCCAGTACATGAAGGTTGTGGTTAGACGTTCCCTGGTTATTGAAGATCACGTAACCGGATACAGTAAGGTTACCGGTATTATTAATAGTTGTGGTATAGGTAGAAGATGTAGTGTTGACAACGTATTGCAATCCGCCGGTAATGTTCATGGTATTATTGATCGTGGTGATCAGTCCGCCGGCTGCGCCCGATGTCTTGGAGTATAATAGTTGTCCGCTGTTCCAGGTTCCTGTGGTAGCCAGGGTAATCGAATCCATTCGTGAATCGTCGGCAGCGCTGTTCAGGTTCACGTTTCCTGCGGTAAAATTCCCGGCAATGGTCAGTTTCATTGCCTTCTTGCCTGAAACGTATCCGTAAAGCTGTCCGCTTAAGGTAAAACTTGCACCGCTGTTCACAATGATCCCGCCTGTTCCGTTTTCTACAGCTCCCAGGTTTACCGAGCTTACGTTCACCGTCTCGTTGTTACGAACGGTAACGATGTGACTGATGGTCACCGCTTGTCCCGCCGAAGGAACCGATCCGCCCTGCCAGGTAGAACCATCAGTCCAGTTTCCGTTGGAAACGGTAGTCTGGGCGATGGAAACACAGGTACAACTGAAAAGTGAAATGAACGTTAGGAAAAGTTTAAATGAACCGCGCATGGTTGGATTGGATATGAGGCACTTCCGAAAAAAATAATTTGTTCCGGATATTAAATTTTGTTTATTCGTCCTACGTTTTGGGTCGATGGTCGAAAGAATTTAATTTTCAAAACTTACGGCAAAAGTAAACTAAAGGTTTCATTTAGGTTAAAACTCAGTGTTCTTAATACAAAAAATATTCGGAAGAAAAAAGTCTAAAACATCCACATCCTATTATTCATGCGCAACAGCTACCATTTTCGTATACGGGAATTACGCGAACAAAAACATTACACACAGGAATACATTGCCGAAATGCTGAAGGTGAGTCAGCGGGCATACAGCTCAATTGAGAGCGGAAAGATCAGGTTGACCGTAGACCGTCTGATCCTCCTGTCGAAGATCTTCGAGGTCCCCATTACCGAGTTCCTTGTTGGAATCCCAGGTTATGATCCGGTTAATGTTACTTTACCGGAACGTTTATCCAAAACACCACCAGATCACAAGAAACTCCGGCAGGTTTATCTGGAACTGATCTCCACACGTGAGGCAGAACTGAGCATGCTCAAACAGTCGCTCGCTTCACTCGACTACGAATAAGTATTCTGTAAAATCTTACCGCATACCGATCATTATTGCCACTTTAACGGAAAGCAAAACTGCGGAGGCCTATTGTTTTCATTTTTGTGTTATGGTTTTGGACAATTCAAAACCGCGTGTTAAAAAAGGTGATTATGAAACTGTTCATTTTTGTATTGGTTGCAGCCGGTACCTACTATAACTACTTCGGGAAGCAGGAAATCGAGATGGAGCCTGAAACAGAATACTCCAATGTGATTCCTGTGCGCAAAGACCCGGACGGATCTATTCACGATTCGATCATTCATGAGCGTTCCATACAGGAGATCAATTTCCTGATGAGCGAATCGGACAAGGTGATCAACAGGAACTTCAAGTAGGTTAATGGAATTGGTTTTTTGGAAGTTCTGATTACGTACATATAATGCAAAAGGCCCCGGTATCCGGGGCCTTTTGCGTTTTAACAAATCAAAGTCAACATCTATTGTTTTACGATCCGTTTGCTGATGGTTTCGCCGCTTACCAGCGTTACCTTCAGCAGGTAAAATCCGGGTACCACCGGAAGGAACAGTTGGTTTGTGGCAGATGCTTGCTCCCGGATCACCAGCTTTCCGCTTACCTCATACAACTCAAGCGTTGCAATGGCCCGCGGTGAATCGATCACGATAAACTCCTGTGCAGGATTTGGGAAGATCTTCAGACCTGACAAACCATTTTCTGCGATCCCTGTGCCGCTGCCCGATGTTCCGGCTGTGAAGTTCCCGCCGGTTTTGGTGAATCCGCTTGCACAGGCAATCCCCATGTGATACATATAAGTTGTGCCTGCAGACAATCCCGTAATGGTTATGATGGTATCGGTGGTGGAAGCAGTCATCCACGCTTGCGTGCTGTCTTTGCGGTACCAGATGGTGTACGCGTATGCGTAGGTCTTGTTCCAGTTGAAGGTAATGGAAGAATCGGTCACTGAAACCACATAAATCGGATCGGGCAGGTCGCAGGGAAATGTAGTAAACGAAGTGACAGCTGATGGGGCCGAAAGAACGGTATCACAGCTGTTCAGTACCCAAACCTCGTACTCGGTCCCGGGAACCAGCGGTGCCAGGGCTGCCGTAGTATCTGCTGTGGTAACAGAAGCTGGCGCAGCTGCCGATCCTTTTTCGCGGTAGAACAGGTGATATCCTGAACTTCCGGCTATTGCATTCCAGCTCGCAGTTGCCGACTGGTCGGAAACCGAAGTAACAAATACGGTGTCGGGACTGCTGCACACCACTGCGGGCATTCCGGTGGTTGTAAAACCTAAGGTATCGGTAAGTGCAGCGGTATCTACATCGCATATACTTTGCACCCCGAACGTGTAATGGGTCAGTGAATCGAGGCCCGTGACCAGGTGTGAGGTCCCGAACACATGTACAAGGTTCCAGATCCCGTCAGGACCGGCATAACTCAATTCGTATACATCGGTGCTGTCGGTCGCGTTCCAGTTCAGTCGGGCAGAGTGGTCGGCGAGTTCGCTCACCCAAAGGCTATCCGGCGAAACGCAGACAAAAGGCACCGGTTTTAGCAGGGTGTTGAACGTAATGGTCCGCATTACCGGTGCGGTATCTGTTCCGCAAACGCTTCTCACGTACCACAGGTAATTGCTGTTTTCAACAAGACCGGTAGCCAGGAAAGGACTCCCCGCCGATGAATAATTGAGCCAGGTTCCTGAACCCTGCATCAGGTAAACCACGTAAGCCGTGGCGTTTGGCGTGGCGATCCATTCCAGGGTTGCTGAACTGTCGGTAATCGCGGTGGTAAACAAGCTGTCGGGCGATACACAAATTACCGGGGCCGGCAGCGTGGTGAAATACAGCGTATCGCTCCAGGCAGAAGTGTCGCCGGGTCCGCAAATGGCACGAACTCTCCAGAAATAACCGGTCTGCGCCGACAATCCGTCAAAGACTTTTGTACTGTCAGTGCTTATGCCATAAGCAGAATAGGCTGATGTGGAAGAAGTCCCAACCTGGTATTGGTAGCTACTGGCAGTGGTTTTGGTCCAACGGGCTTTTGCCGACTGGTGCGTGATAGAATCTGTGCTGGCCGCCGTTGGAACCGCACAAACGGCAACCGGCACCGAAACAAACTTAGATAGCAGTTTGATGTAAGCTGCCTGGTAATAGATGGCCGGCTCGCTGATCTCCCAGGAATTCTGCGGCCAGTTGGTGTTCCAGTCTTTGTAACACTTCTGCACCGGTTGACTTTGCGGCGGAGAAATGACCGGACCGGAATACGATGCATCAGGCTTGTAATTTTTGTTGATCCCGCCGGTTACATAACCGTGTGGCGGTCCTTTGGGCGATGTGAGCGCATTGTCGTACACGGTTCCGTCGCCAAACCACGCATGATAGATCTCGTTGATCGAATTGTCGGCACCTTCACCGTACATGTTCGACAGCATGCTTTTTCCTACGGCATTGGTGCCGTGCATGTAGTGAATGTAGTCCTGCGCAATCACCTTATAGGCGGCGTCTTTGGAGGTATCCACGCCATACAGCCACATGTCGCTCAGAATCGTTCCCATGTTGCATTTTACCTGGCTGCTGCCCCAAACGTAGTCCTGGTCGGCGAGTTGAGCGCGGTAGGCATCGGTTTTAGCCGTGTACGCAGGATACAGGTCGCTGTTTCCGCTGTTCACCGCATTCTTACAGTTATTCAGGATATTGGTTTTCACGGTTGATGAGATGCCGCTCAACGTGGTATAATAAAGTAGTGCACTCTGGAAATTTGATTCGTACGGATACCAGTATCCCCACTGGTAGGGCTGGATAGAGGTGTAGTTGGCTTCGAAATGTGTTTTATAAGCCGCAACACCGGTGGCTGCATAAAGGTAGGCGGCCGCAGTGATGAGCGCCGACTTCTGGGTATAGGCGCTCTGCTCAGGATTGGCACTGTCGAAACCGGCGTTATCGTAATTCGAAGTTGCCGGGTTGGCGCTTACCCAGTTCCAGGCCCTGATCGCCCTTGCCAGCAAAGTATCAGCATACGTGATCATTGCTGCATTCCCGGTCTTGCGGTAAACGATGGAAGCGTGCGCAAACATACTCGCCGTGTTTCTCGTGGCAGAGGCTGATGCGGCCCCGTAATACCTCGGGTTATTATCAGCACTGGCCGGCGATGCCGAAAGGTGCTGTAAGGTAGACACCTTGGAAAGCACCGATCCGTTTGCCAATTGCATTTTGAGCAGCCAGTCGAGTTCCCATTTCAACTCATCCAGTAGATCCGGAATGCCGTTGCCGCTCTCCGGAATATTGAAATTGTCGGTAAAGGCCGAAGGGTTTTCATCATAAGCTTCCAGCAGATGATGAACCGGCTGATAGGTGAAATTCACGTATTTATTGAAATCCCCGGCATCGAACCAGCCGCCACTCAGGTCTTTTGCTGTAGCTGCATTGCCTTGTGCAGTTACCGATCTGCAGGCGGTATCCTGCCGGTGACTCGCTCCGTCGGTCCACCGTGCATCGGCATACGGGGTATTCTTGGCCATGTTGCAGCGCTGGTAGAAAAACATCCGGCAGGCGTGCTTCAGTACATTGTAATACACATCCTGCCCGATCCTGAACTCGTAAGAACGGACGTTGCTGCTTACATCCAGTACATAATAATTACCCGGGACAGTAACAGTGGAAAAATCAAACCACCACACTTTATCGCCGCTTTGCGCATGGGTGTTCCCGCTGTTCCAAGCTACGGGCGATCCGGTAAAAACCACGGCTCCCGCTATATTCTTCACCTGGAAAGTGGTACCGGGCGTGTAGCTGTCGGGCGCATTGTACCCCGTAAGTGCCTTGCTGATAATCGCAACCTTCACATCATTGGGCCGGTATCCGTACTGGTCGGTCTTGATGTGACTGTCGGTGGTTTGTGCGAAAGAAAAAAAGCTGAGGGTGAGGAGGAAGAGGAGTGTAAAGTGTTTCATAGGCGCCGATGAGGTTACAATGTAGTGATTTGAGAATTGAAAATGGAGAATTGAAAATGGAAAATTGGGAGAGAGGAGAGGTGAAAGAGGAGAGTTGAAAGTGGAGAATGGAAAATTGAAAATTGAAAATGGAGAATGGAGAATGGAGAATGAGTGCAGGTAGTTGATGGGGAACCGGTGATTAAGTTTGTCGCGGTGATTGAGCTTGTCGCGGTGATTGAGCTTGTCGAAATCACATGTCTAACAACACTTACTTACACTTAACCCTTACCACCTACAACCTACCACTTCCCACCCATCACATTAATCCATTAAATCCATAGAGTTTGCATATTAAGTTTTGCTTCAATACATTTGCGCAGAAATTATTTCGGCAGAGAAGTGGAAACACAGTTGTTACATACGGTTGAGGGAGTGTTGGAAAAAGAAGGCGGCTTGGATGCACTGGCAGCGCTTGCACGGAAGTTTCCGGGCGAGATTGCTTTTTCTACCAGTTTTGGTTGGGAAGACCAGTTGATCACCCACGCGATCTTTTCGCAGCAATTGCCCATACGCGTGTTTACACTCGATACCGGGAGAATGTTTCCTGAAACGTATGCGGTCTGGAACCGGACTCTGGAACGCTACAAGCAACCGGTAGAGGTTTATTCTCCGGATACAGCAAACGTTCAGCGACTGCTTGCCGAAAAAGGGCCGAACAGCTTTTACCAGAGCCTGGAGAACCGCAAGGAATGCTGCAATATCCGCAAGATAGAACCGCTTGGACGAGCCTTAACAGGTGTAAAACTGTGGATCACCGGGATCCGTTCTGAGCAGTCGGCCAACCGAACCGACATGCGATGGATCGAATGGGACGCCTCCCATGCGCTGGTCAAATTTCACCCGCTGTTCAACTGGACGCTGGAACAGGTGAAGGAAGAAATTGCGAAACACAATGTTCCGTACAACAGCCTTCACGACAAAGGTTTCCCCAGTATCGGCTGTGCGCCTTGCACTCGTGCAGTCCAGCCCGGCGCCGACTTCCGTTCGGGACGATGGTGGTGGGAAGACAGCGCGAAGAAAGAATGCGGCTTGCATGCAGGTTGACTTCGACAAGCTCAGTCACCTTCGACAAGCTCAGTCACCGGAGATGAATAAGCTTCAGTCAACGGCCTGCTCCCAACATTAAACCTTAAACTTTAAACTGTTAAACCATATGGATTACCTTGACCTTTTAGAGGCGGAAGCCATACACATCATGCGCGAGGTTGCCGGACAATTCGACCGGCCGGCGCTTCTTTTTTCGGGTGGAAAAGACAGTATCGTAATGGTACATCTTGCTCAAAAAGCGTTTACCCCGGGTAAGATCCCTTTTCCGCTGGTACACATCGATACCGGTCATAATTTCCCGGAAGCGCTTGAGTTCCGTGATGCCCTTGCTGCAAGGCTCGGTGCCGAACTGGTAGTGCGCAGCGTGGAAGAAACCATTAAAGCTAAAGGTTTGCAGGACGGAAAGGGAAAATTCCCCAGCCGCAACCCGCTCCAGACCTTTACGCTACTGGATACCATCGAAGAATTTGAGTTCGATGCCTGTATGGGTGGCGCGCGCCGCGACGAAGAAAAAGCACGGGCCAAAGAGCGCATATTCTCAGTAAGAGACGAATTCGGACAGTGGGATCCTAAATTACAGCGCCCGGAACTCTGGAACATCTACAACGGTAAGATCAACAAAGGCGAAAACGTGCGCGTGTTTCCGATCAGCAACTGGACCGAACTCGACGTGTGGAACTACATCCGCAGGGAAAACATCGACCTTCCTTCTATCTACTTTGCCCATACCCGCGATTGCGTAGTGGTTGGACAGGATCAGCTCATTGCGATCTCGGAACACATCAACCTTGAACCCGGCGACGAAGTGATTTCTGCCCTGGTGCGTTACCGTACGGTTGGCGACATGACCTGTACCGCAGCGGTACCTTCAACGGCAGTCAGCCTCGACGAGATCATCAGCGAATTACTCGAAGCCCGGACCAGCGAACGTGGTGCAACGCGTATCGACGACCGGATCAGCGAGGCAGCGATGGAAGACAGAAAACGAACGGGATATTTTTAATGAGATGATGAGATGATTAGATAATTAGATGATTGGCTCATTAACCAATCATCTAATTATCTAATCAGCCAATCATCTAATCAATCAACATGGATTTACTAAGATTTTTAACCGCAGGAAGCGTCGACGACGGCAAAAGCACGCTCATTGGCCGACTGCTTTACGATAGCGAAGCCGTTTCGGGGGATATCCTCGAAGCGATAGAACGTTCCACCAAAAACCGCGAGGAAGGCGTTGATCTTTCGTTGCTTACCGACGGATTGCGTGCCGAGCGCGAACAGGGCATTACCATCGATGTGGCCTACAAATACTTTTCTACACCGAAACGGAAGTTCATCATTGCCGATGCTCCGGGACATGTGCAATACACCCGGAACATGGTGACAGCGGCGAGCACCGCCAATCTTGTGGTGATCCTTGTCGACGCACGTCACGGTGTAGCAGAACAAACCCGCCGTCATTCGATCATTGCCTCATTACTCGGGATACCTCACGTGGTGGTGGCCATCAATAAAATGGACCTGGTAAATTTCGACGAGCAGGTGTACCAAAAGATTGTCAGCGATTACACCGAGCTGGCTGAAGGTCTTGGTATTACTGATCTGGCTATCATACCGGTAAGTGCCCGGGATGGCGATAACGTGGTTACCGCTTCATCTAACATGCCCTGGTATACCGGTCCGACATTGCTGAGTTATCTTGAAGACGTTGAGGTAAGTACCTATCGCAACGAAACACTGAACCGTTTGCAAGTGCAGTATGTGATCCGTCCGATGACCGATGAACTGCACGATTACCGCGGGTATGCCGGTTCGGTGCTGAGTGGAAGCTACTCGGTAGGAGATGTGGTTACCGTATTGCCTTCGGGACAAAGCAGCAGAATAAAAGCGATTGAAAGCGGCGGGAAAGACGTAACAACTGTAAGCGCTCCGCAGGCCGTTACCATCCAGCTGGAAGACGACATCGACATCAGCCGGGGAGACACGCTGGTAAGTGGCACCGCGCCGCATGTAGAGCAGGAGTTGGAAGCCACAATCTGCTGGATGGACAGTAAGCCGCTGGTTGCCGGCAGCAAATGGCTGCTCCAGCACAAAAGCAAGCGGGTAAAAGCCGTGGTAAAGGAAATTCTTCACCAGGTAGACATCGCTACACTCGAAAAACTTCCGGTTGAAGGATCGGTTGCACTCAACAGCCTGTGCCGCGTGCGCTTGAAAACGTCGGCTCCGTTGGTGTTTGATGAGTACAAGATCAACCGTGAACTGGGCAGTGCCATCCTGATCGACGAGACCGCAAATACCACATCAGGCGCGGTGATCATCGGGTGATGATCAGTGCGGTTTGAAGTTGCGCATCATTTTGTTCAGCAGTGAGGGAAGGAACCGCTTGGCATACACGCCGCGGACTTCCCAGCTGCCGATGTAGGCCTCGTCTTTTTTACGGGCAATGGCCGACAGCATTTTGAGCGCGAAATAATCTGCCTTAAGGCCGTTTTTATTGGTGTTGTCTTCTATGCGCCGGTTTTCGCCCTTGTTGTTCAGGGCGTTGAAGGAAATACTGGTCTTTACAAAACCCGGACAGATCACGGTTACCGCCAGGTTATGCCTGAATATCTCCGCCCGCAGCGAATCATAAAAACCGTGCAACGCATGCTTTGCCGCGCAATACGCGCTTCGCCAAGGCGTGCTGAATTTACCCATCAGGCTGGAAACCACAACGATCTGACCTTCTTTCCGGGTAATCATGTGCGGCAATACCGCTTTGGTCAGCGCAACGGTACTGAAGAAATCGACATCCATCACGCGTTTGTATACGTCGAGATCAGTCTCCTCAACCAATCCGCGGCTGGAAATGCCGGCATTATTCACCAGGATATCGATCTTCCCGAAACGCGAGATCACTTTTTCCGCAAGCGAAGGAGCCAGTACATGATCAGTGACATCAAAAGGAAGAATGAGCAGCCGGTCGGACGGAATGCCGCTCGCAGCACCCACACGCAACAGCTCATCTTCACGCCTGGCCGACAATACTAGCGTTGCGCCCATACCGGCAAGATGCGTGGCCAGTGCTTCGCCGATACCAGAACTTGCGCCGGTGATCCAGACTACTTTGGAAGTGAAGTGGTTTGTCATCCGCTAAATATAATTGGATTTTTAAACCCCGAAGAATACATACCTCTTTGCGTCCTCTGCGCCTACCTTTGCGTCCTTTGCGGTTAAAAAAATATTCGCGTTAAAAACATTAATCTTGCACTCATGAAAGTTCTTCTTCAACGCCAAAACCAGGATGTACACTTTGCTGCATCCGGAATGACGCCTGTTAAAGTGAATATCGACGGTGCTCCGGGAATGGGCGGGATCGACGCTGGTGCACGCCCGATGGAACTCGTGCTGATGGCCCTTGGCGGTTGTTCGGCAATTGATGTCGTGAGTATCCTGAAAAAGCAACGCCAGCCGGTTGAGGACCTCCAGATTGAAGTGGAAGGCGAACGCGAACCCGATGCGGTTCCTGCGCCGTTCAAGAAAATCCACATGAAATTCCTGTTCAAAGGTCAGCTGGATGAGGAGAAAATAAAAAGAGCAATACAACTCTCGGTAGAGAAGTATTGCTCGGTACAGGTGATGCTCGCTCCAACGGTAGAGATTACCTGGAGTTACACTGTTGTCACGCAATAGTCAAACAATGGCCATACAGTAGTCATACGATTGTCATTCATTGTCAATCCATTGTCGGCATTGTCAGCAACTGCATGACAACCGCGTGACAACTGTATGACTACCGTATGACTACTGTATGACAATCGTTTAAATCCCCAGCTCCACCTGGAATATCGCCGAATAATTGCTCTTGGAAGCCAGGTTCCCTATAGCCGGCTGGTCTTTGTAAAACAGGTTGAATTGCAGCTTGGTACGGTGACCGGTAATGTATTTCGATACGCCCAGTCCGTATACATCGTAAGGCGTGGTCAGTGAACGGATCTGCTCGTCGGGATTGATCTTTGAATACCTCCCGGCGATCTCGTAGTTGCTTTTAAAACAGTATGAGGCCTGCACATTGGTCCCGTTTCCTTTGTAGATGAAGAGTGGCTTGCTGTCCAGTCCCGTTACTACCGGATTCCCGGTGTTTCGCTGCATGTATTCTGCCTCCACCGCAATTCCGCGGTATTTGAAGATCATGTCGGCAAAAATATATTCCATCCAGCGGGTTTCTTTCATGAATGCCCCCAATTGTCCGGCGGTCCGCGTGGTTCCGCTGTTTACTGAATACCCCGCGCCAAATGAAAGTTTCGGGGTTTGTTCCCTGGCGATATCGCCTTCAGAATAGTCACCAAACTTCGCGAATCCGCCAAAAGGAAGGTATTCACCGCGAACTGTTGTTGCAATTTTGTTGCTTCCGGCTTCATTGATCCGGCCTTCACCGGTACTTAGCGCACCTTTCAGGATAAATTCAGATTTTCCGACCGGGAATTTCTTGTAGGCAAAAATCCCGTAATCCCGATCCAGGGTAAACAGTCCGTTCACATCACTGCGATCAACAAACTGTAAACTACCGGAACTGATCACCCGCTGGCGGTTTCCAGGCAATTTTCCCTGTCCGATACCGATGTAGAAATTCGGGTTGAAGTTATAATACACCATCGCATCACGAATGATCTGCGGGTAGGTAACATTCGCAAAATCAATGTCACTCCGGCTGAAGGACAATTGCACCGTATAAGTAAGCTTCTGGTTGATCACATATCCGTCAAACCGGAGTCGCATGCGCCTCACGTATGCATCGATCTGCTTGACGTCGAGATTTTTGTCGTTGTAAGTCGTTACTCCCAGGCGGTTCTGCATCCGGAAACGCAGGTTAAGTCCGAAGCGCTTATCAGGAGTCTGGAACCCGATACCGTTGTCAAAATTGATGATCGACTGTTCGTCCCGCAAAAAGTTTTGGGCGTTTGAAGTGAGGACGGTAAGGATAAGGGTGGATAAGGAAAGAAGGCGTCGTAAGGTCAAGGTAGTGGAGTTTATTTGTTGAGCTGTTGATGGGTTGATTTGTTTATTTGGTGATGTGTTGGTTTGTTGGGGAGGGGCGGAACAGGCTGGTGAAATGATCGACTACTACAAAGACATGAAGGGCGTGGTTGAGATCCATATTTCTTATGCTTTGGCCGTTTACGTTCGTGATGGAAGAAGCCTGCACCTGGTTGAGGTAACCCACTTCAACCTTCCAGTTTGGATTGAATTTGTAACCGATCCCGGCGTAGGCGCGGTTCTGGTCGAAAAAACCGGCATTGCCAACATTTTTCCCGAAGGCCACCATCACCTCATCGGATGCCGCGGCATAAAATTCCTTGTCGTCGAGTGTAGCTCCTGCCAGCGGAACTTCAAGGCGGTACATCATACGCAGCCTGTATTTCAGAATAGTCTTGTCCACATCAAAAAGATGAAGATCGAATCCTGAGCGGTCGGCAGAGTGAGACGGAGTACGCTGCCCGAGCATACGTCTTTCCAGGCGCATCCTGTAAATGGTTTTCACACGGCCGATCTTATCGGAAGTGCTCAATTGCAGCGTAGAGCGCAGTTCATAGTATTGAAGGAGTTTGTCGTTTGCTGCTTCGCCCGATTCCAGTACGGTTCCGTTCGATCCCGCAGGACCAAAGGTGCTCCAGTATCCCAGCGGACTTAAAGAAATGCGCAGCTTGCGGTCGGCCATCGGGTAGAAGTGAACAAATGGCCTGAACACGGTCTGGAACGGGTTCATTACCAGGTCGCCGGTGTTAGCGTTGGGTTGCAGTTTGTGCTGCTCGGACTGTCTGCGGTACTGGAAATCCAGCTGCCAGTCAAACTTTTTGGAGATGCGGTCAGAAATGTTGAATTCCGAGAAGAAGGAGTGCTTTTCGTTGTACTCACGGACATCCTGTGCCTGTAGCGCAACAGCACAGATCAGCGCCGTAAGGATCAGTAATGCGATAAGTACCTTGGTCTTTAAGTTCTTCCCGGTCATGTGTAATGTTTCCATTAGGTTATCAAATTCGGGGGCAAAACTAAGTGCTGTTAACCTTGAGATAAAATCTATAATGTAATCGTAACCCAAACTTAACAAAGTGAAATCCGGGTGGCCTGAAAAGTCATTTTTTCGTCCCTCGTCAAATTCAGACTTAACAATTTGGTAACATAACCGTTTGTAGCTTCGGCAGAATTTTTTAAAGCGACTACCTTGAATCTTGTGCTTTTGTGCCCTTTGCGCAAAAACTCAGCGGCCTTTGCGGTTAAATTTCAGGGCACAAAAACGAGAGCCTGACTATATTAAAGAATGCACATCAATACAACGGTCACATTTTCTATCTTCATCCCCTGCAAAGTGTACAGAACTTGAGAATCTTTCCCGAAAAATATCCCTTCTACCGCCAACTCGATATGATGGACTGCGGTCCGACGAGTTTGAGAATGGTGGCCAAATACTATGGTAAAACCTACTCGTTGCAGGAACTGCGCGAGCGCTGCTTCGTAACCCGCGAAGGCGTGTCGCTGCTCGGTATCAGCGATGGAGCCGAGTCCATCGGACTGCGCACCCTGGCAGCCAGGATACCTTTTGATAAACTGGCTGAAGAAGCCCCGCTGCCGTGTATCGCACACTGGAACCAGAGCCATTTTGTGGTGATCTACAAGATCACAAGGAACTCGGTGCTGGTTGGCGATCCGTCGACCGACCTGGTGGAATACACCAAAGAAGAATTCCTGAGAGGATGGCGCATTGGCGGAACCGAGGAAGGAATTGTCCTGTTGCTGGAGCCCAGCCAGGAATTCTACGAAAAATCCGGTGATGAGAAAGTAGACCGCAAAGGCTTCGGTTTCCTGTTTACCTACCTGCGCAACTACCGCAAATTCATTACCCAGCTTATCCTCGGACTGACTGCCGGAACGATCCTGCAGCTCATTTTCCCGTTCCTGACCCAGTCGCTGGTAGATTACGGGATCAACAACCGCGACATCGGCTTTGTCTACCTCATCCTTATTGCGCAGATGATGCTGTTCATCAGCCGGATGTCGGTAGAAATCATCCGGAGTTACATTCTGCTTCACCTCGGAACGCGTATCAACATATCGATCATCTCCGATTTCCTGGTCAAGATGATGCGCTTGCCCATTTCATTCTTCAACCAGAAGATGATCGGGGATATCCTTCAGCGTATCGGCGATCACCAGCGTATTTCGGTGTTCCTTACGAGCAACAGCTTAAGCATCCTGTTTTCCTCGATCAATTTCGTGGTGTTCGGCGCCATCCTGCTCTATTAC
>JAZKEZ010000230.1:16689-20653 GCA_040386675.1 Bacteroidota bacterium | reverse complement strand
CGCAGGTGTAGTGTGGCAAATCTTGTCAAATAACGAATTGAAAGCAAATCACAACGACCATCAGCGACGGCGTAAAATCACAAACAGTGTGGCAAATCTTGTCAAATAACGAATTGAAAGCAAATCACAACCTGAGACCGTGCGCAACTAGGATGTGCTTTAGTGTGGCAAATCTTGTCAAATAACGAATTGAAAGCAAATCACAACCTTCCCCAATGACATATGCTTCTTTTTTTTAGTGTGGCAAATCTTGTCAAATAACGAATTGAAAGCAAATCACAACTATCGTGTGGATGCTACACTGAACCAGTTTAAAGTGTAGCAAGTTGATAGACAAATTGCAAGAACTTATATTGTATGTATTTTCAAACATACAATATTGATATTCCCTTTTGTTTGGGACTTTTTCCAAACAAAAGAGAAATTGGTCTTGATAGTAATCTTTCAAATACATTGTTGGCAAGACTGGCTACAATTTTCGAATAAGGTCATACATCTGGTGTAATGCTATTTCCATGTAATCGCCCCATCCACAGCGACTTCAAAATCATAACCCTCAACAGCAAAATCATATTTTGCATAACCGAATCGTAATGTCGGTTTCGGATGATCAAAATTGATTTCTGATTCAATAAATTCCTCAATAATTTTATTCCTTGCTTCCAAATGATACTTAAAATTCAGTCGAGCAGAATCTCCATTTTTTTCAAATCCGGTGAATATGTATAGGCGATTAAGTTGCTCGCGAATTGACAAGTCCGAAATTTGCTCATTCTTATCCTTTTTAAAAAACACCTTCGTCCCAGCGATTAATACATATTTTAAAGGTAACTCAACTTTGTTCCTTCCTTTGATTACGCTTACACGAGCATCAAATAGTTCAACCGGATTTTTGATGTTCAGATTGGATTTGATCTGCGCTGTCTCCATTAAATTTCGAAATTTAAAGGCTTTTTGATTGTCGTTGAGGTATAATGCAAAATAACTATTCGTCGCATTTGCCGCGTAGTAATACCTCTTATACTCTGCATCAGATTGGTTTGTCTGCAACTTGATCTTTAATGGATCAGAAACGCTTGCCCAAACCCGAATATGCCGGATACGATTTACTTTATCTCCTGCTTTATTCAACATAAATATCCCTTCATTCATCGCATCTTTAAAACTTTCAGCGGCCTCCACCTGTTTTCTTATCTGAAGCTTTAAACCAACATCAACAATTTGTTTTTCCACTTCCTCTAAGCTTTTGAATCCAGGAGAGTTTGGATCCTTTTTATATATAAATGGAACTCTAATTACATACTTTACTTTATCCTCCTGGATATATTTTCCTTTTTCATCTTTTAAGGCTAACCCTTTTTCATCCCTGATTGCTGGTTTGATCGCGCCGTAAGAGGTTTCCTGATGCAATTGCCCCCGAATACTGTCACCCGTAGCCCACATCACTTTTGATGTTCCTGGTATATATTGTTCTTTACCTCTCTTTCTTACCTTACGTTTAGCGGGACTTAAGTATTGAACATTAGGTACATTGTTAATTAAAACAGTGTCATCGATTCCCCATACAAATTCTCTTTTGAACCCTTCATAAGGCTTCATACCAGAATAAGGGAGTTTTTTTTCCTGTGCCTCGTAATATTCTTTAAGGATAGCATCCCGCTTCAACGCAGTAGGAATCAATGTCAATACTGCAGCATCTTTGGCATGGTGAGAATGTTTACTTCTGTCCTTTTTCTGATCTGCTACTTGAAGTCCATAAATTTTTCTGAAATCGGATGTCATTTTACCTTTTTGCACATCAACTTTATTAAAATAGGTTTTTAAATAGTGAAAGGCATACTTTGAAATAAGCTGTGTATCTACTTTCTGACTATTCTTAAAACCATCGGTAATTTCTTTCATTGTGAACCGGTCGAGCTTATTTTTCCAGTATTCCAGTTCCATAGACCAAAGGTGCTTTTGCCGGATGGCCTCATCTTTATACTCTTTATCCGAAGAGCGTTTGGACTTGGTCTTCCAGAAATCGATCTGCTGTTTGATTCTTTCTACTTTTTCTTTCCATTTGTCTAGCCTTGGTAAGATGGCTGAATATCCACCATATTCCTTGTCATAGTTATTCAGGTTAAATGGAATTTGGTTCTTTTTAATATTCCTGTTGTAATCAGCATAGCAAACAGTTAGGTTGGCCAAAGAATTATCAAATGATTTGCTCCTTGGAAGGGTGTGTTCAAAGTCGATCACATTGTCATTGAACAGATCTGAAATGTTAATTACCTTTCCAGTATACATGCACTGACATTGCTGTTCTTGCCATAACCGGTATTTGTCGACCCATTGCTTTTGAGAAACGATCTGCTTATAGGAACTCTTCACATTCTCATTCCATCTGATTCCTTTAACTTCTTTTTTTGCAGTTGCGAGGGGTGGGATTGTTTCCTCATCATTCTGCTCAAACCAGATTCTGATTTTATCTATGTCTGTCTCACTAGCTGTTAGTGCGCTAATCCTTCCATGTATGCCCTGCAATTGTTCTATTGCATAGGAAAACTCCTGATTTTCTGCCTCACGTTGACGTTGCCACGCTTCAATTGCCCACCTCTTATTACTGTCATTCAACTCCCTTGCAACTTCAACAACAACCCGTGTATGGCTATCTATTTGCCTGGTATTGATCAGATGATTTATCAGCTTTCGCAATGAAAATAAGGTACGCATTGCCATCGGATTTTTAAAAGCTCCGGTTTTTGGACTTCCTAATGCCAACTGTCCGTTTTCATCTGTTGCCGGTTTGTAGATATCAATTTCTGATGGATGATAAATTCTGTTCAGTAGCTCATCAGGAATATTGAAGCTGAGCTGAAGAAACTCACCAAGTGTATCAATCAGCTTGGGTAAGCGGTAGAATCCGGTATCACCCCTCAGGAACTCGGTATTCCCAGATCTTACCGGGAAATAACGCTCTCCGGCCAAATACCTGATGCTTGTGTTACTTTTTTTGAAATAGGCCTGGTAACATACAGCCACTGCGGTCTCAATGAAAGTCGCATGCTCTCCTTTTAACGCAAGCCAATTACTTTCACCATAATGAGCATGAATTGCTTTAATGATATCTCGGTGATCTTCGTCATCCAGTTGGTAATCCACTCCCCCATATTGTTCATACGACTCAAGATTCTTGTGCACCGCAATCAATCGGTTAACAATGGAGAGGATATCTTTTTGACGGCGATTATCGTCAATGACAATTGAAATCTGTTTCAGGATGTAATCTTCACTTTCCATCCATATATTTTCTCCGATAAGTGTCGGAACATTTGCCAGAAGTACCGACTCAGTATATATTAATCCCCTTTGCAAAAACCTATTGATTTTGCGGATTGCGTTTAAGCTCAACATGCCGTAACCTATTGGAAGCGTAGCCCAGGTCGTTATGAACTTCTTTACACCGGTTGCATCAAGCCCAAGTTTTTCGGCGGCGAAATTGGCCACAAACTCCTGATCTTCAAAGTTGAAAAGTATATGCCAGATGTCATCCAGACTGTAATAGTCCTTCCCACCTTCAATTTCCAAATTCAATTTAGGAACCCTTACATCCAAGTAATCTTCTCCGAAAATATCTTTAAGCCGCGCAGAAACCGGACAACTAGTAACAGAGGTTTTATCCTTAAAATTCAGATGCCACTTGTATCCTTTATGTTCAATTAACTCCCGTATCTCAGAGAATGGAAAATAGGCTTTTGATTTTCTAAAGAATTTGGAAGTATAAATCTCCTGTAGCAATTCTAGTGGGAGTTGGTTCCAGATACCTTTAGCATCAGCCACTTCCCTATACTTAATATTGTTCAGAAAAGACCACGCCCTAAAAATTTCAAACTCTGGATGACTGATCGGAGACCGGTACTTAGCAGGCTCAAGAGTACACTTTCCAATTAATCCCTTCTGAGAACGTAAAGGCCTTTTATAA
>JAZKEZ010000230.1:0-16679 GCA_040386675.1 Bacteroidota bacterium | reverse complement strand
AGAGATTTTATAAAAAATGCTTCCATCGTTCTTATTGCGCCCGCTTTCCACCAACAATTCGTAAAGCTTATTGGTCACACCCAAGCCTTGATTTTCGAATATAAACCTAATCTCGTCTTTGTAATTTTCTCTGATTGCAAACTGAGCTATGCGTTCCCTTACCCTTTCGTTATTATCTTCGAGCAGAGCGAACAAATGACCAATAGTTTTAGCTTCAGGATATTTCTGAAACTCTTCATCGATTCGTCTGTTCTTCTTCTTTTCACTTACCTGTAGATCAATCATGTCAGAGTCCTCCGACCGACCGTCTTTAAGATCTTCACCACTCTTTCGACTACTTTTAAATCCCCTCCGCTGCGCAATGTGGTAAAGGGCCCTGCCAAGTTTCGCACGGTCCATCTCCACATCCATATCCAATTGAACAGTAGCCAGCTCTTTACGAAGCTGATAGGGGCTTGTGTAATCTGGTTTACCATCTCCATTAAAATCCAGCTTTATCCAAGCGTCGAATGCATGATCTTCAACTGGATAAACCCGCCCTCCGTTACTATTCTTTATGGCTTCCTGTTTATCGTAATGACGCCATTTGTTCAAAGCTTCGATGGTTAACGGACAATAACCAAGTTGGATAAGATGTCTGAGCGTGTCCCATAATCGGTACTTCCGGGCCTGATAAAGTCTTCTTACTGAACGTTTCTTTGTACGCTCAGCAGCATATGAATACTCCCCAGTCTTATCTATACCTACCCCTTTTTTGAAAGTAAGTACTCCGAATTTTTCGATTTGATTACCATCACGATTAGGATTTCTTAATGCCCACCCGATGGAGTTTGTACCTAAATCCAAGCCTATTACATTGCTCATGTCAACGTTTGTTATAAATTTTGATTATGAATAAACCGTTCTCATAGACTTACATAACTATGACCCAATCTCGTTTTGTCTCACTTAGCCTTGGTTCCATCATTCTAGAAAAATTTGGAGTATATGTTATGATTTGTTTTATTTGTTTCGCAAATCACAATAAGGCTATAAGCCGAAGATATTTCTAAGCCCCGCTTCGGTAGGGCTATTTTTTTGCTCATTCTTCTTACCCTTTTATCTCTTTTCAAAACAACTCCAACTGCTGCGGAGTTTCCGGTGCCTTGCTGTCTTTTGCCGACCTGAAGAACTCCATCATGCCGAATTGCTTGTCGGTGAGTTCGAACAGGATCACTTCCCCTTTTGGCGGAAGAAAACGCTTTACCCGCTTCTCGTGTACCAAGGCATTCTCCCGGCTGTTGCAGTGCCGGATGTAGATCGAGAATTGCAACATCGCAAAGCCATCGCGTTGCAATTCTTTCCGAAACCTGGCAGCTTCCCGCCGGTCCTTTTTGGTTTCGGTTGGCAGATCGAAAAATACGAAAACCCACATGATGCGATATTGATTGAAGCGTTCCATTTCCTGCCATATCATTCATTCTATTACCGGATAAAGTATTTTCCTGCCTTCGCCCTCGTAACAGCGCATAAGACTCGATGTGGTGCGCTGCATCGCAACCATAAGCGGACTGGAACTTCCGTCTATATTCACATCAATCACCGGGATCGTAAGCAGCACCTTTTTGATATCACCGGTAAGCTCACCGTCGAAATTCATACCGGCACCGGCCAGTATGTGAAGCACCAGCCTGTCGACGTAAGGACGATAAGGCTCCATGATGTCGTCGGCAAGACAGAAATGATTGTACTTGTTCCGGTGGTGGATGCCAAGCACCGGCAAACAGCCGCTCGCCACAAGGCTGCGTGCTACTATAGCCCTTAAAACGGCATAGCCGTAATTTAGAAGGTTATTTGGGGGATCACCGTATCGCTGTCGGAGGAAATGTGGCGGTAGAGGCTCGGCAACCATGGCCGGAGCGGCATCTGCTTCGGCCTGCGGATTGATGTCGTAATCGGTGAATACTGTCTTCCAGTAATACGCAGCCGCTCTTCCCTCATGATTCTCAGCATCCCCGCTGCTCACGTTTGATTGCCAGTATTTCATGTTATCTACCGGCTTACCCATTGCTTTTAAAACGGCGATCTGGTTACCGATCTTCGCCTGTACGGTCTGCTTCCACAATTGCTTCTTAAGCGGCTCTGAAGCCTCCAGCTGGAACCTTGTCTTTTCTGAAAACGTGTGATTGGTAGTATAAGGAAGCACCAGCCCGTTCGGCAGGTGGTGGGCATCGCAAAAAAGGATCGCGGCATTATTCCCGATCATGGCATTGATGGCTCCATGGGTAATGGTGATCTGACTGTGATCTATGATCACCAAACCGATGTCTTCAACCGGCACACTGCGTGAAACAGAGCCGGGTTCCGCAGATTCAATTACCAGTTGCGTTAACTGAAGTTTCAGTTTTGCCGGGTTGCCGAAATAGAGCGTCTTCTTGATCATAGGCCAACCACAGGAATATTGGGAGGAAACCCTGTGGAACGAACTAAATTAACCGAAATGCATTAAAATACAGTGCCTTCGCTTTTTGCCCATCCTTATTGCACCATAATTTTCAATCTGGATATTTTTGACTGGAACACTTGATTTTACAGGGTATTCAACACTAAATACTTTCAATAAAACATCTTTACCCCCCTAAAGGGCTATGGCAAAAACAGTCACAAAGGGGGGTATGTTTTTTTGAATTTTCTTTAGCAACCGAACACAAAAAAACCGGCAACAAACGGTCACCGGTTTTCATATCAATGGGATAACTCTGTTTTACTGCTTTACAAAACGTTTTACAGCAGCCTGCTCTCCCTCAATTTTCAATACATAGGTTCCTGCCGGAAGTGCTTCAATATTCAACGCTTCTGTAGCCACAGATGTCATTACCTGCTTACCGGTCAGATCGTATACGTTTAGCGCTTTTACCGCTCCAAATTCTGCAGGAGTTGCGATGTGTAGCCATTGAGCAGCCGGCATCGGGTACAAACTGATGCTTTCGCCAAGCGTAGTGAGGTAATCTGCAATTCCTGAGCTTACATCTTCTTTAACCTGTAATACTGACGTGTAGATGTTGTCGCCGGCATCGTCGGTACCGTTGTTGTTTGCCGCGTTAACACACGCGTAAAACGACATGGAATTGGTGGTCGATGTCGGGGCCTTCCAACTGAAGGTCCAGGTTTTTCCACCTGCACCAACCGATCCGGTGCTGGTGTGCGTAACGCGCCCGGAACCGATGGTTTTCACCTGGGTACCGGTTACACTGAACACCCCTTTGTTGGTTCCTGCTCCCGGCACGGTAGTGATCTCGAAACCGTATTTGTTTCTTCCCGCTTCGTTGTAAGCTACGGTAATGTTATACGTCTGTCCGGCAATGTAGCCAGAAGCCGGGATATTTGTCGTGATGATTCCCTCTTGCTCCACGGCACTTCCTCCGCCGTGGCACGTGCGGCAGGTACGGTCGGCATCGGTAGGAGCGCCGGTGTAACCTGCGGGTGAACCGCTGCTGTTACTGTAAGATTGGTGATCTTCCATATTGAACAGACTTAGTCCGCCAACAATAAGAACTGAGCAAAGGAGTACTTTTTTAATCATGTTTTATTACGCTGAGATGTTTGACAATTACTTGGTTTTGTAAGAAAATACGGACGATATAGCTTCCTTCCGCCAGTGACGAAACGTCGATTGCGTTTCCGGGCTGCCTGTCGGCTGACATTACTTTCGTTCCGGGAAGGCTATAGATCTCGATCCTATCATAATCGGTAATACCCGAAATGTAAAACTTGTCTCCTGCCGGGTTGGGATACAGTTGTACCTGGAGGCCATACAATTCCTGCACTCCCACGCGATTTACCTTGATGACATTTGACGTATCCGAGCAGATGCCGAGGTCATCAAGGATCACCGTATAGTAATCGCCGTCTTTGGAGCCGAGTATCAGTTTCTGAAGGGTATCGCCTAACAGTTTGGTTCCACTGCGGTACCATTGGTTCCCGTATTGCGCACTGGAGAAGAACACGTTGGTATCGAGCGTAATGGTTACATCCTTTGGCTCTTTCCCCATGATCACCACCACGCTGTCTGACCTGGCCATGCATCCCCCGGGAGAAGTCACCTCGCAGTAATACATGCCATTTTCGGTCACGTAGATCCGTCGGCCGGTCTTTCCATTGTTCCAGGTGTACGTGGCGCTCCCGGTACTTGCTTCAAGCAACAGGGAATCGCAACCGATCTGGAATCCGGAAAGTGACAGCTTAGCCGTCGGAGCGGGTTCTATCTTCACGTCAATCGTATCTGAGCCGCCGCTGCAACCGCTCTGACTGCTTACAAATACATAATACTTGCCGGGCTGGGTAACTACTATCGCTGAGTCGGTGCTTCCGTTGCTCCATTGGTAGGTGCTGTATTTGGAGGTCGACAGTTCTACATTTTTACCGGGACAAAGCACCAACGGACCGTTGGATTTAATTGGCGGGTGCAATTTTGTACCGGCAATCAGACTAGTGGTCGCGCTGAATTTGAAACAGCCAAAGCTGTCGGTTACAAGTACAAAATAGTTTGCCTGGTTACTTACATAGATCGAACGGGTGGTCGCGCCGTTACTCCACCTGTATTCATAATAGGCAGTATCGGTCTCTAACAGCACCGAATCCCCGGCACAGACCTGTACTACCCCGGTTTCATTCAGCACAGGCTGTTTTACCTCGTGAAGACGCACTTTAACGGTATCTGAAGTAACAATACAGGCTCCCGCACCTATTCTTACCCAGTAATTGCCGGTGGTTTTTGCAACAATGGTGTTGGAAACGGCCCCGGTTGACCAGAGATAATTGCTACCACCGGGTACACTGAGACGCACACTGTCGCCTTCGCACAGATCGGGTTTACCGAAAATGGTCATGGCGCTGTTGGGCTTTGTGCCTATCTCAACAAAAACGGTATCAGGTGATTTTCCTATGCAGCCGCTAGAGTTGGCCACACGGACGGTATAGGTCCCGGGAGTTTTCACAACGATGCTTCGTGTGGTCTGTCCCGTGCTCCAAGTATATGAATTGAACTCGTCTGTAGACAGTATCAGACTGTCGCCCTGGCAAAGTCCGACCTTGCCTTTTATGTTCATCCTGGGCTCAAGAACATCAGAAACGGTAATAAATACCGGACTTGAGGTAAATGAGCATCCGTCGGTATGATTCGTTGTAACACCGTAACTCCCGGTCGATTTTACCCAGATCGAACGGGTAGTCTGGCCACTGGTCCACTGGTACGACTGTGCTTCTGTCGATATCAGCATTACGCTGTCGCCTTTGCAGATGGTGGTGATGCCATTTACAGAAACGATCGGAGTGGTGTTGGCAGACACATTCACCGATGGCCGTGTAGAAAGCGTAAAGGAACAGAGTGCATTTTTGGTCGCCACCACTTTGTACATAGTGAGCGTACTGATCGTTCCTGTATTGAAAATGAGCGTGGTCCCGTCGCCGGTTTGTGCCGCGCCAACGTTGGCATCGGTATCGGCATTTTTTAACTGGTAAGATATCCCGGTCTCGGAGTTGGCCACCATAATTGTGGTCGAACCGGGCTGACACAATTGCGAGCTGGTAGCGGTAACCCCAACATCATTAGGATTGCAGGGTTCAATTCTTTCTTCGATCGGTAACACGGCACGTAAAATGGTGTCGCCTGCATTCGAACCGCTGTTGTTGCTGGCATTAACAGCAACATAGAAATTTACTTTCCCTGAACCCAGGGCCGGTGCAGTCCAGTTCACAGTCCAGCTGCGGCTTCCCGAAGGTGCCGAAGTTCCGCTGTTGGTATGCGTTACGCTGTTGCCGTTCACGGCCTTGGTAAACGTGGTTGTATGGATAAATCCTCCGATGCTGGTATTAGATGTATTGTTGGCCGAAAGCTCAAACCCGTACTTGATCTTCCCGTGGTAATCGGCATTGATCATAAAGGTGTATACATTCCCAGGGGTATAGCCATCAGCCGGGATGTTGCTGGTGAGAAGGCCTGCCGTAACGATCGGAGCTGGTCCGGCGTGACACGAAACGCAGGTGCGGTTGGCATCTGACGGAGATCCGCTGTATCCTCCCGGCGAACCGGCAGAGCGTGAGTGTGCGTCCTGGAATGAAGCATCCCAGACGATCAGCAGGCAGAAAAAACTAAAAAGGCAGAGTAGTAGTTTACGCATAGGCAGGGATCAACAACTGATCGAATTTACAATAAAATCGACGCTATGGATTGATAGAGCTCCAATTGGCCAAAGCCTGCCGAAACAGCCGCTTTATGACCACGCGCCTCGAGCCTTGCCGCAGTGGTCTTACCAATCGCAAGTACTTTCTGACCGGCTTGTATCTCGTTATTCATAAGGAATCCTTCAACATTACTCGGACTGGTGAACACCAGCACATCGTGCCAGTCCAGGAAAATTCCGGGCGACGGCTCGGTGAAATATACGGGAATGTCGAGATACTGGTTTTCACCCAGTTGTTCCTGTATGGCGCGTTTGCCGTCTGCAGCTCCGGGAAACCACACAAAATCGTTGAGCGTAAGAAAAGTCGAGAAAGTGTGTCCGGTATCTGAGGTATCGTTGCCGGTCCCAACAAAATCAACATCCCACACAAATTGCTTGAGAATGTTGGCCGTGGCCTGTCCGATGGCCCCGTATTTCACGCCGGGAATACGTTCGTAATGCCTGAAGAAATTGGTAACACCGTTTTTGGAACTGAAGAATATCCAGGACGGTTGTTTCGCAGGTAAAACAAAGGGAAGCGGCGTAAGTTGGATAAAGGGATGTGCGTTGAGCTGCCATCCTGAAAGTGCGCACAACCGCGACAATTCAACCTTTTCAGCCGGGTCTGTGCTTATGAAGATGCGCTTTTTTTTTTCTCTTGCAGTTTGGAAACCACATCTGCCGCAAGATTCTGCTCGCTTTCGGCAAACAGGTTGATACGCGCAGGAAGTTTGTCCCAGGCCTCGGCAACAGCTGCCCAGACTTTGAATCCGCCGCCGGATTTCTCGCAGTATGCACCTAACGGCAACTGGCATCCGCCTTTAAATAGCCTGAGGATCTCGCGTTCCACACCGATACATTTGCCAACGTTGGCAACGTTTAGCGGCTGTAACACCTGGTTCAGGTCGCGGTCGCTTTCCCTGATCTGCAGGGCAAGCACTCCCTGGGCCGGCGCAGGGATGAATTCCTTGATGTCCATCATCATCATCTCAAGATCGGAAACATCCAGTGCAAGCCTGGTGATGCCCGCTTTTGCGAGTAGAATGGCGTCGTATTGACCGTCGCGGAGTTTCTGGATCCGGGTAGGCACGTTTCCGCGAATGTCCCTGATCTCTACATCCGGTCTGAATTCAAGCAATTGTGATTTTCTGCGCGCTGAAGAAGTTCCAACTACAGCTCCTTTTTTCAGAAGGAATTTGGCAGAATGATCTACGCATTCCTTGCGGATCAGCAACACATCGGCAGGATTCTCGCGTGCAGAAACCGCAGCAATGGTAAGTCCTTCCGGGTAAGTGGTCTCAAGATCTTTGTGCGAATGAACGGCAAGGTCGATCGAGCCATTCAGCAATTCCTCTTCAAGTTCTTTGGTAAAAAATCCTTTGCCTTCGATCTTGTCGAAACTCAGGTGCTGAATATTGTCACCGCGGGTCTTAATGATCTTTATCTCTACCGTCTGACCGAGATCTTCCAGTTGCTTTTTAACAGTATGCGCCTGCCACAATGCAAGTTCACTTCCGCGGGTACCTATAATGATTGGTTTCTGCATTTGGAGAGGGATCAATGGGTTTCGGCCAGCATAATTTCCTTGGCCAGCTTAATCGGTCCGCTAATGTACTTCTTCTCCACGTATTCCATCATGCGCTCAAGTACGGCACGGGTTTCGTCGTCCATCTTTGCCAGGTCTTTGGCAAAAACCTCCTGGATTGCGCGTTCCTTGATGTCTTTCACCATTTTAGGAACACTTTTCATCGCCAGTTCTACTTTGCGTTCGCGGGCCAGTGAATTGAATTTTACCAGGCACTCGTCCAGGATATCCACACAAACTACCATTTCTTTCTCACGGGCCTTAAGATTGGCTTCTGAGATTGGTTTCAGTGAGGCAACATTGATGAGTTTTACCGGGAATATGCTGCTGATGGCAGGATCGAAATCGGCAGGAATGGCCAGGTCGATAACGATCTTCTGGTCGAGTTCGCCCTGCGACAGGTGTTGGTACAATTCGGTGGTAAGCACCGCATTTGCACTTCCGGTACAGGTAACGATCACATCAAATCCGCCGGTATAGCTTTCGAGTTCAGAAAGGGAGTGTGCCACTCCGCCTACTTCTTTCACCATCAGCTCGGCATTGGCCAGCGTACGGTTAAAGATGTGCAGGTTTTTATGACCGGCTTTGGTCAGAAAGCGCGCCATGTTGCGATTGGTCGTTCCGGCACCGATCATCAGTATTCTTGCACCGGGCTGAACATGACTGTCCATAAGCGCCTTGAAGGCAAGAGAAACTACCGATACCGGGCGGGTACACAGTTGGGTCTCGGTGAAGATACGCTTGGCGGTTTCTATGGTTTGTGCAGCTACCAGGCGGATCTTGTCGCCGGTAAGTCCTGCTTTATTGCAATTTTCGTATGCTTTCCTGAATTGGGTGATGATCTCTCTTTCGCCGATCACCATACTGTCGAGCGATGAAGCCACTTCAAAAAGATGGCGAACCGCATCGGTTCCCTGGTAAACCTCAAGCTGAGGAAGGATGGTATTTACCTCGCTGTTGTCGAGCTCGGGAATAAAGCCGGTGATGATGGCTGTCTTCAGCTCATCATTAACCTTATCTTCGGTAACAAAGATCACTTCCACGCGGTTGCACGTACTCAGGAACATCAGTTCCGACCAGCCGAGTTGCTGCTGAATCTCAGACAAGCGTGCGGCCTGTTGTGATTCCTCAATATGGAAGCGGCCGATCGTTGTGAGATCAGCTTTCTTGTGCGTCAGTGCTATTACCTTAATGTTCTTCAACTTCACCCCCTAGTTTAGCGTTGCAAAGGTGTTAACGATACGATACGGTTATGTCATAAAAATGTCAAGCAGCCTCAATATAGAGTCTGTCTAAATAAACCGTAACCCAGGTGTGGGAAATCCGTACCTCGTTTCACCTGTGTAATTGTACGTAGGTAAGCTTGCCGCAGATTTCGGGAGAGAGCAAATCAGAATGAATTTAAATTAGTTTAACCGCAAAGGCCACAGGAAAAGCACAAAGGGCGCAAAAGGGAGATTCCCCTTTGCGCCCTTCGCGTTAAACCTTAGCGTCCTTTGCGGTTAATTATTATCCGATAATCAACTTACGACTCTGATCACCCGCCTTTAGCATATAGATGCCTGGGGCTAGATCAGAAACGGGAACAGAAGTCGGTTGGTTGGGTGTGATCATCGCAGATCTAACCAATTGCCCGGTAAGATTAAAGATCTCAATAGTACCTGTAACTGCTGATGGAAGTGCAACGGTTACCACGTCTTTCGCAGGATTCGGATATACTGAAAAACCCTGGGCCACCGGCGACTGATCTTCAATGCCAACGCTCGTATTGGTCAGATCAAGATATGCCACGTTTTTGATACCGGTCGTGCCTTTCGTGTACGAGAACATCAGGTGGTAGAACGGTGAGAACTGGTGAAACTGCACCAGTGTATCGGCAAAAGCTGCGGCATTGTAGCTCTTTATCATCGCTACGTTCTTGTAGACTTTACCATTAACGGTAAGTGTACCGTATCCGCAATACCAGCGGTACAATCCGCCGTAGAATTTAGTGGTGTTGTATTGCTGTCCGAATTCCATGCTGGTGTCGTTTTTAACCTGCGTGGATGCACCAACATTCTTGGTACCCACTTTCACCAGGTGTGAAGGTGCATCGCTGAAGAAATCGTATTCAGCCAGTGCTGCATTAGGTGTTCCGGTTTGCTTATAGGCAACAACGGCAGTAGGTACAGCGCTTTTCACATCGGCGGGAACATTGTTCATGTTTACCACTTCGTAATCTACCAGTTTGTTGGTGGTAATGGTGTAGTTCCAGCTCTGGTTTGCACCCGCAGGAGCATCGCTGATCGTGGAAGAAGACAGGTTGAGTGAGTAGACCACACCCACTATCGGAAGGTGGCGTTCAGTTGAAACCTGGGCGATGGCCATTGCAGAAACTGCAAGACCCAATGAGAGTAGTAGCGTTTTTTTCATCGTGGTGAGTTTTTATCTGATGTAAAACTACGCTCACGCAACAGCCCGGGGAATACGTCAGCTATCGTATTTTGAAGGCACAAAAAAACCCGGACAAACTTGTCCGGGTCTCATTATTCATTTTGGAATGCTATTAAGCGCTGCAAGCCTCGCAACCTTCCGGATCGTCGAGTGAACAGGCGATCTCAGCCATGCGTTGCTCATCGTTCTTCTCTGCAAGAGGAAGAACTTCCTTCTGCTGCTGCTTCTCAAGCGTAAACTTGATCGGATCGGTCGCTGCTTTGGTACGCAGGTAGTACATACCGGTTTTCAGTCCTTTTTTCCATCCGTAGAAGTGCATCGAGGTAAGTTTACCAAAGTTTGCATTCTCCATGAAGATGTTCAGCGATTGCGACTGGCAGATGTATGCTCCGCGGTCGGCGGCCATATCAACCACTGCTTTCTGGGAAATTTCCCATGCTGTTTTGTAAATCTCCTTCAGGTTATCAGGAATCTCGTTGATGTGCTGGATCGAACCGTTGGCTGCGATGATCTTGTTTTTAAGGTTGTCGTTCCACATGCCCAGTTTCACAAGGTCCTTCAGCAGGTGCTTGTTCACCACGATGAATTCTCCTGAAAGTACGCGGCGGGTGTAGATGTTTGAAGTGTACGGTTCGAAACACTCGTTGTTACCCAGGATCTGTGCGGTAGATGCGGTTGGCATCGGGGCAAGCAACAATGAGTTACGCACACCGTGCTTTTTGATCTCCCCGCGAAGTACCTCCCACTCCCAGCGACCGGTTGGCGTAACGCCCCACATGTCGAACTGGAATTGTCCCTGCGAGATCGGTGATCCTTCGTAGGTTTCGTAAGCTCCGTCTGCTTTTGCAAGATCTTTCGAAGCGGTAAGAGCTCCGTAATAGATGGTTTCGAAGATCTCTTTGTTCAGCTGGCGCGCTTCATCGCTTTCAAACGACATACGCAGCAGGATGAATGCATCCGCAAGTCCCTGTACACCAATACCGATCGGGCGGTGACGAAGGTTGCTCTTGCGTGCTTCAGGAACAGGATAGTAGTTATAATCGATGATGCGGTTCAGGTTTCTCGCTACCTGGTAAGACACTTCAAACAGTCCTTCGTGGTCGAATTTACCGTCTTTAATGAATTTCGGAAGTGCGATAGAAGCCAGGTTACACACCGCTACTTCATCAGCCGCAGTATACTCGATGATCTCGGTACACAGGTTAGATGACTTGATGGTTCCCAGGTTTTTCTGGTTACTCTTCGAGTTTGCTGCATCCTTGTACAGGATATAAGGCGTTCCGGTCTCAATTTGAGATTCAACGATGCTTGACCAGAGTTCCTGGGCACGGATGGTCTTGCGACCGCGTCCTTCTGCTTCGTATTTCTCGTACAATGCATCAAATTCTGCGCTGTGTACATCGCTCAGACCCGGACATTCGTTCGGACACATCAGCGTCCAGTCGCCATTGGCTTCCACGCGCTTCATGAACAAATCCGGAACCCAAAGGGCGTAGAAAAGGTCACGTGCACGCATTTCTTCCTTACCGTGGTTTTTCTTCAGGTCAAGGAAATCGAAGATATCGGCATGCCATGGCTCGATGTAGATCGCGAAAGAACCTTTGCGCTTTCCACCACCCTGGTCTACGTAACGTGCGGTATCGTTGAATACTTTCAACATCGGAACGATACCGTTTGAAGTACCGTTGGTTCCTTTGATGTATGATCCTTTTGCACGGATATCGTGAATAGAAAGACCAATACCACCTGCAGACTGAGAGATCTGTGCGGTTTGTCTCAGCGTATCATAAATACCGGTAATGCTGTCGCCTTTCATGGTAAGCAGGAAGCACGAAGACATTTGCGGTTTCGGCGTACCGGCATTGAACAATGTTGGCGTTGCGTGAGTATACCAGCCTTGTGACATTGCGTGGTAAGTATCGATAGCGGCCTGGATGTCGGTTTTGTGGATCCCGACAGAAACACGCATTAGCATGTGCTGCGGACGTTCGGTAGGAGTACCGTCGGTTTTCAGCAGGTAACTGCGCTCCAGGGTTTTAAATCCGAAGTAGTCATAGCTGAAGTCACGATCGTAAATGATCGCACTGTCCAGTAGTTCAGCATTTGCCTTAATGATCTCGAAGATATCGGTCGCAATCAGTGCAGCATTTTCGCCATTCTTAGGATCGATATAATTGTAAAGGTCCTCAATAGTAGCCGAGAAAGATTTCTTGGTGTTCTTGTGCAGGTTGGAAACAGCGATACGAGATGCCAGGAGAGCGTAATCCGGGTGAAGAACTGTGTTTGAAGCGGCTACTTCTGCGGCAAGTTCATCAAGTCCTGAAGTCGTTACCCCATCGTAAAGTCCTTCAACCACCTTAAGGGTGATCTTGATTGGATCTACGATTGGATCGAAACCATAACAAAGTTTCGAAATACGGGCGGTGATCTTGTCGATCTTAACTTCTTCCTTACGGCCGTCTCGCTTTAATACGTGCATATGATGAAAGTATTTATGGTGATAATGGGTTTATTTGTGAGAGGTATGAATGTATTGTGCGTCGGTACTGTTCTTAAAATTCTTCGTCGAGGCTGAAGCCTTGTTTTTCTTTCGACATAACACCAGCTTTCTGGTATTCGCCTACTCGTTTTTCGAAGAAGTTGGTCTTACCCTGTAGCGAGATCATTTCCATGAAATCGAACGGGTTACTTACATTGTATACTTTGTCGTTGCCAAGTTCTACCAGCAGGCGGTCGGCAACAAACTCGATGTACTGGCTCATCAGGTTGGCATTCATCCCGATCAGTTTTACCGGAAGGGCATCGGTAACGAACTCTTTCTCGATCTCTACGGCTTCAGTGATAATTGCCTGAACTTCTTCTTTTGGAAGACGGTTAAGCAAATGCTTCATGTACAGCAGGCAGGCGAAATCGCAGTGCAGGCCTTCGTCGCGCGAGATAAGCTCGTTAGAGAACGTAAGTCCTGGCATCAATCCGCGTTTCTTCAACCAGAAGATCGAGCAGAAAGACCCGCTGAAGAAAATCCCTTCTACTGCGGCAAATGCAACGAGACGCTGGGCAAAGCTGCCTTCGTCGATCCACTTCAGTGCCCAGTCTGCTTTCTTACGTACACAGTCAATGGTATCTATGGCGTGGAACAGGTGGTCTTTGTCTACCTTATCCTTGATATAGGTATCGATCAGGAGTGAATAGGTCTCTGAGTGAATGTTCTCGATAGCCACCTGGAATCCGTAAAAGAACTTTGCCTCGCTGTACTGTACTTCCGAAAGGAAGTTTTCGGCCAGGTTTTCATTTACAATCCCATCGCTGGCAGCAAAAAACGCAAGAACGTGTTTGATGAAGTGGCGTTCATCGTGGTTCAGCTTGTTTTCCCAGTCATGAATGTCAGCCTCAAGATCAATTTCTTCTGCGGTCCAGAAGCTGGCCTGCGCTTTTTTATAAAAAGCCCAGATGTCATCGTGCTGGATCGGGAAGATCACGAAGCGATCTTTATTCTCGGCAAGTATTGGTTCAAAAACACTCATAGTTTGGTCTGTTAGGCTAAATCCTGGTTATCATTCTGCAAAGATTCGGAGCGAAACGATTCTGTTTTAGGCTGAATAACCCGTCGTGAAACGGGTTATATCGCTGTAAATCAATAAAATCGAAACAAACCTGAGGGTGGTTTTTGCTCTTCACAAACTTCGTCCAAAAAGGAGGCATTTGAAATTTGACTTGTTAACATTGGTTGTTAGAACCGTCGCATTTGGCTCATTCTCAAAACCTTGGATGTTAGTTAAAAAGCAAACTCCTTTATTCTCAAGACGTTCAGCATAACTCACTGATTATCTTATGGTTTCATAAAGATACTCCAATTTACCAGGGAGGGGAAATCGAACGATCTGCAGATATCAACATGAGGTTATTAACAACCCTCAATCGCTTGAGCAACGAGGAATTGGGAGATTGTTAATTTCTTGTAAGATGCCGGGGGCATCAACTAAGAACTAAGAGGTAAGAAGTAAGAACGGCTTGCGCGGTGGGCTTGCGCGGATTAGGTTTCTCACGTTGTTCGAAATGACAGTTGCTTTACTTAGGAGTAGAAGAGATTTCTCGCTGCGCTCGAAATCCACGTTCCGGAAATTTGGATTTCGCCCGAAAGGAGAAATCTCTGCTGCTTATTAAAACAGTGCAGTCATTCCGAACGGAGTGAGGAAACTCCTTCACATCTTAAAAGCGTCGCGGTAACTTAACAGGCGGTACTCTTTCGTATTATTTACAGTTCCATTTAAACGAAGTTCTTTGTAATGCTCCGATCTTCCGATTGGTCTGCTTCCTGAAGGAGATGGAGAAGGAAGTGTGATGATCATCTCTTCCAGATGTGGCAGTTCTTTAACACATCTTTCAGCTACATATTTACTGGTACAAAGTATTCTTGTTACTCCTTTCCGAACGCACTCTTCAATTCCCTGATGGTTGAAAACACAATCGTAAAGATCTGAGTCATTACATCCCGGTTTACGTCTTTTAACTGATGTGTAGATGTCGCCAATGGCTATCTTATGTTTTACCAGCAATGTTTCCATTTCGCTCCTGCTCGCTACAGGCATATTATAGAGTTCAGAAAGAATCGGCCAGAGAAGGTTCTTTCCCGATCCACAGTAAAACCACGAACCATAGTCATTTGTATTCCGGCAGGGGAAACTTCCGAGAATAAGCGACTTGGGATGTTCGGGAATGAAAAAGGAAAAGGGATGTTCTTCCATAAAATCTATGATGCTCTGTTAGCAAACTTTCAGCACGAGTTCCTCACTTCGTTCAGAATGACTTTAACTAAAACAAAAGCGGCCGCATTCTCACCTTTCCTGAACTGTTTTACTATTCAGGAAATTGACCGGAAGCAACGAGAAACCTCCTTATGCGCCAGCCAACTCTTACTTCTTACCTCTTACTTTTAAGGTATTCTTCCGCCACCATCAACTGCTCAAAATACTCCTTCCCGTACTTCCTGATCAGTGGCTCTTTCAGAAACCGGAACACCGGCAATTTCAATTTTGCGCCACAATCGCAAGCCGGAGCACAGATGTTCCATTTGTGATAGTTGATCGCTTCGTGTTCGTAGAGTTTGGTCACCCGGATCGGGTAGAGCTCGCAGGAGATGGGTTTTTTCCATTTTACAGCACCGGCGCGCCAGGCTTTTTCAATTCCGCACAGCGCAATTCCTTTGTCATCAAAAACCGTGTAGGCACATTCTTTTCCGCCGATAAGAGGCGTCCCGTAATCGCCGTCAACATCGATCACGAAAGTTCCCTGGGCTTCGAGCGCCGCAATTCCTTCGGGAGTGAGGAAAGGTTTTACGTCATCATAAATGTCGTCCAGTATGTCTAACTCCTCTTCCAGCAACGGCGCACCCGAATCTCCAAGTACGCAGCAGGCTCCCTTGCACGCGGCAAGATCGCAGGCAAAATGTTCCTCGAAGATCTCTTCAGACACCAGTGTTTTCCCAATCTCGATCATCCCGCAAAATTACTCCAAACATTGAAAATCCGGGCCCCATTCATCGAAACGGAAGCACGTGCATTAAACAAATCAGCCCTTCAGCCAATCAACGGATCAACATTAACTGAAATCTTTTCCATTTTCCATTTTCAACTTTCAACTTTCAATTAATTTCGCGTCATGAGTTTAGTACAGGAAGACAGGCTGAAAAGCATTATCGGTCATGCAAAGGAGTATGGCTTTATATTCCCGTCGTCAGAGATCTACGACGGACTTAGCGCTACTTACGACTACGGTCAGTACGGCGTTGAACTGAAGAACAACATCAAGAAATACTGGTGGGATTTCATGGTCAAGATGCACGAAAACATCGTGGGCCTCGACTCTGCGATCTTTATGCATCCTACCACCTGGAAAGCCAGCGGCCACGTCGACGCTTTCAACGACCCGCTGATCGACAACAAAGACAGTAAGAAACGCTACCGCGCCGACGTGCTGATCGAAGACCACATCGAGAAGATCCGCCAGAAAGCAGAGAAAGAAGTGGAAAAGGCTGCAAAACGCTTTGGAGATACTTTCGATGCTTCATTGTACCGCGAGACCAATCCGCGGGTGGTAGAATACCTCAACCAGATCAAAGGCATAGAAGATCGTATGCGAACTTCACTCGAAGCCAACGACCTGGTTGCTGTAAAACAACTCATTGAAGATCTTGAGATCGTTTGTTCGGTTTCCGGAAGCCGTAACTGGACCGAAGTGCGCCAGTTTAACCTGATGTTTGCCACCGAACTCGGTTCTGTATCGGGCGAAGCTGCGAAAATCTACCTGCGCCCGGAAACTGCACAGGGTATTTTTGTGAACTTCCTGAACGTACAGAAAACCGGTCGGATGAAGATTCCTTTTGGAATTGCACAAATCGGAAAAGCCTTTAGAAATGAGATTGTTGCACGTCAGTTCATTTTCCGTATGCGCGAATTCGAACA
>JAZKEZ010000229.1:0-7847 GCA_040386675.1 Bacteroidota bacterium | reverse complement strand
CTCAAGACCGAAGTGGAAGCCTTGCGCGCGTTGACCTACCGTGCCTGCGACCTGGGTTCTGCCTGCAGTACACCGGCAACCGTAACGATCGTAGTGACCCCGGTAAATGATGCACCGGTGGCCGTAAACGATGTGGCATTGACCGGCGTAAACCAGTCGTACGCAGGCAATGTCGCCAGCAACGACTACGATCCCGATAACGATCCGCTTACCTTCTCACTGATTGCCAATGTGAGCCATGGAACGCTGAGCCTTTCTGCTGACGGAACGTTCAATTACAATCCGGCTGTGAATTACAAAGGTCCGGATCAGTTTGAATACAGGGTTTGCGATAACCACGGACTGTGCGATACTGCATTTGTGAACATCTCGGTAAGCACGGCGAATTTCCCTCCGGTTGCGGTTTACGACACGTATACCGTGAACGAGGACCAGGTACTTACCCGTACCGCATTGCTGGGTGTACTGAATAACGACACCGATCCTGACGGAGAAACCCTGCAGGCAACACTGGTGAAAAACGTAACTCACGGTACACTTGTGCTGCAGACCGACGGTTCGTTCGTGTATACACCTACTGCCAATTACTTCGGCGGAGATACCTTTATCTACAAAGGTTGCGATCCGATCGCACAGTGCGACACAGCAATTGTGTATATCACGGTGAACCCTGTAAATGATGCTCCGGTAGCGGTGAACGACAAGAAGACCACTCCTGAAGATGTGGCCTTTACCTACACAGCGATCACCGACCTGGTAAACAGCAACGACAGCGATCCTGACGGAGATGTACTGACCATTACCTTCAACGGTACACCGAAACACGGTACGCATGTGAACAACAACAACGGAACCTATACCTATATTCCTGCGCCAAACTACAACGGCCTGGACAGCATCAGGTATACCGTTTGTGATCAGGGCGGATTGTGTGCATCAGCCTGGCTGGTGATCACAGTTACACCGGTAAACGATGTTCCTACAGCAAATCCTGATGCCTACAGCATGGCGATGAACACCCAGCTGAACACGACCACCGCCGACGGTGTACTGTTCAACGATGTTGATCCGGACGGCGTGCTTACCGCTGCACTGGTGTCAGGAACTACAAAAGGTGCACTGACTCTCAATGCCAACGGTTCATTCAGCTATAAACCGATCACCAATTTCACCGGTATAGATTCATTCGTGTACCGTGCATGCGATCCGGAAGGTGCCTGTGCCAATGCTTCGGTGACTATCAATGTATTACCTGTAAACCAGCCTCCCGTAGCTGTGGATGATTACCTGTCTACACTCAAAAATGCACCGGTAAGCGCCAATGTACTCAGCAACGACAGCGATCCCGACGGGAACGTGCTTACTGCAAGCCAGTTGAGCAACCCGATCCACGGTACACTGGTATTCAACCCGAACGGTTCAATGACCTATACCCCGAATGTCGGGTATGTAGGCGGCGACCAGTTCACGTACCGCGTTTGCGACAACGGTGCACCATCGAAATGTGCCAATGCCAACGTATTTGTAGTTGTGGTCGACAATGGAACCGGTGGCCCCGGAACCGGCGGACCGGGTACTGGTGGTCCTGGAACGGGTGGTCCCGGAACAGGTTTCCCACCGCCGCTGGCTGTGCGCGATACCTTCGATGTAATGATGGACAATGCGCTGGTAAAAGGAAAAGTTGACGGTGTGATCCGCAACGACGTTTACCACGATAAAAATCTGCTCCAGGCTACACTCATCAACAATTCTACAAAAGGATCGACTTACCTGAACAAAGACGGAAGCTTCACTTATATTCCGATCTCAGGGTTCAGCGGACAGGACAGCTTTAGCTACCAGATCTGCGATACAGTTGGTTTCTGCGACAGAACAACGGTACTGATCAGGGTGATCGGAGTAAACCGCCGCCCGATACCGAGAGACGACTTCTACAGCGTATTCGAGGATTCGGTACTGGTGGTGAATGCCCCGGGCTTCCTTGGAAACGACATTGATCCCGATGGCGATTCACTGTACGTCACCATTCAGACACCGGCTATCCACGGACAGGTGGTTCTGCTTGGAAACGGCGCGTTCAGGTACACTCCGTTCTACAACTTCAACGGACTGGATAACTTCAGTTACCAGGTGTGCGACGGAAGGACGCCGAACCTGTGCAACAATGCAACGGTAAACATTACGGTGATCCCGGTTAACGACAGCCTGGTTGCATACCGTGACTTCTACGTGGTTCAGCGCAATACCGCGTTCACGCTGAGTCTGCCGCAATCAGTACTGCTGAATGATGTGGACATTGACAACGACATACTGAAAGCGCGCAAAGTGGTGGATGCCCAGCACGGTTCGCTTAAAATTTTCGACGACGGTACCCTGTTCTACGTGCCGGTAACCAACTATGTCGGTCTAGACAGCGCGTTGTATGAAGCATCAGATCCGTTCGGACTTACCGATACTGCTTACGTAGTGTTTGATGTGGTGATTGGAACGACCAACCAGGCACCGATCGCTCAAAACGATACGATCAACCTGCTGGAAGACCAGAGCGGGTCGTTTACAGAGCAATACGTGCTTTCAAACGATTATGATCCTGAAGGAGATGCGTTTGCGTTCACCCTGCTTACTTCACCTGCCAACGGAACACTGACTGACAACGGAAACCAAACGTTCACCTATGTTCCACAACCGAATTACTACGGTTTCGACCAGGTGCTGTACCGTATCTGCGATGGTATCGGAGGTTGTGATACCGCACTGATCGTATTCCGTGTGCTTTCGGTGAACGATAAACCGGTAGCGATGGACGATTACTATACCACCGACCAGGATACTGAATTCAATGATCCTGCACCGTCGGTGACCCGCAACGATACTGATGTGGACAACGAACCGCTGAATGCCACACTGATCGGAAACGGTCAGCACGGACAGTTCAGTATCGATGCTGCCGGAGGATTGAAATATATTCCTTACGCCGGTTTCTTCGGAGTGGATTCGTGCTACTACCAGGCTTGCGATGCCGGAGGATTGTGCGATACCGCACTGATCCAGATCAACGTTAAGGAAACTTTCCGTAACGCAGCACCGATTCCTGGCGACGATTACTACACCACCAAAGTGAATGTGGAACTGAGCAAAGATGCTGCCCAGGGTGTACTTTGGAACGACAGGGATCCTGACTTCAATACACTGAGTGCACAGAAGTTGTCGGATCCGATGAACGGTGCAGTGAGCCTGAATACCGACGGAAGCTTTACGTACAGACCAAACCCAGGCTTTATCGGAGTGGATGTGTTCACTTACAACGCCTGCGACAACGGTTCTCCAAGCATCTGCATCCCGGCAACGGTTACAATTACGGTGATCGGCGAGCCGGTGATCGGGGTGGCCAAAACCGCTTCGGTGCCTATGCTGCAAACCGATGGCTCTTACAACGTGAACTTTACCTTCGTTCTGAAGAACTACGGTACTTCAGACCTGACTTCGGTAGAGTTGAACGATGATCTGGCAGCAGCCTTCCCGGCGCCGTCAACATTCAGTGTGAGCGGACCACCGGTTTCGGGTGATGTAATGACCAACTGGTCGTTTAACGGTACTACCAACAAAAACCTGCTGGCGTCTTCGGTGGTATTGCCAACCGGCAAGACCGCAACGATCACCATGACGGTGAACATTCGCCTGAACGGTGTGGACGGCAGGTTTGAAAACTCGGCAGAAGCAAGAGCAATCAGCAACGGACAACAGGTGATCGATCGTTCACAAAACGGTACTGATCCTGATCCTGACGGTGATGCCAACCCGACGAACAACAACGAGCCAACGCCTGTGGTGATCGCCGACAATAAGTTCCTCGGACTTGCCAAAGCAGTGTCGCAACCGATCCGTGAGCAAAACGGAAGCTATACCATGATTTACTCTGTAGTGGTGGCCAATTACGGTATACTCGACATGACTTCGCTTTCGGTAGTGGATAACCTGAGTCAGACCTTTACTGATGCGGTTTCATTCAGTGTGATCGGGAAAGTGACCAGTCATCTTGGATTTACCGTAAACCCGAGATTTGACGGGGTTTCTTCGGTAAACCTGTACGACGGAAGCATTACACTTGCACCGGGTAAAACAGATACGCTGAAATTTAAAGTGAACGTAATTCCAGGAAAAGGAACCAATACTTACTTTAATACAGCTATCGGAGCTGCACAATACGGAAATGCCTCAATCAGCGATCAGTCGACAGAAGGACTGGTTCCGGATGCCAATAATGACGGAAACGTCGAAGATAACGTGCCGACCAAGGTAATCCTGAATTTTATGGACATATTTGTTCCAGGTGGATTCTCCCCGGATGGTGACGGTGTTAACGAATTGTTTATTATTGAGAATGCCAACGGACGTCAGATTCAACTTCAGATGTACAACCGTTGGGGTAACCTGGTTTACGAAAGCAGAGACTATCAGAACGATTGGAGCGGAACAAGTAATAAAGGAGCTACAATCGGTCAGAACCTGCCGGGAGGAACTTACTATTATGTAATGGAAGTTGAGGGGATGGAACCCGTTGTAGGATTCATTACCATCAACAGATAAATATGGAGGTATGTTGGGTCGTTTGTGGATACTTTTATTTCTGCTTGTTTCGGTTGGAGTGAGTGCCCAGCAGGATGCCATGTATTCGCAGTATATGTTCAACACCCTGGCGATCAATCCGGCCTACGCCGGAAGCCGGGAAGTACTGAGCATTACCGCACTTAACCGCAGTCAGTGGGTGGGAGTTCCGGGAGCTCCCCAAACCCAGACGGTTTCTGCTCATACACCGATCATGAAAGAATCGGTTGGAGTAGGGGTACAGGTGTTTAACGACAAAGTGGGTATTATCAAGACTACCGGGGCATTCTTCAGTTATGCCTACCGCATCCGTATGGGTAAGAGCATGCTGGCCATGGGACTACAGGGCGGATTCGCGAGTTTCAGGGCAGATTACACCCAGGTTGAACTTAACACGGGGGTAGTCGATCCGACTTTCTCGCAACCCATCAACAAAGTCCTGCCGAATTTCGGTGCCGGCGTATACCTTACCACCCGTAAGTTCTACATCGGCCTTTCGGTGCCGCACCTGTTACGAAACAATCTGACCACCAAAGGACTCGACATCAGTAAGTCATACGGAGGCCGACAATCCATGCAGTTCTTCCTTACGGGAGGATATTCGTTCGACCTTACTTCCGATTACTGCCTGAAAACATCGTTCCTGGTGAAACAGGTTTCCGGTGCACCTATACAAGCCGACATCAGTGGCAACCTCTGGATCAAAGACCGGGTAGCTTTCGGACTTTCGTATCGCTCTGCTTCCGACCTGGTGGCAATGATCGAAGTGCAGGCCACACCTTACCTCAGGTTCGGTTATGCATATGATTACGGGCTGAAAAAACTCAGCCGTTTCAATTCCGGAAGTCATGAGCTGATGGTGCGTTACGAATTCGGAAGAGAACGCGACAAAGTACTTAGCCCGAGAACCTTTTAATACCGGTGAATAAAAGAAGATGAATGCACTGAGAGTTGTCATGGTATTGATTGCGTGGTCGGTATTGCCCGCTGTATCTTTTGCACAGAGCGGTACTGCCGATGAAGCGTGGGTCAACAAGCGTTACCAGGATGCCGCAGATCTTTACCTGCAGACGTACCGCAAAGACACCAATAACGTACAGGCGATCCAGCGCATGGCCGAAGCTAACCGGATGCTGCGCAATTTCGCTGAATCAGAAGGCTGGTACACTGTATTTGCTGATAAAAAACCACTGAATGCAGAGCAGGCGCTGGCCTTTGCCCAGGTTTTGGCGCACAACAAAAAATACAAATCCTCGCGTTTCTGGTACGGTAAATTTGCCGACCTCAATCCATCCGATCCGCGGGGCGAACTGTTCGAGGCCGCTTACCTCGACATGAAACCGTTCTACAAGGATTCACTGCAGTGGAAACTCTATTACCTGTCACTCAACTCAGAGGCGGATGAATATGCGCCGATGATCATGGATACCGCACTGTTCTTCACTTCCAACCGCATTAAAAGTGTGTTTATGAAGGGCGTGAGTGCAATGACCCGCGAGCCGTTTACCGATGTATACGTAATTGGAGACCGCAACGAGATCGTGCAGATCCGCGCGAACCAGAGCACCGATACCACCGACGTTAGCGGCAAACGTAACCGGGTGAACCAGGGGTTTGCAGGAAGTGACAACAACACGCTGTATACCTTCAGTAACCGCTTTATCGCCTCGGAAAGTCCGTATTTCACCGAAGACAGCGAGATCAAAAAACTCCCGAAGGTTTTTAATACCAAAGCACACGACGGGAATACCACCTTCGACCCTGCTTCCGGGATGCTGTACCTCAATACCTCGCAAACTGCCAGCGGTGACACTACCCGGATCAAGGGAGCGTATTACGATTACCAGAAACTCAGGATCGTAGGCATCCGGCAGAAAGACGGCGTTTGGGAAGAACGTCAGAATTTCCCGTTCAACAGTAAGATGTATTCAACGGCGCACCCGGCATTGTCGGAAGACGGACAAGTGCTGTACTTCATTTCCGATATGCCCGGAGGCTACGGCGGCACCGATATTTATTACTGCCTGAAAGACGGGAATTACTGGACCACACCCGTCAACATGGGGCCATTGGTGAACACGGTGGCCAACGAGGTGTTCCCGTTCGAGATCAAAGGAAAACTGTATTTCTCCACTACCGGCTGGCCGGGGCTTGGCGGACTGGATCTGTTTGTTGCCCCGCTCAGCAATCATCAACCCGAAAAACAACCGGTAAACCTGGGTTATCCGTTAAACTCCAGTTCTGATGATTTCGGGATTGTGTTTGAGAAAGACGGCGCCAGCGGCGGGTATTTCAGTTCTAACCGACTGGGAAGCGATGATATTTACAGGTTCGAGAAGTAAACCTGCTCTTTGCGGTTAAAAAAATCCACCAAAAACTCCAGCTTATCCATCCACGCCTTATTTTGGCCCCAAAAAACCAATGAAATATACCCTCATTTACCTGCTCAAGACCTCGGGACTATACTACTACTTAGACAAGTTTATTTATTACTCTAATTACGTAAGTTCATTTATTATATCGTAGTAAAGGCGGTAAGTTTAAGCCTTTTTCGTTAGATTTCGATATGTGTAAAAGTCTCACATTGTTTTGTGAGACTTTTGCATTCATTGCTAATTTTGCTATCCAAACGAACCATTTATATGAGTGATATAGCCACTGTTACCAGTAAGTTGACCAAAGCGCAAGTTGACATTACTACTATATTAGAAGGACTTAGAAATATAAAGTCCTATTCCGATTTGTTGGAGAAAAACGGTGAGCTAAAGGGTGAAATTATAACTTTAAAAGGGGAGGTTTCGGAAAGGAACACAACCATTGGTCAACTAAGGTCAAAAGTTGAAAAATTAGAAAAGGTCATACTACTAATGTCACAGGTTAGCTATGATTCTAGCGAGAAAGCGATAAATGCTGCTGTTGAAAAGATAAATGCAGCCAGCCGACAAAAGGCTTCCTTACTTTCCATTGTTGACAAGATCGTTTAAAGAAGATTCGACCTCTTGTCGAATCTTGGCTAACTCAGCATTATTCTTATCCAATATTGTGTTGAGTTCATTGTAAAACAGCTTTTCTAATCTTTCAAATTCTTCGGGGTTGTCTTTATAGTCTTCCGGGTTTGGAGGCGTTGGAACTGTTGGTGTTTCATTTGCATCTTCCTTGGAAAAAGATTCAAACGCTTTAATTGGTTCACCAAGTCCGAAATCTGTGCCTCGTTTAAGGTTAGTGTTTTTCATCTTACTATA
>JAZKEZ010000228.1:13044-27540 GCA_040386675.1 Bacteroidota bacterium | reverse complement strand
CAGGTTCCGGGTTCTGACGGGCTTCTCGGTATCCTTGACCACCACGCGGCCATGATCTCAACCCTTAAAGAGGGAAAGATCAAGATCACGGATGAGAAAGGAACAGAGACCTTCTTCCCTATCAACGGAGGTGTGGTTGAAGTACTAAACAATAAAGTGATCGTGCTGGCTGACTAAGCACTGCGATCCATACTGATATAAAAAAGGCCCCGGAGTTCGGGGCCTTTTTTTTTGTTTAGACGGTTCATGGTTTAGACGGTTTAGATGGTTTAGATGGTGGGCGTATCCCTCCGTCCGTCTCCGTTTCACTGCGACGTCCGTTCGGGTCGCGCCACCGCTGCTATCCGCCTTGCTGCGCCGGCGGGATATCCGCTTTGTCGCTTACGCGGTCCAGGCCCGGGAGTAAGCTGCCAACCGAAGCCGAATACCATTCTCAAAAGAATGTTAATTCGGATTGGCAACACGTTGTTGAGCTTACCTTCGCCGCAACCAAAACCACGATCAATATGCAAAAAGTATGGTTCATCACGGGTTGCTCTACCGGTTTTGGCAGAGCACTCTCCACCTACGCACTCGAAAAAGGATATAAAGTTGTTGTCGCTGCACGAAACACCGGCGACGTAAAAGACATCACTGAAAAATACCCGGAAACTTCACTGGCGGTAACACTCGACGTGACCAATCCGGAACAGATCAATCAATCGGTTCAGCAGGCACTAGCTGCTTTCAGAACCATCGATATACTGGTTAACAATGCCGGCATCGGATATTTCGGCGCTGTGGAAGAAAGCGAAGACGCAGCAGTCCGAAAAATGTTCGACATCAATGTTTTCGGACTTGGAGACATGATCAAAGCGGTTCTCCCGACCATGAGAAAGCAGCGCAGCGGACACATCCTCAACGTGGCTTCCATCGGCGGACTGGTTGGTTTTCCGGGAGTCGGATACTACAACGCCACCAAATTCGCAGTCGACGGACTGTCCGAGGCACTGTCGAAAGAAGTTGCTCCGCTGGGCATTAAAGTCACTATCATCGCTCCAAGCGGTTTCCGTACCGACTGGGCCGGAAGATCGGCAGAGAACAGTCCGGTGATCATTGCAGATTATGCAGAGAGCGCCGAAGCCAACAAGCAAACCATTCGCGGCAACAGCGGCAACCAGCCCGGCGACCCCAAACTCGCTGCCGAGGCGATTGTAAAAGCAGTAGAAGCTGAACATCCGCCTTTGCGCCTGTTACTTGGCGGTGGTGCACTGAAAGGCGCGAGAATGAAACTGGATGTTTTGAAGAAAGACATTGAAGACTGGGCCGAAGTAACGGCCGGGGCTGACGGGCCGAAGGAATCTTAATCATCCCACTTATTTTAAATCCCGGTAAGATCATGCGAACAACGTGACTTAACCGGGATTTTGATTTTACCTGATACCTTTACCCCGTGAATCTCCCCGACTCTCTCCAGCTTAAACTCGATCAGCGCAGCGATAACGGCGCATTGAGAAAACTTTCACTCCCAAAAGGAATCGATTTTTCTTCCAATGATTATCTTGGATTTGCTGCCAATGAAAATATTGCAAGGAGGGCCGGAGAAATTTTACGCGAACATTCCGCAACCGCCAATGGAGCAGCCGGATCGCGACTGATTGCCGGGCACAGCGAGTTGTTTGAGCGGACCGAGCAAATGCTTGCGGAGTTTCACGAAGCAGAAGCGGCGATCATTTATAACTCCGGGTACGATGCCAATGCAGGATTTTTTTCGTGTATCGCCAGCCGCAACGACACCATTTTCTATGATCAGCTGAGTCATGCATCGATCCGTGACGGCATACGATTATCGCAGGCCAGGGCTTTTTCCTTTGCACACAACGACCTCAACGACCTGAGATCCAAACTTTCATCCAGCCAGGGAAACGTATTTATCGCAGTAGAATCGGTCTACTCTATGGATGGCGACCAGGCTCCGCTGGCTGAGTTGGTTGAATTGTGCGAACAACATGGTGCCTGGCTGATAGTGGATGAGGCTCACAGCAACGGCATTTATGGAAACGGCCGTGGTTTAGTTGCGGGGACAGGACTCGAACCTGGTGTATTTGCCCGGCTGGTGACCTTCGGAAAAGCCCTGGGTTGTCACGGGGCCGCCTGGCTCGGAAGCCGGCAGCTGAAGGACTACCTCGTGAATTTCAGTCGTTCGTTCATTTACACTACCGCCATGCCGCCACACGCATTGGCGACTATTCTTGCCGCTTACGAGGAACTGGGACGTTCATCAGGGCTGATTGGGGAATTGCACCAGAAGATCAGCTTTTTCAAAGAGCAACTCCGGGACACATCCGGCAATCCTCTTATTCCTTCCAGTTCTCCAATCCAGGGCTGGGTAGTTCCGGGAAACAATGAAATAGTGGAATTAGCGTCAACCCTTATGAAACAAGGCTTTGACATCCGCCCGATCCGTTATCCCACCGTGCCGGCAGGCGCTGAACGATTGCGGATCATTCTTCATGTGTTTAATACTGAGGAGGAAATCAGGAAGTTGGTTAAGGGGTTAAGGGGTTAACGCTTAATGGGATATGGGGGCTTTTACTGGACTTCGACAAGCTCAGTCACCGACTTCGACAGGCTCAGTCACCAATGACGATTTAACCTTTTAACCCTTTAAACCTTTAACCCTTCAATACCGCTGCTTACCTTGCGTCGATTTTACAACCGTTTTAGCCGATGAAGAAAATAATTGTGACCGGTATCGATACCAATATCGGGAAGACCGTTGCTTCAGCGATCATTTGCAGGGCACTGGCTGCCGATTACTGGAAACCGATACAGTGCGGCGAACTCGATAACTCCGACACCATAAAGGTAAAGCGACTGCTTGGGCGCAATTCAGCCATGATGCATCCGGAGGCTTATGCCCTGAAACACCCGCTTTCTCCGCATGCCGCTGCAGAACTTGAAGGCGTTGAGATCAGCCTGGATGAGATCCATTTGCCGCCGGCAGAAAACACGTTGGTGATCGAAGGAGCCGGTGGTCCGATGGTACCGCTTAACCTGCGTGAAACGCTCCTCGATCTGATCTCGGCTTTGGATGCAGACATTATCCTGATCAGCAAAAATTACCTCGGCAGCATCAATCACACCCTGCTTTGCCTGGAAGTCTTTAAACAGCGCGGACTAACGGTTTCGGGAATTTTAATTTCCGGTGATGAGAACCGTGCTTCCGAACTGGCCATCAGTTCCATTTCGGGCATCCCGGTGATCGGTCACATTGAATGGGCAGAAGTGATGGGACCCGAGTTCGTTACTGACCAAGCCGACAAACTGCGCCCGGAATTGCAAAAACACCTCGGTCTATGAGCAACATCTGGCACCCGTATACTCAGCACAAAACCGCTTTCCCGGAAGTGGAGATCGCCCGTGCAAAAAACACCTTACTCTACACCCCAGATGGAAAAACCATTATTGATGCGGTTTCCAGCTGGTGGGTAAATCCATACGGCCACGGCAATGAGCGACTGGCAAAAGCCATTTACGAGCAGATCCTTCACCTCGACCAGATCATTTTCGCAGGTTTCACCCATCAACCCGCCATACAACTTGCGGAGCGGTTGTTGACCATACTTCCATCCAACCAACAAAAGATCTTCTTTTCCGACAATGGTTCTACTGCGGTTGAAGTGGCCATGAAAATGGCCATCCAGTATTTTTTCAACCTCGGCAAACCACAATGTACACTGATCGCATTTGAAGGTGCTTATCACGGCGATACCTTTGGAGCGATGGCCGCGGGTGAACGTGGCAAATTCTTCGCCCCTTTCGAATCGTATACTTTTTCGGTGAAGATCATTCCGGCTCCAACGCCTGGAAAAGAGCTGGAAAGCGAGACTGCGCTGGAAAAGATCCTGCAGGAAAACGCCAGCTGCTGTTTCCTCTTTGAGCCGCTGGTACAGGGCGCCGGCGGAATGATCATGCACAGTCCGGAAGCACTCGACAGGCTGATCGCGTTGTGCAAAAGTCACGATGCACTAACCATAGCCGACGAGGTAATGACCGGCTTTGGACGTACCGGCAAGAACTTTGCCTGCGATTACCTTGAACAACAGCCCGACCTGGTGTGTATGTCGAAATGCCTCACCGGCGGTATTTTACCGATGTCGATCACGAGCTGTACAGCAGAGCTATTTGATGCTTTTTACAGCGACGACAAGGCAAAAACCTTATTCCACGGGCATTCGTACACCGGCAACCCGGTAGGATGTGCTGCTGCGCTGACCAGTATCGAGATGTTGCTTGAACCTGAAATGCAGGCCAACCTGGCACGTATTGCGGAGAATAATTCGCTATTCGCCGCAAAAATTGCGGAGAATAGAAAACTGAGCCGTATACAGTTCCGCGGGACGATCCTCGCGCTGGAGATCGCCAGTGGCGAAGGAAACAATTACTTCAGTTCGATACGCGACAAGATGTACGATCACTTCCTGCAACGCGGGATCCTGCTTCGTCCGCTGGGAAATGTGCTGTACATCATGCCTCCGTATTGCATCACCGATGCAGAGTTGAATACGGTTTACAATGCAATCCTGGAGTTTTTAGAGGCGGGTTAACCGCAGAGGCACAAAGTTTTTACGCAAAGGACACAAAGGCTTCGCGTTCTTTGCGCAGAAACTTCGCGCTCTTTGCGGTTAAAGATTCCGATTTTTAGTTACCAACAACACAGTTCACTTTAACTGGTTTGCGGTATTTTTGCCGAAATTTTTTGCTGTGAGAGTGGATATCGATATACTGGACTGGACCTCAGTTTCGCCGTTGGGAAGCAGCAAAGAGGAGATCTGGGCAGCCTACCTCAGCAAAGAACACCGCATCAGTGCGCTGGAAAGCGGTCCGGGAGCAGCACTCACCCAATGGGAAAGCGACGTACTGGAACACATTGCAGCCGAAAACAACAAATACCGCTCACTCGACCGGTCGGTACTGATGGCCATTAAAGCCGCCAGGGACCTGTTCAACGTGGATTCCGGCTGCGGCATCAACATTGGCTCATCCAGAGGAGCGACATCTTTGTTTGAAGAACATTTCGACGAATTCATAAAAACCGGGAAGACCTCGCCCCTCGCCTCACCTTCAACCACACTCGGAAACCTGAGCAGCTGGGTGGCACAGGACCTCACAACCAACGGCTTTACCATGAGCCACAGTATAACCTGCAGTACGGCACTGCACAGTATTGCCAACGCAGCGGCCTGGCTGAATGCAGGATTCTCCACCCAATTTATTGCAGGCGGAAGTGAAGCCCCGCTGACACCGTTTACCCTTGCACAAATGCAGTCGATGCGGATCTACGCCGAAAATGCTACGGATGAATATCCCTGCAAATCGCTCGACCTGGATAAAGTGCGCAACTCGATGGTACTTGGCGAAGGCTGCGGACTGTTCCTGTTTGAGAAAAATTCCCCGGTGAAGATCGCATCTGTTGCCGCTATTGGTTTTGCGACCGAACCCATTACTCACGGAAGTTCGATCTCCGACAACGGGGAAAGCCTTGAGAAAGCGATGCGCATGGCGCTCGACGGCTACGATCTGCAGGAGATCGACGCCATCGTTATGCACGCCCCGGGAACCATCAAAGGCGACCAGGCAGAACTTTATGCGATCGGGAATATCTTTGGCGAAAACGAACCCCTCATCACCAGTAATAAATGGAAAATCGGCCATACGCTTGGTGCTTCCGGTGCACTGAGCATGGAGTTTGCCCTGCTGATGATGACCTGCGATACCTTTATTGACCTGCCTTGGAACGATGAGTTTGTACGCCCGGCCAAGCTGAATAAGGTATTGGTAAACGCAGTAGGATTTGGCGGAAACGCCGTAAGTGTACTTTTAGAAAAATAACGACAGACAACATTGCCGCGTTGAGACGCAGCTTTGGAAGGAAATAATTTAGCTTTGCATCAACCTTAACTATGCCTATGAACCAAATACGTCACAACTGGACGCGTGAAGAAATAGACACTATTTACAATCAGCCGCTTCTTGAGCTGGTATTCCAGGCTGCCACCATACACCGCGAATATCAGACTGCAAGCGAGGTACAGGTTTGCACCCTGCTGTCGATAAAGACCGGCGGATGCCCTGAAGACTGCGCGTATTGTCCGCAGGCCGCGCGATACAGCACCGGCGTGGATGTACACAAACTGCTCGACAAAAAGATCGTTCTCGACAACGCACAGAAAGCCAAAGATGCCGGATCTACCCGTTTTTGCATGGGTGCAGCCTGGAGAGAAGTCCGCGACAACCGCGATTTCGACAAGGTGATCGAGATGGTACAGGAAGTGAACGACATGGGTCTTGAAGTGTGTGCCACACTCGGAATGATCAACGAGCACCAGGCTTCACGACTGAAGGAAGCCGGTTTGTATGCCTACAACCATAACCTCGATACCTCAGAAGAAAAATACGGAGACATTATCTCCACCCGAACCTACGACGACCGTCTTGACACACTGAACAACGTGCGCAAAGCAGGACTTACCGTATGTTCAGGAGGAATCATAGGTCTTGGTGAAGCTGAAAGCGACCGCGTGGGCATGCTTCAGACCCTGGCCAACATGGAACCGCATCCTGAGAGCGTTCCGATCAACAAACTGGTTGCGGTTGAAGGAACTCCGCTGGAAAACCAGGAAGACGTTCACGTATTCGAAATGGTACGGATGATCGCCACTGCGCGTATCCTGATGCCAGCTTCGATGGTCCGCCTTTCTGCCGGACGTTTGTCGATGAGCGAAGAAGGACAGGCTTTCTGCTTCATGGCAGGTGCCAACTCGATCTTTGCCGGTGATAAATTGCTGACCACTCCTAACCCAAGCGAGGACCAGGATATGAAACTGTTTGCCAAACTTGGACTTAACCAGCGCATCTCTTTCAAAAATGAGAAAGAAGAAGCTGCATCGGGTTGCGGGTGCGCACACAAGCACGAACACGAAGAACACGCACACAGTCATTGAGTGAGATGATGTGATGATTACATAATTAGATGATTAAGCCTTGTTTGAGATTTCAAACAAGGCTTTTTTATTGACCGTAATTTCCGGCAGTGCCTCGCATGATCAGCCTATATTCGGCGCCTAAACTCCATGCTTCATGCGCAGCCTGCTTATCGCTCTCTCTTTCCTGATCACCGGGACACTTTATGCCCAAACCAACATTATCGTCACCAACGCGCAGGCCGATGCCGTACTGAAAGGCAATTACAACCCAGCGGTACTCGCTCCGGGAACGCCTGTTGATCACGAATTGATCAGCAAATTCCTTCAACAATCCTTATCACCTGATAGCCTTAAAAAGAACATCATTCGCCTCGCAGGATTCCAAAACCGGAATACCGGATCGGATACGGTTTCCAGTACCAAAGGGATCGGTGCCGCACGCCGTTGGGTGTTCAACGAATTCGCCTCTTACAGTCAGCAAAGCGGCGGGAGACTGCTCCCCGCTTACCTGCAATTTGACGAAGTGATCTGCAGTCAGCCGCAGCACCGGAATATTATGGCTGTGCTACCGGGAAGTGATACTACCGACAAGTCGATCATTATTATTGAAGGACACATCGACAGCCGGAACAAGGATCTCTGCGATACCGCCGGACTGGCCCAGGGAGTGGAAGACAATGCATCGGGAACCGCGCTGGTAATGGAACTTGCACGGGTAATGAGCTACCACAGCTACAAAAACACCATTGTGTTTACCGCCGTAATTTCTGAAGAACAGGGCCTGAATGGCGCCCGTGCTTTTGCCACTTACTGTTTAAACAACAAGATCCCGGTAAAAGCGGTATTGAACAACGATGTGATCGGCGGAGTGATCTGCGGAAAAACCTCTTCACCACCGAGTTGCCCGGGTGAAAACGAGATCGACAGTACACAGGTGCGATTGTTTTCTGCGGGTTCGGCTTTTTCTGATCACAAGAACCTTGTACGCTTTATCAAACTCGAATATCTCGAGGAACTGAAGCCTTATGTAACGGTTCCGATGCAGGTTACGCTGATGGCTGCCGAGGACCGCACCGGTAGAGGTGGCGACCACATTCCGTTCCGTGAGAAAGGCTACACGGCAATGAGATTCACATCGGCCAACGAACACGGTGACGCCAGCAACTCAGCGGGATACCAGGATCGTCAGCATACCGAAGACGATGTACTGGGTGTAGACACCGATGGCGATGCAGTGATCGACAGCTTTTTTGTCGATTTCAACTACCTGGCCAGGAATGCAGCGATCAACGGAACTGCTGCAGCTATGGCCGCCATCGGACCAGTCCGCCCGTCGTTCGAGCTGAGTCCTGCAACCGACGGCAAGATGAGGGTAAGCATTACCGACCCTAATCAATACGGGGTTTACCGGGTAGGTTTCCGTACCGGGACTACTATAGAATGGGATACATTGTACACCACTACTTCGCAGGTCGATTCATTCCCGGTGGTGAGTGGAAAAAGCTACTTCGTAAGCGTGGCGGCGGTAGATGGCGACGGGGTTGAAAGTTTATTCGCCTCTGAAAAACGACTGCTGGTAAATGGAATGGAGGATGAGACCAAGCCTCAAACGGGCATCGAACTGCTTTCCAATCGTCCGAATCCCTTCGACGAAACTACTACCATCGGCTTTATCGTTCACAACGAATTGACCTACAAAAGCGCATCCATCCAGGTTACCGACCTGCAGGGTAAGCTCATCAAACAATTGCCGGTTAAGATCCAGAAGGGTTTGAACGAGGTAAGTTACGAGCACGGGTACAACACCACCGGAACGTTTATTTACCAGTTGGTGATTGATGGCAGGGTGATTGACTCGAGGAAAATGATTTTTACCGCTAATTAATGAGATAGTTTTTAACCGCAAAGGGCGCAAAGAGATGCGCAAAGTACACGGAGACTTTGTGCTCTTTGCGGTTAAAACCATTTACTCCTTTAGCTTCTCATTTTCTTTATGCCGGCTGTGATCCCTCGCGGTCTTTTTCTCCAGGTTTTTCAGGAACGCCGCTTCTAAATCGATGCCGGTTTGGTTGGCCAGGCAGCACAGCACCCAAAGCACATCTGCCATTTCATCGCCGAGGTCTTTTGACTTATCGCTTTCTTTTTCGCTTTGTTCGCCGTACCTCCTGGCTATGATCCTGGCTACTTCACCTACTTCTTCGGTGAGGATGGCCATGTTCGTTAATTCACTGAAATAGCGCACACCGTATTCTTTGATCCAGCCGTCAACCAGCTGCTGAGCGTGCTTTACCGTTAATTCATTATCCACTGGCCAGAAATTAGGTAACAAAATTACAATGCACCCGAATACGGAAGTCATTCGTCAAATACTATTTTTGTTCAATGCGTTCACTCTTTTTCTTCACAGCTGCAAGCATTTCCCTTTTTCTCTCCGGCTGTAGCTCAACTCCTGAAACCACTACCATGAATACAGATACCGAATCGGTAAAAGACGTGCACAGCTATGCAAATCCGGCTGAAGCCGTTGTGACCCACCTCAACTGGAAAGCGACCGTAGACATGGAGAACCATACCATTTCTGCCATTGCGACCTGGGACATCAAAACGGCTGAAAATGCCGCTACAATCCTGTTTGACACCCGCGACCTGAGCATCGAAAAAGTATGGCTGAACGACGACACCACTTTTACACCCTATGAACTGGCTACCGAAGATTCGGTGCTTGGCTCTGCGCTTTCTGTAAAAATACAGCCGGGCACCAAAAAGGTCTCGATCGCATATACCACCAGTCCTGCGGCAGAAGCCGTGCAATGGCTGGCCCCTTCGCAGACCGCCGGGAAGAAAAGTCCGTTCGTGTTTACCCAGTCGCAGGCTATCCTGGCCCGCACCTGGATTCCCTGCCAGGACAGTCCGGGCATTCGCTTTACTTACGATGCAGAGGTTACCGTACCCAAGCAATTCCTCGCACTGATGAGTGCCAAAAACCCGCAGCAGCGCAACGAGACCGGGATATACACCTTTTCCCAGCCCAAAGCCATTCCTGCCTACCTGATGGCACTGGCAATCGGCGATATTGAATTCTACTCACTGGGAGACCGTACCGGTGTATACGCCGAACCGGCCACCATTAAAAAAGCAGGATACGAGTTTGCCGATATGGACAAGATGCTGGCCGCTGCTGAGAAGCTGTACGGCACATACGCCTGGAACCGCTATGATGTACTGGTTCTTCCGCCGAGTTTTCCTTTTGGCGGGATGGAGAATCCCGAAATTACCTTTGCCACGCCAACCATTCTTGCCGGCGACCGCTCGCTGGTTTCGCTTATTGCCCACGAACTGGCGCACAGCTGGAGCGGAAACCTCGTAACCAATGCCACCTGGGATGATTTCTGGCTGAATGAAGGCTTTACGGTGTATTTCGAACGCCGAATTATGGAAGAACTTGAAGGAGCCGATTACGCACAAATGCTTGCCGGACTGGGTTGCAGTGATCTTGAAGCCACTATTGATGAGTTCAATGCACAGGGACTTGAGAAAGACACCAAACTGAAATTGGACCTGAAGGGTAGAAATCCTGACGACGGCGTATCTGATATCGCTTATGAAAAGGGATATCTGCTGCTTACCCAAGTTGAAGCCGCAGTTGGCAGAGCCAAATTTGATGCCTTCCTGAAGAATTATTTCCATGAATTTGCCTTTACCGGCATGACCACGGAGAAATTCATCGCGCATATCGAGGAGAAATTGCTGCCAAAAGGATCGGAAGCGGCCAAGAAAGTGAACCTGGAGGCCTGGATCTTTGAACCCGGACTTCCGGGAATGTTCACCTGCGGCACACCTGCCCGTTTTACTGCGGTTGAAAAGGCGGCTGAAGAATTCCTTTCAGGGAAAGCCACCGGCGGATTGAATACGAAGGATTGGTCGAGCCACGAATGGCAGCACTTCCTGAGATACCTTTCTCCGAAACTCGACGCACAGAAAATGGCCGCACTCGATGCTGCGTTCCACTTCACAAACACAGGAAACAGCGAGATTGCAGCGGTTTGGTTTGGCGCAACTATTCAGCACCATTACCAACCGGCTTACGCGAAACTCGAAGCATTCCTGCTTGAAGTTGGAAGACGGAAATTTGTAAAACCGCTGTACGAAGCAATGGCGAAAGATCCGGCATTGAAAGAAACCGCAAAAGCGATCTACAAAAAAGCCCGGCCGAATTACCACGCGGTGACGGTGGGGACGATGGATAAAATTCTTTTGAATTAAGAAGTAAGAATTAAGAAGTAAGAGATGAGGGTTGTACTTCAGCGGGTTTCGGAAGCGGCGGTTAAGGTGGATGGGAAAGTGGTCGGTGAGATCAGCACCGGTTTCCTTGTGCTGCTTGGTGTAGAGGCCGACGATACCGAAGAAGATGTTGAATGGCTGACCAAGAAAGTAATCAGTATGCGGATATTCAATGATGAATCCGGCCTGATGAATAAATCGATCGAAGACATTAACGGACGTTTTCTGGTGATCTCGCAGTTTACGCTGCATGCGGCTACTAAAAAGGGAAACCGGCCGTCGTTCATCCGTGCAGCGCGACCGGAGCAGGCCATACCGCTGTACGAAAAGTTTATCCGTATGCTCGAACTTCAAACCAACCGGCCTGTGGAACACGGAATTTTCGGGGCAGACATGAAGGTATCACTGGTAAATGATGGGCCGGTAACGATTGTGATGGATTCGAAGGTGAAGGAATAGGGAAATTGATGATTTGTTGATTTGTTGATTTGGTGATTTGTTGATTTGTTCAACTTATCTCCAATTCTTACCTCTTAATTCTTAGTTCTTACTTCCTATCTATAAGGTCCTTCGTCGTCGCTCATGATAGCGGCATAAGACTCATACCGGGTTTCTGCAATTTCGCCATTTTCTACAGCTTCTTTCACCGCACAACCGGGTTCTGTAAGGTGTTTGCAGTTGTAAAACCTGCACTCCGACAGTTTTTCTTTCATCTCCGGAAAATACAACGCCAGTTCATCCTTTTCCACGTCGATGATACCAAACCCTTTGATACCTGGAGTATCAACAATGTACCCTCCGCCCGGAAGCGGGAACATTTCGGCGAATGTCGTGGTGTGTTGTCCCTTCTGACTGCTTTCCGAGATATCTCCGACACGCACATCAAATTCCGGGAAACAGGCATTGAGCAACGAAGATTTCCCAACCCCGGAATGTCCGGAAAACAGGCTGGTTTTCTGTGCAAGCAGTGCGGTAAGCGCATCGAGGTTGGTCAGGTCGGTGGCTGAGGTCCGCAGGCAGGGATACCCGATCCGTTCGTACTGGGCAATCACCTCGTCGAGTACCGGCAGGCTTTCTTCAGCATACTGGTCGATCAATAAAACCGAAAGTAGTTTGCGGTGCCACCAGCGTAATGACCAGGAAAGCTGTATCGATATTGGCAGCAATGATGTGCGCCTGTTTGCTGAGGTTGGTGCTTTTGCGGATGATGTAATTGCGGCGCGGGGCAATATCCGTAATAACTCCGCGGTTATTGTGTTCCATTTCGAAAGTCACCTCATCGCCCACGGAGACAGGATTGGTGGTTACAATTCCTTTCATCCGGAACTTGCCCTTGATCCGGCACTCAATGACTTCGCTATCCGTTTGTACCTGGTAGAAACTACCTGTTGATTTGAGAACCAATCCTTTCATCTGCCGTAAAGGTAAGAAGCTAAACCAAACATTTCCCCGAACGGCTTTCAAACCTCGTACTCAACAATTACCTTCGCAGCACTATACTACACGCATGTCAATCTCGGTAAAGAATATCACGAAACTGTACGGTGAGCAGAAAGCGCTCAATGACATCAGTTTTGAAGTAAATTCAAGTGAAATTGTAGGATTTCTGGGGCCAAATGGTGCCGGAAAATCAACAATGATGAAGATCATTACCTGTTTTCTTCCGCAGACCAGCGGGGAAGTTAAGGTGTGCGGATACGATGTTACCGAGGAATCTATCGAGGTAAGGCGGCAGGTGGGTTACCTTCCTGAACACAACCCGCTGTATACCGACATGTACGTGAAAGAATACCTGCAGTTTGTAGCCGGCATTTACCAGATCTCCAACACGACCAAACGCATTTCTGAAATGATCGATATGGTTGGACTTGGACGTGAGCAGCACAAAAAGATCGGTTCGCTTTCGAAAGGGTACCGTCAGCGTGTGGGACTTGCCCAGGCACTGATCCACGACCCGAAGGTACTGATCCTGGATGAGCCTACCAGCGGACTGGATCCGAACCAGATCGTTGAGATTAGGAACCTGATCACGCATATCGGCAGGGAAAAGACGGTGATGCTATCCTCGCACATCCTTCCCGAAGTAGAGGCCATTTGTAACCGGATCATCATCATCGACAAGGGTGTGATCAAGGCAAACGACGAGACTCGCAACGTAGTGGAAAGTTCGGTGAGCGCTAAAGTCCTGACTGTTGAATTCAGCGAGAAGGTGGGCGAAAAAGAACTGAAGATGGTACCGGGAGTTCTTGGAGCGAAACACGTACGCAACAACCTGTGGGCGCTTCAGCACAACGGCGAAATGGACATCCGGAAAGACATTTTTGATTTTGCGGTGAACCGTAAGATCGCGGTGCTTACGATGCAGCAGGTGGAGAAGACGCTGGAGGAGGTGTTTAAGGAGTTGACTAATAATTAAGAAGTAAGAATTAAGAGTTAAGAACTAAGAGGTAGGAGTTAAGAGTTTGTTTGATGACGTGGTCATCCCGAGCGCAGCGAGGGACCTCCAACTACCCAAAGAGCTAAGCCGGTTACTTATCAATTCAGAAAATTTTTCTGCAACCACATCCATTTACAACCGGTCACCGTACTTTAAGATGCAAAACAGGATTTTTTCCTAAAACATTTGCGGATTAATTTTTTATTACCTTTGCCCCCGCTACGGTGGATAGATTTGATTGCTTGCAACCACTCGAAAAAAAATGCTAAAACGCAGGTTCCTGCTGTCATTTCGAATCCTATCCAAGGCACTAAATTTCAAATCACAAACTAGTTATGCCTTACTTGTTTACTTCTGAGTCGGTATCCGAAGGACATCCGGACAAAGTAGCAGATCAGATCTCAGACGCGCTGATCGACAATTTTCTAGCTTTTGACCCACAGTCGAAAGTAGCTTGTGAAACTTTGGTTACTACCGGTCAGGTTGTACTGGCTGGCGAAGTGAAATCAAAGGTTTACCTTGATGTTCAAAAGATCGCAAGAGAAGTGATCAACAAGATCGGCTACACTAAGAGCGAGTATATGTTCGACGGAAACTCATGCGGTATTTTTTCTGCCATCCATGAGCAATCCAGTGATATCAACCAGGGTGTTGAGCGCAAGAATCCTGAAGATCAGGGTGCCGGCGACCAGGGTATGATGTTCGGTTATGCCACAAGAGAAACCGAAAACTACATGCCTCTTGCACTAGACCTTGCTCACAAGCTTCTTATCGAACTTGCTGAACTTCGTCGCGAAGAAAAGGACATCC
>JAZKEZ010000228.1:789-13034 GCA_040386675.1 Bacteroidota bacterium | reverse complement strand
CCTTACCTTCGTCCGGATGCAAAAAGCCAGGTTACCATTGAGTATTCTGACGACAACCAGCCTGTACGTATCGATGCGATCGTAATTTCTACCCAGCACGATGACTTCGGAACCGAAGAAGCGATGGGCAAGAAAATCGAGCAGGACATCATCAATATCCTTATCCCACGTGTGAAGGCTAAACTAAAACCTGAACTTCAGGCTTTGTTTACCGACAGCATTACTTATCACATCAACCCAACCGGGAAATTTGTGATCGGCGGACCTCACGGAGACACCGGACTTACCGGTCGTAAGATCATCGTTGATACCTACGGTGGAAAAGGTGCCCACGGTGGTGGCGCATTCTCTGGCAAGGATCCTTCGAAAGTTGACCGTTCTGCGGCTTACGCTGCACGTCACCTTGCGAAAAACCTTGTTGCTGCAGGAATTGCCGACGAAGTACTTGTACAGGTTTCTTACGCTATCGGCGTAGCAAAACCAATGGGTATCTACATCAATACTTACGGAACTTCCAAGATAGGTCTTAACGACGGTGAGATCGCACGTATCATTACTGAACTTCCTGAGTTTGATATGCGTCCGTACCACATCGAAAAGCGCCTGAAACTGCGTACCCCGATCTATTCTGAGACTGCAGCATACGGACACATGGGTCGCGAACCAAAAACAGTTACCAAAACCTTTACTTCTCCTGACGGACAAACCGTGAAGAGCGAAGTGGAACTGTTTACCTGGGAGAAGCTTGACAGCGTTGCTGTACTGAAAAGTAAATTCAACCTGAACTGATTGTTCAATTTATAGTATATGAAAAGGGAGCTTCGGCTCCTTTTTTTATGTCCGGATTTTTTTTAACCGCAAAGGGCGCTAAGGAAAAGCACAAAGGGCGCAGAGGAAATCAATCCTTTGCGCCCTTTGCGTAAATCTTTGTGCTCTTTGCGGTTTAAAAACCCAATTACTTCTTCCTGAAGAAGATATTAATCGGAACACCTGTAAAATTGAAGTGTTCACGCATCTTATTCTCGATGAAACGTTTGTACGGATCTTTTACATACTGCGGCAGGTTGCAGAAGAATGCAAACGAAGGCGTATAGGTAGGCAGCTGCATACAATATTTGATCTTCACGTACTTTCCTTTCAGTGCCGGCGGAGGATTTACCGCGATGATGTCCTGCATCACGTCATTCAGTTTCGAAGTAGGGATCTTCTGGGTACGGCTCTCGTACACTTCCATCGCTACCTCAACTGCTTTGTGAATACGCTGCTTCGTGGTGGTCGACGTAAAGATGACCGGGATATCGGTGAAGGGCTGTAGTTTTTCCAGCAGGTTCTTTTCGAATGCAGCCATGGTCTGGGTGTCTTTTTCAACAAGATCCCATTTGTTTACCAGCAGAACTACTCCTTTTTTCTGTTTCTCGATCTCGAAGAAAATGCTCTGATCCTGCTTTTCGATGCCCATAGTGGCATCAACCATCATGATACACACGTCGCACTCCTCTATCGCCCTGAATGAGCGTACTACCGAGTAAAACTCGATGTCCTCCTTCACCTTGGCGCGTTTGCGGATCCCCGCGGTGTCTACCAGGATAAATTCGTGTCCGAAGGCTTTGTAGTGCGTATCGATTGAATCGCGGGTGGTTCCCGAGATCGGCGTCACAATGTTGCGTTCGTTACCGGTAAGTGCATTCACCAGAGATGATTTACCCACGTTCGGGCGGCCTACCACGGCAATACGCGGCAAGGTAGAGTGCGTTTCGCCTGTTTTCTCCGGGAAGCTGTCTACTACTGCATCGAGCATATCGCCGGTCATGCTTCCGTTGGCAGAAGAAATGCAATGCACCTCACCCAGTCCGAAGCTGTAAAACTCAGCGGTTTGCGGGATACGGTCGTAGGTATCTACCTTGTTAGCAACTACAAAAATCGGTTTCTTGCTTCTTCTCAGCATCTCTGCGATCGACTGGTCGAAATCGGTGATACCGGCTTCGGCGTCTACCAGGAAAATGATCGATGTGGCTTCATCGATAGCCATCACTACCTGCTTGCGGATCTCTTCTTCGAAGATATCATCAGTACCACTGGTATATCCACCGGTATCGATGACCGAAAATTCGATCTCTCTCCAGATGGATTTTCCGTAATGCCTGTCACGGGTCACACCGGCTACCTCATCCACGATTGCGTCTCGTGTTTCGGTAAGTCGGTTAAATAAGGTGGACTTCCCCACATTGGGTCGCCCCACTATCGCTACTATATTGGCCATTACTTAATTGTTATATCCGTATTTCTTCAATTTATTATCTTCATTTCTCCAGTCTTTATCGACTTTGACAAAGAGTTCGAGAAACACTTTTTTCTGGAGGAACTGCTCCATGTCTTTACGGGCTTCGGTCCCTACTCTTTTCAGGTCGCTGCCGCCTTTTCCGATGAGGATCCCCTTCTGACTGTCGCGTTCCACAAAGATCAGTATCCGTATACGGTCGATCTCGGGAGTTTCCTCGTAGTTCTCCACTACCACCTCACAACTGTATGGAACTTCTTTATCGTAGTGCAAAAGTAACTTCTCCCGGATGATCTCGGTGATAAAGAATCTTAACGGACGGTCAGTAAGTTCATCTTTCGGGAAATACGGCGGATTTTCGGGAAGGAATTCGAGGATTTTTGCTTTCAGGAATTCCAGGTTGAACTTGTGAAGGGCGGAGATCGGAGCGATAAATGCCCTTGGTATCTCCTGTTGCCAGAACACAAAAGACTCGTCGAGTTCTTTATTATTGGACAGGTCGAGTTTATTGATGAGCAAAATCACCGGGATAGATGATTTCTTCACGCGTTCCAATACTTCCGGATTATTCAGTGTGCGGTCCTTCGGTTCTACCATGAGTACGATCACATCGGCATCTTTGAGAGCCGTGTTTACGAAACTCATCATGCTTTCGTGCAGTTTGTAGCTTGGACGGAGCACTCCGGGAGTATCCGAAAACACCATCTGGTACTCCTCTTCGTTTACGATACCGAAGATGCGATGGCGCGTGGTTTGTGCTTTAGATGTTATGATACTCAGTCGCTCGCCGACCAGTTCATTCATCAGTGTAGATTTCCCTACGTTGGGACTTCCGATGATATTTACGAAGCCGGCTTTGTGCATGAGATCAAACAATTTTAAAATAAAGTTGCAAAGAAACGAAATATAACTACATTTGCACTCACAAGATCGCGGGGTGGAGCAGTTGGTAGCTCGTTGGGCTCATAACCCAAAGGCCACAGGTTCGAGTCCTGTCCCCGCAACAAAGAGAAAAAAAAGCCATCGGAAATTCCGGTGGCTTTTTTGTTTTTTACCTCCTCAAAGCGTCGCAATCACTGAGATTGAACAAGTGTCAACTTTTTGTTGAGGTTCGATAATTGTCTTTTGACGATCATAGGATCTCTACTGCACATATCTTTCCTGGAATGATCAAGAGAGTAGTATAGCACGGTTCTTGAATTTTTCCCGGAAACTTTACATCGTGATTAAACAACGTATCGCTATAGTTGGGGGCGGTCCCAGTGCATTATTTATGTTCAAACGACTCATCGAGTCTGGCGAACACCAGTTTTCCATAGACATATTTGAAAGAAAATCGCAGCTCGGGATGGGAATGCCCTATAGTCCTGAAGGAGCAAACATTGAACACATCACGAATGTTTCGGGAAATGAAATTCCCAGTATCGTAACTCCTGTTTCTGAATGGGTGAAAACTTTGCCGAAGGATACGCTTTCACGATTTAACATAGACTCTGCAAATTTCAACGACTACAAAGTACTACCGCGCTTACTCTTCGGCGAATATCTTTCGGCTCAGTTCAAAAAATTGCTGGATCAGAGTAAGGAACTTAACATTCCTGTAAGAGTTCATTATGAGACTGCAATTAATGATATAAGGGACGTGAAAAATGCGGTAGAGATAATGAATGCAGAAGAATGGCTAACCTTTGATAAGGTGGTAGTCTGTACAGGACATAACTGGCCGAAAAAACATGAAGGCATTGTGCCCGGCTATTTTGATTCGCCCTATCCTCCACAGAAAATATCCAAGAAATTTGATCACCCCATCTGTATTAAAGGGTCTTCTTTGACCGCAGTTGATGCCGTACGCAGTATTTCCAGGAAAAATGGTGAGTTTCAACGGAAAGAAAACGGAAAACTCAGTTTCATCAAAAATGATGATGCGACAGATTTCTCATTGCATCTCCACACCCGTAAAGGCTTTTTGCCAGCCGTTCGATTTCACCTGGAAGACACGCATCTTAGAAATGATTCCTTGTTGACCAGTGATGAAGTTTCCACTCACATTAAAGAGAATGGTGGCTTTCTGTCATTGGATTATTTCTTTGAAAAGGATTTCAAGTCGGTGTTCATGGAGAAAGACCCGGCATTTTATGAGCGGATCAAATTTATGACAGTGGAGGAATTCGTCGAAGACATGATGAAACTAAGAGAAAAATTGGATGCTTTTCAACTGCTAAAGGCTGAATATGCCGAGGCAGAAAAATCCATCGAGCGACAACAATCCATCTATTGGAAAGAAATGCTCGGAGTATTGAGTTTTGCAATCAACTATCCCGCGAAATACCTCTCTGCAGAAGATATGCAACGATTGCAAAAGTCACTTTTACCTCTTATCTCACTGGTAATAGCGTACATTCCTCAAAGTTCAGCTGAAGAATTGATCGCACTTCACGATGCTGGCCTTTTAGAACTTATATCCGTTGGTGATGCAAGTGAAGTTGAGATTTCGGAGAGCGGTGGAGTTACCTATCACTATACTACCGAAGAGGGAACCAAAGTATCAACCTCTTTCAAGACTTTTATTGATTGTGTAGGACAACCTCACCTTTCTTACGGCGACTTTCCCTTTGAAAGTATGCTTAAAGATAAAACGATCAGTCCGGCTAAACTCAGATTCAGCTCGGCTAATGCGGCCATTCAGGCTATTTCGGAAGGAAACAGCTCAGTATGCCTGGGATCAGACGGCGAATATTACTTAACGGTTCAGGGGATTGCCATTAATGACTGCTTCCAGGTGGTTGATGAGTACGGAGCTTACAATGACCGCATCTATATTATGGCTGTACCTTACATGGGAGGTTATAACCCTGACTATTCGGGTCTGGATTTTTGCGAAGCTGCTTCGCTGGCAATTGTAAAATCTTTATTCCCAACTCATGACTGAAGATTCAAATCGGCCTAAACTATTTCAGTTGCTCTTAGGTGCTGAAGTACCAAACAGAAATGTTGAGCAACACGATTATTTCTTTGCCATCGGTCATTCCCTTAAAGAATTAGTGCCATTGGTAAGAGCTTTTTGGCCTGAAACAGGAAACAGTCTGCACCTTGATGGATGGAGAGAAGTTAACCGGGTAGATGGATATAAAGTTGAGGTTGTCGATTCTTCCAGTGAAATCGCTCCAACTGAGTTGCGATTATTCTTCATTAATCTTGGAGGTTATACCAGTGGACTTTTAGAAGAACAGCATTACACATTCCTTACTGTCCAGCCGAACAAAATGGATGCGGTGAAAGCCTCCAAAAAGTTGGCATTTTTCAAAAGCAACTCACTGAAAGGTTGGCAACCGCCCACATCGACGAAAAATACGGGATCGATGTTGACAACATTTATCAAATAGAAGACCTTTTAAAACAACAGAAGAAGCAGTACTCAATAAAGATTTCGCCAGCTGTAGATGATCTTATGGATCAAGTACATTTGGGGTATTTCAAGCTTGATAAGATCACTGATTGAAACGGTACCCACCTTAATCTATAATATCCAATGCGTTTTTAAATGAGCACTATCGAAACTTTGCTGTTTTATGCTGCCCTGTGCATGATAATTAGCTCACTAATCCCACTTATCCGTAATGACCATTGGACATTCCGTGTTTTTGAGTATCCACGTCTGCAAAAGCTTGCACTCAGCTGCTTTCTATTGACGGCAGGACTTGTTTTCTCACAATCTTCAAATGTGCTATTCCGACTAACTTTAATCGGATTGTCCGTCAATATTACTTACCTGATGTTTTTAGTACTTCCGTTTACAATTTTCGGAGGTCGCCCATTAAAATCGACGTTGTCAAGAGATGCCAAAAGATCTGTCCGACTACTGATTGCGAATGTTTACCAGGAAAACAAAAAATGTGACCTGTACCTAAATCTGATCAGCACCCGCAACCCGGATATCATTCTGCTTATTGAAACTGATCCATGGTGGAAGGACCGCATGGACAAGCTTCTTGATTGCTATCCTTATTCGATAACCGCACCGTTGGATAATACTTATGGAATGCTCATGTATTCCCGCCTTCCATTATCTGACCAAAAAGTCCGATACCTTATTGAGCCTGACATTCCGTCCATTAAAACCAAGGTTCGACTGGAATGCGGCCAGTTAGTAACCTTGTATTGCGTGCATCCCCAACCGCCAGTACCCCAAGAGAACCCCAGGTCTACCGAGCGGGATGCTGAGTTGCTTCTAATTGCAAAAGAAGCATCTGCAGAAACAGATCCTGTTATCGTTGCAGGTGATCTGAATGATGTTGCGTGGAGTTATACCACCAAACTCTTTTCTAAGGTCAGCGGGTTGTTGGATCCAAGAAGAGGGCGCGGATTCTTTAATAGTTTTCACGCAAAACATTTTTTTCTGCGATTCCCACTGGATCATATATTCTGCTCTTCTGATTTTACCCTCTCCTCTTTAAAGCGACTTCCGGCTTGCGGCTCAGACCACTTCCCTGTATTAGCTGAGCTTCAGTACAGCACAAATGCTCCAGATGTAAATGATCCACCCGTAGCATCCGAAGAAGACATGAGGCTTGCTGACAAAAAAATTAATGCCGTGGACTGATTTTTTGAAGCCCCTGAAGATTCAGGGGCTTTTTTGTTTTACTCCGGTTTAAGTTCCACCATCAGTTCTGCCTGACGCTTCGACATTCCCGGCGAAGAAACCAGCAGCTCCAGTTGCTGATCGCCACTTCCCTGGTGGTAAATGATACGAATCGGATATTTACCCGCCTTCAGGCGTTTCTGGCCGGACTTTACCAGGAAGCCATGCAGTCCATCGTTGTCTACAATGGTTTCTGAATTGATGTATAGCATACTGCCGTCGTCAGATCCGAGCTCAAATGTGTAGATATCGTCTTTCGGAATGGTGATCATTCCTTCCATATTCACTACGTAGCCCATTTTCAGCGGACTGAACACATCGGGATCGAGTGATTGCGCAATTCCGACGGTATCGACTGCCAGGGTTTTCAAATCCGGGATTTTATCCCAATAGCCTTTATATAGCTTATAACGAAGTCCGGAGTTGGCGGCATAAATGGTTTTGTGGATGCCTGCGCTGTTGGCTCCGCCTGTTGCTGACGCGGCGTAGGCAGACACTTCAACCGGTACTTTCAGCTCAACCGGTTTGGTGTAGATCCTTTCAGCCTGTTCACCGTCCACCCCAATCACCGAATAATGCACTTTGGTGCCCGGCTCGACATTAAATTCCAGTTTTGTGGTGTGATCCGGCTTTATGGGAGCATCCTTAATGACCGGAAGCTCTGCCACATTTCCGAATTTCTTCAAAAAGCGGTACCACGGCAGGTGGGCTGGATATGCCGAACACGCCTGCTGCAGACTGTGCAACGCATCATTCCAGTCCTTATTGAAGGACTTTAAGCCGTTGGCCAGACCGGTCGGTTCATACTGCAATCGCTGTCCGAACTGGCTCAGCCTGCTGATCACCTGGGAATCGTACTTTCCTCTTGCCCAGACCCCGGAAACCCTGACGTTTTCGAAGGCTTCGATGTACCTCATTTTTCCCTTCAGTCCTGAAAGCAATTGCTGATCGTACGCTGGAAACGTGATCTTCACCACCACCTTTTCACGGGTATTTACAGCACTCACGTAAATCCGGGTTTCCAGTTCAGCTCCGACGTAGCTCCAGCAGCCCGGGTTTGCTTGTTCGCTGTACGCATAGTTCAGTCCGTTCACTTCCACTTTCTGGGGTGAAAAAGTGTTCGTGAAGCGTAGCTCGTAACCGCGGTTCGTACTCATTCCCGGATAAGAACCTTTCATACTTCCGATCGTAAAGTGAACTACCTGACCGTTTTTACTGAAGCTGACCGGCGTTTCCACGTATTCACCGTTTTTGAAACCGTTGGAATTGCCTTCGTCTTCGTATAACACCGTGCTCCCCGAATCTCCGGGAAATACCGTAAAGATCAGCGGGTTAATGTTCGGATCGTCCAGCCGGTCTACCTTGGGTTGCATCGGGATAATTGCACCTGCTTTCACAAATACAGGAATGTCGTGGAGCGTTGCCATGTATTGGATCACTTTCCCTCCTTCTAATGCGGTGTGCGTACTCCAATCGTACCACGTTCCTCTGGGAAGCCATACTTCCTGGAGCGTATACACACTGTCTTTCCCAATGGGTTTTACGACCGGAGAGACAATCATATCCCTTCCAAAATAATACTGGTTTGGAAACCCGTAGGCTTTCTCTTCCTTCGGATGCTCGTAATACATGGGATGAAGCAGCGACAGGCCGGTTTCGTAAGTGTTGTACGCCTCGTTGTAGATGTACGGAACCAATGCGTACCGCAGCAGGTAAGCGGCGCGCATGGCCGTGTAGTTTTCCTGCGGATACATCCACGGGCGGCGTTCCTGGTAATAATCCATCGCAGCATGTGTACGGAAGATGGGACTGAAGATGCCCCACTGGATCCAGCGGGTATAGAGTTCCGGATCTTCCTTTGGACCGAAATGTCCGCCGATGTCATGACTCCAGTAGCCAAAGCCCACGTTGGCTGCCGTGCTGGTGAAGTAAGGCTGATACGCCAGTGATTTCCACGTGGTGCGGGTATCTCCCGAAAAACCGATCTGGTAGCGATGGTTCCCTAATCCGCCCCAGCGGTGAAAGATCAGGGGCCGCACTTTATCCTGGCGCTCCATGTCGCTGTAATGCACATAATTCAGGTAAAAAGTAGGGTTTACGCCCGGTATGGTGGTATTGCCCCATTGCTGCCAGTCGAGCCACCAGAAATCCACTCCCATTTTTTCCATGGGATGGAGCAGCAGGTCGAGGTAATTCTGCGCAAAGTGCTTGTTGGTGATATCGAAGGGAATGTACTTTTTCGTTGCCGGATCTACTCCCATCGCCCGGGCAAACTCAGGATACTGTTCCTCGAAAGGCTGTACACCCGATGCCGGGTGAAGATTCAGACAGGTCTTCAGCTGTTCTTTATTGGTCCATTCCAGGAATTTGGCAGGATTTGGAAAATGATCTTTGTCCCAGGTGTAACCCGTCCAGCCAAAGCCTTCGCCGGCCTGATCGCGCTGAAGTATCCCATCCTTAAAGAACCCCGGCAAGCTGCGCAGGTGCCAGTCGATGTCGATCACCAGCACATCCAACGGCAGATCGTGCGCCTTGAACTCGTCTACCAGCTCGCGAAACTGAAGATCGGTATATTCACGGTACCTGGACCACCACGCACCAAAGGCAAAACGTGGAGGCAGTGCAATTTTACCGGCGATGGAGGTATAATCCTTCAGCAATCCCTTGTAGTTATCGCCATATACAAACAGGTAAAAATCCTGCTGCTTTTTAGTTTCTCTTGGCTGAACCCAGGCCCAGTCGCTGTTGTCGAAAAGAGGGCGTTCCGAATCATCCAGTAAGGTCCAGCCGCTCCTGGAAACCAGTCCCTGTTCGAGCGAATCGGGTGCGCCATCGAAGGTATCGAGTGTCCTTGCGGTACCTAAGAGGTTTGCTTTATCTACCGTTCCCGGCCGCCATTCCACGATTTCACCCCTGATGGCTAATCTCGCTTTTAGATTGGCTGAAGAAAACGGTCCGCTGTTTAATGTATACGAAAGCGTGATGCGCCGGGTGCTGATGGTTAAAACGCCGTTCTCTGTTTTTTGGGTAAACACCGGAACCGGTAGTTTGCGGTTGACAATAGTGAGCGAGGCCTGATCGGTAAAACGCCCGTCTTCCGACCATTCCATGCGGACAAGATCATCCTGGAGCACCGTAAACCGCGCGTTTCCGCCTACAATCACTGCTTCCGGATTAGCCACCGGATCGTGATCCTGCGAAAAAAGGCTGAAGGAAAAAAGAAAGAATACCGATAAGGTGAGTAGGTGTTTCATAAAACCTGTGTTGGGGGCTTCAATGTAAAAAGCAAATCCGAACTAATGATCATTCGATTCACGGTTCATGCAAATTGGAGAATACTGACGTAACATCAGAAAAACATGAAACCTTCCGCCTCATTGGGACAATCGACCTCAATTACGGCTAAACCTCCCCAATAAACTGATGATAATAGTTGGTTTTATTAGCCTTGGCTGATGGTATCGAATTTGACATGAGTTGCAGTTAAATTCAAAAGTTATGTCCAAAGCGAAAAGCGATCCAGCCAAATCAACGGAAAAGGAAAAAAGCTCTCCGAAAAAGAGTACCAATCCCAAAGCGCTGCCTGTGCAACCCGAAAATGCGAAAACCACAGAACTGTCGCCGAATACCGTGCAGGACAATGGAGCATCCATGACCACTAACCATGGTGTTCCGATAAACGATGATCAGAATTCGCTGAAAAGCGGCGAACGCGGTTCCACTTTGCTGGAAGACTTCATCCTGAGAGAGAAGATCACCCATTTTGACCACGAACGCATACCGGAACGCGTGGTTCACGCAAGAGGATCGGGAGCACATGGTGTGTTTAAAGTATATGAGTCTCTTTCACCGGTCACCAAAGCGCATTTCCTTAACGATACAGAGACAGAAACACCAGTATTTGTCAGATTTTCTACGGTTGCCGGATCTAAGGGTTCGAGCGATCTTGCCCGGGATGTGCGTGGATTTGCCGTAAAATTCTATACCCAGCAGGGCAATTTCGACCTGGTTGGAAATAATGTACCGGTATTCTTTATCCAGGATGCCATGAAATTCCCGGACCTGGTTCATGCCGTGAAGCCGGAGCCTGATAATGAAATGCCGCAGGCCGCATCTGCGCACGATACATTCTGGGATTTTATCTCTTTACTGCCCGAATCGGCACACATGATCATGTGGGTAATGAGCGACCGGGCGTTGCCACGAAGCTACCGGATGATGGAGGGGTTTGGTGTTCACACCTTCCGCTTCGTCAACGAAAAAGGAGAAAGCAATTTTGTAAAATTCCACTGGAAACCTTTTCTGGGCGTGCATTCCGTTGCCTGGGACGAGGCTCAGATCATTTCAGGAAAAGACCCTGACTTCCACCGCAGGGATCTGTGGGAAGCGATTGAGACCGGTGCTTTCCCGGAATGGGAACTGGGTATACAGGTGATACCCGAAGCCGACGAATTCAAGTTTGATTTTGACCTGCTCGATCCTACCAAACTGGTTCCTGAAGAACTGGTGCCTGTGCAACGGGTTGGAAAACTGACCCTGAACCGGAATCCCGATAATTTCTTTGCTGAAACCGAACAGGTTGCTTTTCATGTAGGACACGTGGTGCCGGGAATTGATTTTTCGAATGACCCGCTGATGCAGGGACGCCTGTTTTCATACACCGACACGCAGTTGATCCGTCTTGGCGGACCGAATTTCCACGAGATCCCGATAAACCGGCCGGTGGTGAATGTACACAACAACCAGCGCGACGGCTTTATGCGCCAAACGATCAACAAAGGCAAAACGAGCTACAATCCCAACAGCCTTGCGAACAATGACCCGGCGCAGGTAAAGGCGGCCGACGGAGGTTTTACTTCGTATCCTGAACGCATCGATGCCCGTAAAGTGAGAGCAAGAAGCAAGAGTTTCTTCGATCATTTCAGTCAGGCGAAACTGTTTTACAACAGTCAGTCGGCACCGGAACAACAACACATTAAAGACGCCCTGAGTTTCGAACTTGGAAAAGTGCGTACCGTTGAGATCCGGGAGAGAATGCTTGCTACACTGGCGAATGTCGATGCCGACCTGGCGGCCACGGTTGCAGATAAGCTGGGCCTTGCGGTTCCACCTCAACCTGCTATCCTGAACCACAGCGTACCTGCCGACGGAAATCCAAAAGATTACCAATCGGAAGCGGTCACATCCAGCCTGAAAAGTTCGGCGCCTTTGAGTATGAAAAATACGGTGAAGGACACGATAAAAACCCGGAAAGTAGCGATACTGGCTGCAAACGGGGTAGATGGAAAATCGCTGGCGGATATGAAAGCTGCGCTGGAAAGTGAAGGC
>JAZKEZ010000228.1:0-779 GCA_040386675.1 Bacteroidota bacterium | reverse complement strand
TTACCGAACTCATTTCGCTGAAACTGGGGAACATCAACGGAACCGACAAGAAAGGCATTCCGGTGGACCAGAGTTTCCTTACCGCTGCTTCCGTGTGTTACGACGCGGTATACGTGCCAGACGGCGAAGACAGCGCGAAGGCCTTGGCAAATGAGCCCGATGCGGTCCACTTCCTTGACCAGGCGTTTAAGCACTGTAAAGCCATTGCTTTTCATGCTGATGCATCTAAACTCTTGGCTGCAACCGGATTTGCCGGCCATGTGGTGAAGGGGAAATCAACTGATAAGGGATTGATCTTAGCTCAGGATTTTGGTGGATTGCGCGATGGTTTTGTTGCGGCGATTGCCAATCATAGGGTTTGGGAGAGGGAGAAGGCGGGGAAGATTCCGGCTTAATTCAGTTTTCTCTGGTTTGACGCCTTGTCTGGTTTGTCGAATTGTTTGTTGTTGTCCTTTCTTTTGGAAAGAAAGAACGAAAGAAATTGTCGCTTCTTTTACTTCACTGCGCGTTACTCACAACATTGCGACCCGTTCGGCGATCTGGTCGTTCCTCCCAGCTTCCTCCGGGTGCCCGCATGTTGTTTCGCTCCGCTTGTTCCGTAAAAGAGGCGACTCACCTGCCGTATTTGACAGTAATCCAGCTTTAGGTTTTTTGGTCCGAGATACTTCTTCAATCCCCAATTACCCAGAACTAAATTATTTGCACAACCAATTATACGAAGGCATGTCGCCTCTTTTCCCGATCGAACGGAGCGAACCGGAACGCGGGCACCTTGACGG
>JAZKEZ010000227.1:9605-15375 GCA_040386675.1 Bacteroidota bacterium | reverse complement strand
CAGAAACGCAATCTTACCCTGAACGAAGCCGTACAGCTTAGTCTTACCCACAGTGAGCGTATAAAACTGGGAAATGCCAAAGTAGACGAGGCTTCGGCCAAACTGCACGAGGCGAAAGACAACCGCCTGCCTGAACTCGGACTTACCGGCGGATACCTGAGGGTAAACTCTCCGAAGGTAGACCTGAAAGTGAAGACCGCAGCTACCCAGCAACAGGCGGGAGCAGGAACAGCAACATCGTCGCTGAAAGTAGACCAGGTAAGCTACGGACTGCTGAATGCTTCTGTTCCGTTGTTTTCCGGACTACGTATTTCACAAGGCATAAAAGCAGCCAATTACCTGCACAAAGCCTCCGAACTCGATGCCAAATTCGACAGCACCGATGTGATCGAAGCCACCATGGAAGCCTACAGCAATGTATACAAGGCCGGTGAAGCACTGAAACTGGTACAGGAGAACCTGAAAAGGGGAGAAGCACGTATCAATGATTTTGCGAACCTGGAAAAAAACGGGGTAATTGCCCGCAACGACCTCCTGAAAGTGCAATTGCAGCAATCGAACGTAGAACTCACCATGCTAGATGCGGAGAACAATTTCAAACTGGCTACTATCACCCTGAACCTCCTGCTTGGACTAAAAGAGGATACTGAGCTTCAACTCGACAGCAACTGGTTCAAACCCGTAAAAAGTGATCCGGGTTACCTTGCCTGGGAAAACCTGGCACTGACCAATCGCGCCGATCTGCAGGCACTGGATTACCGTGGCAAAGCTGCTGAATCGGGAGTAAAGGCTGCGAGAGGAGAATATTATCCATCGCTTGCACTAACCGGTGGTTATGTTGCGATGTACATTCCGAACGTGCTTACCGTGACCAATGCTGTAAACGTAGGACTTGGAGTAAAATACAGCATCTCTTCTTTCTGGAAAACCGGCGCCAAGATCGACCAGGCAAAAGCCCAGGTTGCACAACTCGATGCCAGTCAGAACCTGCTGAACGACCAGATCCGCCTGCAAATGGGGCACGATTACCAGAACTTCCTTTCCATGAGAAAGAAGATCGAAGTGTACGGTAAAGCAGTAGAGCAGGCCATGGAGAACTACCGCATTGTGAAAAACAAGCACGACAACAACCTGAGCACCACTACCGACCTGCTCGATGCAGACGTGGCCCAGTTACAGTCGCGCATCGATTTCACATTTGCCAGGGCAGATGCCATGATCGCTTATGAAAAACTGCGCAAGACCGCAGGCGTTATCACTCAATAAAATCCAGCACAAACCGAATTCAACGATACAACCATGAATAATCAGGATACACCAAAAAAATCAAACCGAATTTTCCCAATCATCCTTGCAGTACTAGTACTCGGAGGCGGTGGTTTCGGTATCACCAAATACATCCACGCACAAAGTCACGAAGAAACCGACGATGCACAGGTAGATGCGAGTATCAGCCCGATCATCCCGAGAGTTTCAGGATATGTGCAGGAAGTACGTGTTAAGGATTTCCAGCATGTGAAAAAAGGCGATACGCTGATTGTTCTTGACGACCGGGATTTCCGAATCAGGCTGGAGCAGGCTGAGGCAGCCGTTTCAGGTGCAGAAGGCAATACCCGTTTTTCTGAAGCGAGTGCAAGTGCTTCATATGCTAACATAGCTACCTCACAATCAAACATTTCTACCATCGATGCGCAGATCGCTGCCGCCAAGGTGAACGTTTGGAGAGCCGACCAGGACTATTCCCGCTACAACAACCTGATCAAAGATCACTCAATTACCCAGCAGCAGTTTGAGCAGGCTTCTGCTGCAAAGCAGACCGCCGACCGCCAGCTGGATATCCTGTTGGAACAAAAGCGTACCGCGACCCGCCAGACCAGCGCGACCTCGGCCCAAAGCAATGCTTCTTCACAGCAGGTAAACGTGGCCAAAGCCAACGCCATGCAGCGCAAAGGGGACCTTGACAACGCAAAGCTCCAGCTTTCGTATACTGTGATCACGGCGCCTGAAGACGGGATCGTTTCAAGAGTGAATGTACAGATAGGACAATTCCTGAATGCCGGACAAACCCTGTTCAGCCTCGTGATCGACGGATCGGTTTGGGTAACGGCAAACTTCAAGGAAACCCAATTGGAAGACATGAAGATCGGTCAGCCGGTAATTGTTAAGGTGGATGCTTTCCCGGACCACGAATTTGAGGCAACGGTAAGTTCATTCTCTGCCGCAACCGGTTCGAGATTCGCCCTGCTTCCTCCCGACAACGCGACTGGTAACTTTGTAAAAGTGGTGCAGCGTGTTCCTGTCCGTATCGAATTTAAGAATACTGCCGATTCAGCGGTGAAAAGACTTCGTCCGGGGATGAACGTTTTTGCTGACGTGAACATTAAATAATATGCTGTCTGCGCAAAATTGTGGGATGGTTATTTAACCACAGAGGCGCAGAGTTTTTTCACGGAGAACTCAGAGAATTCTCCGTAAGATTTACTCAGTGATCTCCGTGTTGACCTCTGAGACTCTGCGGTTAACAAAGAGTTTTTAATTGAGAACACGGAAAAATCCCGCCTCTCACATTATTGCACCTACAGTATTTTAAATAAACAACCGCTTTAGCTAACAGCTATACCATGACCGATCCAAATGCACTGGTAGAATACGGTTTCCGAAGGGTGATCATAACCATTACGGCTATTTTCTGTGCCCTGCTGGAAATCGTAGATACCACAATTGTTAACGTTGCGCTAAATGAGATGCGCGGCAACCTGGGCGCTACCCTGAGTGAAGTGGCCTGGGTGATCACCGCCTATGCCATTGCCAACGTGATCATGATCCCGCTCACCAGCTGGCTGTCGCAACAGTTTGGCCGGCGAAATTACTTCGCGGTATCCATCGTCATCTTTACCTTCGCTTCGTTCCTCTGCGGGAACGCGACCAACATCTGGGAACTGGTAATGTTCCGATTCATACAGGGACTTGGAGGAGGAGCACTGCTGGTAACCTCACAAACCATTATCACCGAAAGCTACCCGGTTGAAAAACGCGGAATGGCCCAGGCGATCTACGGTCTTGGGGTGATCATCGGCCCGACACTTGGTCCGCCGCTCGGAGGTTACATTGTCGATAATTTCTCCTGGCCGTACATTTTCTACATCAATATCCCTATTGGGATTATCGCTACCATCCTTACGCTGCAGTTTGTGAAAAGCCCGGTTTACGGGGAAAAAACCAGCCGGAAAGACATCGACTGGGCGGGCATCGGACTGCTGGCCATGGCCGTAGGTTCGCTGCAATACATCCTGGAACGCGGCCACGAAGACGACTGGTTCAACAGTAAGGTGATTCTTGCGCTTACCGTAGTTTCGGTGTTCTCCGCCTTTTTCTTCATCTGGCGTGAGCTTACGTACCGAAATCCCATAGTCGATCTCCGGGTCCTCAAGAATGGAAACCTGCGGATCGGGACCATCCTGTCATTTATTCTCGGTTTCGGATTGTACGGATCAACTTTTATTATCCCGCTGTACACCCAGTCTACCTTAGGGTGGACCGCACAGCAATCGGGTATGCTGATGATTCCTGCGGCACTCACCACGGCGTTTATGATGCCGATCATCGGTCAGCTGCTGCAGCGTGGCGTAAAGCAACAATACCTGGTAGCGGCCGGTTTCTTCCTGTTCTTCCTGTTCACCTTCTGGAACCGTTCGGTACTTACTCCCGACACGCCCGAAGAAGCCTTTTTCTGGCCGTTGATCATGCGTGGAATAGGAATGGGGATGCTGTTCATCCCGATCACCACACTATCACTGTCTACACTTAAAGGACAGGAGATCGGGAAAGGAGCATCTTTTACCGGTATGATGCGCCAGCTCGGTGGATCATTCGGAATTGCAATGATCACCACGTTCATATCCACCCAGAACATTGTTCACCGGAGCGACCTGGTCAGTAAACTCGATGTGGGGAACCCTGCAGTGCAGCAAAAGATTGCAGGAAGTCAGCAAGCCTTTATGAGCAGAGGAATGTCACCCGATGTTGCATTGAGATCTGCTTACCAGTCGATGGATTATGCTGTTATGAAACAAGCCACGATCCTGTCGTATATGGATGTACTCGAATATCTCGGAATCGTGTTCCTGCTCTGTATTCCGTTTATCCTGCTGGTAAAAGGAGGCAAGAAGAAAACAGTTGATCTGAGTGAGGCGATGCATTGAGTTTTTGTTTAACCGCAAAGGCCGCCAAGATTTTACGCAAAGGGCGCAAAGGAATATTTTCCTCTGCGCCCTTTCCGGTTAAATCCGGCGCAGCAACAAACCGTCTAAACTGTCTAACCCGTCTAAACCCTTAACCCGTTAAACTATTTCGTATAATTGATCCTATGAAAAACCTCCTGCCTGTCCTTACCATTTTCCTGTTGTCGTGTGGTTCCGAACCGTCCGTAAATGTTGAATTAAGTGATGGTGTTGACACTGTCCCGGCAGTTAAAAAGGAATACCGCAGCGCAGACTGGCACATCAAAGATCTGAGAGGGTCGAAGATACTGTTCACCGGCGGCGATTCACTCGAAACCAATTTGTACGAGTTGAGGTTTATCGATACGTTGCCGGCCAGCGAGAAAGCACCGTATTTCATCGTATCGGGTAGGAACTGCAAAGATTGCAACGAGAACATCAGTCTATACGTGCACTCTCCTTCCGACGGACCAATAACCGGAGGCTCGGCCGCAATCCGTTACGCATACCCGGGATCTGTGAGAGATTACGTCACCCAGGAGCTTACCTCATCAACACGGGTGTTCTATGGTGAAGTGGTTCCGGGAAAGAACGGGATCATCTGGTACCAGAAAGAAAAAACGGTGAACGACCAGTTCATGGATGAGGTCTATTTCCTGCACGATGTAAATGGCAAACTCCAGGAAGAATCACTTTCTGATACCAACCTGCTTCGCCAGACCCTGTCACTTAATGTTCAGGGCCGCTGCACTGAAATCAAAGGGCGGGAATTCACCAACGAGAAGTAGGTTGATTTGTTGATTTGTTGAATCGTTTATGGGTTGATGGTAGCCATTCAACAAATCAACAAATCAACCCTACAACCCCTTCAACAATTAAACAAATCAACTCATCAACAAATCAACCTTAAACAAAAAAGGCCTCGTCACACAGACGAGGCCTTTTTTTTGCATTAGCTTCTAAGAAACCAGGGAACTTACTCTCCCGCTTCTTCAGCATCTTTTGGCTGACTCTCACCAACTACCGCATTACTGCTGTCGATCAGTTTGAATTCAACTCTTCTGTTCAGCTGGTGTTCGGCTTCAGAACATGGAACATTGTCGCTGCAACGGTTCTTCAGGTCTGTTTCACCGTATCCTTTAGACATCAGTCTTGATCTGCTGATACCGCGTTTCACCAGATATTTCACTACTGATTGTGCTCTGCGCGCAGAAAGACGATCGTTATAGTCGTTGGTACCACGGCTGTCGGTATGCGCACCGATCTCAACGCGAAGGTCCTTACTCAGGGTCAGGATATCGTACATTTTCTGAAGATCAGAAGAAGCACTCTTACGCAGGTTCGAGCGGTTGAAGTCGAAGTAAATGTCGTAGAACTCAACAGGACCAGGATTTTTTCCTTTCAGTACCAGGTTCTGAACGATCTCTCCATTCTGAGCAATTCCTTTAGAACTGATATCAGCCTGGTCTCCTTCATAATTTTCTTTCTCTGCTTTTACCGTGTAATCCACATCCGGACAGATGTCGAATTTGTAAAGACCGGATGCATCG
>JAZKEZ010000227.1:0-9595 GCA_040386675.1 Bacteroidota bacterium | reverse complement strand
TGCATCGGTAACCAGCATTTTTTCTTCACCGGTGATCTTGTTGATCAAAGTAACGGTAGCACGTGGCACAGGAAGTTTTGATTTTTCTTCCATCACAAGCCCGCGAAGCACGTTTCCATTATCGCATTCAAGGTATACGGTACGGTATTGAGTAGAACCGATCGGCCAGTTATTATTGTCGATGTCTACGGTTTTGCTTTTGTATCGGCTTGCCTCAATGTTGAAGTTGTAGCTTTTGTTCAGCTCAAGCGGCGAAGAAGCCATTCCTGATACATTGGTGGTGGCAAACAATTGCTTGCCCATACTAATGGTAGCTTTATCGATCGGCAGGTGAGTGGCCGCATCAAGTACTTCCAGTTCCACGAAGTTACCGGCAAGGGCGAATCCGTAGATGTCATCGCTTCCTTCACCACCCGGGCGGTTAGAAGAGAAGTAACCGCGGTTGCTCACGGTATCCATAGTTACCCCAAAATCATCAGAAGGACTGTTCAACGGTCTTCCAACGTTTGCAGGACTTGAGTATTTACCGGTTTCAGGATGTTGTGCAATCCGGAAGATGTCAAGTCCGCCAAGACCTGCAAGTCCGTTCGAAGAGAAGTAAAGGTTGTTCGAGCGGTCAACAAAAGGAAACATTTCCTGGCCTGCCGTATTCACGGTTGGTCCCATGTTCTCAGGCGATCCGAAGTTTTCTCCATTTACCGTTGATCTCCAGATATCAGTTCCCCCGAATCCGCCATTGCGGTCAGATGAGTAGTAAATGTACTTTCCATCAGCAGAAAATGCAGGATGTGCGTAGCTTACATTCGCGTCGTTGTATGGAAACTCGCTGGCTTCCTTCCATTTTCCGTTGTCGCCTTTGGCATATACCATCAGCTTTAGCTTCACCACATTGTCAATAGAACTCTTAATGATGTTGCCGCCAAACAGGTTAGGATTGAACTGGCTGCGCGTAAATACCATCAGCTTCCCGTCAGGAGAATACGATACGTTCGATTCGTGGTAAACAGTATTCGCCACACCATTAAGTAGTGTTGGTGAACCCACGCTTCCCTGTCCGTCGTTTTTCGCAAGGTAAAAGTCAAGGTAGTTGGCTCCGGTCCACTTGTCGGTGTATCCAACGGTCAGGAAGTTTCTGCGGTTCGAAGCAAACACCAGTCCGTCAGGACCGGCAGAAGGACCGAAATCAGAATACTTGGAGTTAACGTTGGTCTTGTTGATCGTTACTACCGGCGGACGGTTGCCAAGGCTCTTGGCGCGTTTTGCACTTTCGATTCCCAGGATACCGCGTTTATCTTCAGGGTAGTTCTGCAGGAATTTGTTGTACCACTCGATTGCCAGGTCATAGCGCTCATTCTCGGCAAGCGTTTGTGCGTAATACAGGAAGTTGATCGGCTCGAAACCGGTCCCTTTGTTTGCTTTTGCATACCAGTCCTGTGCTTTCTCAGGATCACCGAGCAGACGGTAGCAATTGGCAATTTTCACAGAAAGGTAATCCACGTTACCTTTTCCGTTTTCATAGGCATCCTGGTAAAGTTCAAGCGCTTCGCTGAACGCCAGTCCGGCGTACTTTTCATCGGCGCGCTGCACCTTATTCGGAACATCCTGTGCCATCATGGTGACACTCATCACCAGGACGCAAATGGATACTATCAGTTTTTTCATATGGTGGGAGAGCTAGCTTAGAAATAAGTAATGAAACGTGGGGTAGTGAAGGCCGCTTTGCTTGAAACCAGGTTGAAGCCAAGAACGATCTCGTGAGAAACACCACTCGGACGACCAATGTTACCGGTATTGAAATCCAGTCCGTAACCTACATTAAGTGCACGGGTAAGCTGGATCTGGGCAATAGCCAGTACAGTGTTGTCGGTGCGGTAAGACGCTCCAACCAACAGTCGGTCGTAAAGGATCGCTGCCAGGTTGAAATCAGCGATCGCAGGCGTTTTGCCTTTCTCAAGGATCGTGGTTTTCAGTAAGCCGCTTGCACGGAGTTTCACCTCATTGCTCACCGGGAACACATAACCGCTCATCAGGTAATAGTGCTGACTGTTTGCCTGTGGATTGTCGTTTCCTGAGAAATCCTTGTTGTTACGCAGAAGTCCCGGAGAAGAAATCCCGGCAAAGAAACGGGTAGAGTACAGGTAAAGACCGGCTCCCACATTTGCAGAATTGGCCTTCATGTTCTCAGAAGCAACCGGATCCGGCGCATCGGCAACCTGGAGCTGCGAGAAGTTGGTCATGGTCTGTAAGTAACCCGCCTGAACTCCGAACGACAAGGTCATTTTGTTGCTCACCGGAAGGCGGTAGGCGTACTGAAGGGCAATACTGTTGGCCTTCGAAACCCCGATCTGGTCATTGCTGAACAGCAATCCCATGGCGTGGCGTGACTGCTTGCTGCGGGTACCCGAAAGCAAACCGTGAACACCTGCATTGAAAGAGGTAGGGGAACCGTCAGTATTTACCCACTGGTTACGGTAATCCAGGGTGGCTGCCAATGGTCCGGCAGAACCGACATACCCAGGGTTAAATCCCTGCTTGAAGAACTGGTACAGGGAGAAGTTCTGTTGCTGCTGTGCAGTCGCGAAAGTCGCTGATGCAGCAAGGGCAGCTAATATGATAAGTTTTTTCATTTACGTAAGTTTTACAGGATGGTCACGATCAATGTTTAATAACCAGGAATCCACGGAATTCCTTACCGTCGGCTTCAAATACCCAGAAGTAAGTTCCGTCGGGAAGAAGAACGTTCGACCTTCTGTAGGTTCCGCCCCATTCATTTTTGTAATTGTCCTTTTCAAACACAAGCGCACCGTCTCTCGAGAAAATGTCTACGTGGTTCGATGGATAATCAGTGATCAGGGTGGTTTTCCAGGTATCGTTGAACCCGTCTCCATTCGGTGTTACCAGTTGCGAAGCGCGAACGGTATCAGGCTCTCCGCCGTCACATGCCGGGCTGCGTTCAACCGTAGCAGAAGCAGTCGTTACACATCCGTTGGCATCTACGATCTGTAATGAATATTCACCAGGCGCAACTCCGTTGATCGATGAAGTCGTGTCGCCGGTACTGTACTGGTAATCGTAAGGTGTTCTTCCACCGGTTACCAGCGAAGAAACCTCACCGTTAAATGGTGCCTCACAGTTAGAGAAAGTGGTGAAAAGAGAAATTCTGACAGAATCTCTGGCTACCAGTTCGTAATGACGAACACCTTCGCAACCCACGTTGTTGGTTACTTTAACCACATAAATTCCAGGTCCGAGGTACTCAATAGCCTTCGTGCTTGCTCCGTTGTTCCACTGTACCACATAAGCGGTGTCAGCAGGTACGTAATTGATCTCAACACGTCCGTTTGCACTTCCTGAACAGGTTTCTTCCTTAAGGTCTACCAGGCTGATCACAGGCGAACCAAGATCAGAAACAGTAGTGTCAAGGAAATCCTGGCAACCGTTCACGGTGTTGGTCACCACCACCGAATAGTAATCAGGTCTAAGGTTGAAGATATCTTGAGTAGTAGCATCGTTCGACCACAGGTAAGTATAAGTTCCCACAGAATCCACGCTAAGGTCGATCGCTCCGTTGTCGAGGATACAATTGGCATTTACAACGGTGGCACGAAGTCCGAAGTTCTGGTAATCTAGAACAGTAAAGGTCTGTATACCGATACATCCGTTGGCAAAGGTTACCATCGCTTCGTAACGGCCGGCATCCAGGTTGCGGATCACCTTAGTGGTTTCGCCATTCGACCACAATACGGTCGCACCGGCAGGAAGTGTAAGGAAGATGGCACCGTTTTCCTGGCCGCAATCAGCATGTCTTACATAACCGATAAAATCAGCATCGCTGTTTCCAAGGGAAATGTTTATGGTATCCACGCAACCGAAATCAATGTCGGTAATGATCACAGAATAGTTACCGGCAGCAAGTCCTGAGATCGAGTCGGTAGTAGCACCATTCGAGAAGCGGTAGCTGTAGTTTCCGCTACCGTTTACAGGATTAACAGCAATGAAACCGTTGCTCTGTCCGCAGGCAGGTTCGAATTTGTTTACTTCGGTTCCGAAGGTTCTTGAACGGATGAAGTAAGATCCTGAAAGTGAACAGCCGTCGGTTCTGCTAATGGTAACAGAATATTGTCCCGGGTTGTTTACCGTAATGCTTCTGGTAGTTGCACCGGTCGACCACAGGTAATCGTCAAATCCTGCTGGAGCAGTCAGGGTAACCGGGTTTCCTTCGCAGCTTACGCTGTCGGTAGAGCTGATTCTTACACCGAAAAGCTGGGTAAGAGAGAAGGCATTGTAAACCCTGAGTGAGATGAGCAGGCCTATGGTAGAATTTACCTTAAGTCTGATGCTGTTGATGCGGTAGTCGCCGGTGTCAGTCTGGAAACCTACTACGGTCGGAGCTGTTCCTGCACCACCGGCACCAAGAAGTCCGCCAAGCGTTCCGCCAAGTTGTTCGGCAGCCACAAGGTTGGCCAGGGAGAAATCAGCATAACTGTCTCTTACTACGCCAAATTCGTCAAGTACTTCTACCTCAAGGTTCTCAATAAGGCTAAGGCTTAACAGGTTGTTGTCCGGCTCGATCTGGAAACCTACATAGTCGCCGGGAGCCACATTCTGAGAGAATCCAACCTCAAGGCTACCGGTAGAACCCAGTGCAAGCGGCAGGTTGATCAGTGCGAAGTTGCTGTTGTCTGCATCTATCGCCAGTTCAGGATTGATGGTATTGGTCGATCCGATTACTGAAGTAGCCATGATCGGCGGACAGGCGCAATCGTAGAAAATGCCGTATACCGAAAGATCCTGCAATACATTCAGTACGCCTTCAAGTTCAACACGTACACGTTTGATGCGGTAGTTCCCGATAGGAGTACGAACGGTAAGTACAGCCTGTGTGCCGGTTCCGGAAAGAAGACCTACATCTTCAAGACCTACATTGCTTCTGCGGGCAACCTCGTTACCGTTTTCGTCATATACTATAATGGTAAGGTTATCTACCACATCGGCATTCAGGTTCTGGTTGATCGGCTGGATCACCACACCGATATCACTTCCCGGATCACCGGTCTTAGTGAAGCTAACGTCGATGAAAGAAGTACTTTCAATAAGGCTCAGACCCAGTGATGAGCTCATTCTTGCAAAAGTCTCGCGATCACCATCCACTGCGTTTTGAGGATTCTCAACGCCTGAAGGACAGATCAACGGGATTTGCGGGTCGCAGTTTCCTGAAGCCTCAAGCACATCGGCAAATACACGACCGTTTGCACCGCAATCCAGCGATTTTACTTCGAAGCTACCGGTAAGCTCGCAACCGTCAAAACGGCTTACGGTTACGGTATAAGTTCCCGCTGTGGTAACTGTGGTTTCACGACCGGTAGTCCCGTTCGACCACCTGTAGTTGTCGAAACCTGAATCAGCAGTAAGTTTTACAGGATTCCCGTTGATGATTCCTACCTTATCGGCAGTAATACGGATCCCGTTCAGTTGTGAGTAGTAGAACGCATTGTAAATGCGAAGGTCGAGCAGAAGCCCGATGGTAGAATTCAGTTCAAGTTCAACACTTGCGATCGGAATAGTAACGGTAGATGGAATAATGGTTCCGATGATAAAACGCTGGTTGGTGCTTCCGCCTTGTCCAAGTAATGGGCCGAGTAAGCCGCCAAGCTGGTCAAGTGCAATAAGGTCTGCAGTACTGAAGTCCGATTTTTTGAAGAGCTCGTTACCATCCACATCGCGGCAGATGATATTCAGGTTGTCGATAAGGCCAAGTTGAAGAAGAGTGTTTCCTTTTGCGATTTCAAAACCTACATAGTCACCTTTCATCGGTGAGTTGGTGTAACCTACATTCAGTCGGGCACTTTGTCCAAGTGAAAGCGGGAGGCTGAAAGTGGCAAAGGTTGCCGTATCTCCGTCGATGGCACTGTTAGGGTTGGTACAGTTTACAGCACGAAGTATACTTGTTCCGGCAACCGGCGGACAGCTTTCGTTGTGAGAGACACTGTAAACCGCAAGCGATTGAAGTACGTTGGCAACTGCGGCCAGTTCGATACGAACCTTGCCGATTGCGTAGTTCTGAAGCGGAGTGCTCACGCGAAGCAGTTGCTTTGATGAAGAACCGCCAAGCGCACCAACATCCTGCAGACTGAGATCCGATCTTCTTACCACCTCGTTGCCAAGGGTATCGTAAACGATAACGGTAAGATTGTCGACCAGGTCGATGTTCAGACTCTGATCCAGTTTCTCAATAACAACGGCGATCTCACTTCCGGGAGCACCCTTTTTTGAGAATCCCACTTCAATGAATGCGGTACTTTGGATGAGAGAAAGACCAAGGTTGGTTTTCATCAAGGCATAATTTTCCTTGCTGGCATCAACAAGGTTTCCCGGATTTTCAACTCCGGAAGGGCATACCAGGGCAACGATCGGGGTACAAGGCCCGGACGCCACCAACTGGTCAGCATAGGTTTGGGCCTTGCTGAGAGCAGCGCTCAGTAACAGAACGCCTAGGGTGAAGAGTTTACGCATAAAGTAGTATTTGACTTGGGTGTAAAAATAACATTTGACAGCTACATTCGCACCCTATCATTGAATTCGTAATTAACAATTCAACGATTAAAGGATGTAATGGCTAAGAATGCCTATAAACCCTTGAAAAATACTGATTTAGACCGGTAGGGAAATGTTGTCGGGAATCCCATGAATGGCAGATTAAAAATCTATCTTTAAACCAATTGGTAAGTTTTATAGGTTTTTTCTCCCGATTTTTCTGGTTGGTTTTACCGGCTTATGGTGAATTTGGCAGTTTATGTGTCCTGATTTTATTTTTCTTGAGCCAGGACCTCAAAAGATCATCCATATCAGGATGCCAGCTTGAATTCTTAAGGTAGTTTTTTATATCCTCTACCGATGCAATAGAGGCAAACTCGTCGATATACCCGTAGCCGGAAAACTTCCTGTTTTCCACCAGTACGATCGATCGCTCATCCGGTTCACGGCCTTTATCAATAAAACAAAAATGCTGGTCGGGATAGGAGTGAAGGTTGATAATACTTTGTACCCGGCGATTGTAGATCAACATTTCTTCGGCACCTGCGCAGATACCACGGCATTTCTTGATCTGGTGATTGAAACAAACGGAATCCTGCTCGGTAAGTCCGCAGTACGCCATACACAGTTCGTATTCTTCTATCAATCCGTCGAGCCGGGTTCGTGCACTGAAGTAACTGGGAAATAGCAATAAAGACTGGTTTGATTCATCAGCAGCAACGATCTTCAGCTCAAGTATTCCCGATTCGGTCGTCGACCAGTCGATGCTGTGTGTAAATTCTGTGGCTTTGGTCCTTCGGTTGTGTTTGGGTTGATGTTTCTTTATTTCCGCTGCCTCAAGCAGCAAGGCAATGATCTCGCTGCCGGTAACCTGGAAATCCACCTGGTGCAATTCGGCAAGGATCTTCCTGCTCTTCTTGAGATCGGCGGTGAAATGCGCTTTTGCCCGGGTATACATGTTCTTGCTCTTCCCGATGTAAATGATCTCGCCGTCTTCGTTCAGGAAGTAATACACGCCGCATTCCTCGGGCAATTTCTTTAAAATGTATTCCTTGATCTTGTCGATCTTGCGCGCCATGATCTCGCCCACATCCATTCTCCGATACTGCGGATGCTCACTTTTTATGCGGAGCAACAGGTCGAAAAGAATCGCGGTGGCGGTGGCATCACCTTCAGCGCGGTGGCGGTTTTCAATCGGGATATCGAGGCTGGCGCACAGTTTTCCAAGACTGTAAGAAACCTTTCCCGGGATAAGTTTCCGGCTCAGGCGAACCGTGCACAGGGTTTCCCTGCGGTATAGATAGCCAAGTGAAGCGAATTCCTCCCGCACAAAGCCGTAATCAAAGCCGACGTTGTGCGCAACAAAAACGCAGTTTTCGGTGTAGCGCAGAATATCGGCAGCGACTTCGTGGAATTTCGGGGCATTTTCCACCATTTCATTGGTGATGCCCGAAACGCTGGTATAGAATGGAGAAATGTAACACTCCGGGTTGATGAGTGTGGTGAATTTGTCCACAACAGAAAGTCCGTCATAAACCAGGATACTGATCTCAATGATCCTTCCTTTACGCAGCTGGAAACTATTCCCGCAGGTTTCAATGTCAATTATTGCAAACAAACTCCGATGTAGATCTTACAAACAAACTCCAGCCCACAAGATATTCAAAATTAGAAAGATAACAGATGTTCATTCGACAGGCACCATTATAATTCGGCAGGATTGCTAATTTTAGCACCGAATTTATCCCTTGCTCTACAACCCCATGAAGATACTGATCATAGAAGACGACCGTGCTACCATGCTTGCCCTGAAGATAAATCTAGAGAGTTCGGGCTACGAAATTGCAGAGGCCACAACCGGTATGATGGGAGTAGAAATGGGGAAAAAGAACGATTACGACCTGGTGCTGCTCGACATCGTACTTCCGGAAATGAACGGTATCGAAGTGTGCAGGGCTTTGCGTGAGAGCGGTGTTCTATCGCCAATCATCATGCTCACCGCAATTCAGTCGAAAGACACCATGATCGAGGGACTCGACGCCGGCGCCGATGATTACCTGACCAAACCGGTCGACCAGCTGGAACTACAGGCCAGGATCAGGTCCATTCGCCGCAGGTTCGAAAAATCAACCGGCAGCAATGTTCAGCGATTTGCCGATGTAGAGATCAACCAGACCACCAAAGCGGTTACCCGCGCCGGATTACCTATTACACTTACTGTTACCGAGTTTAAACTCCTCAGCCTGTTTATCGAACATCCCAACAAAGTGTTTTCAAGATCAGAATTGCTTGAAAGCGTGTGGGACATCGACTTTTACCTCGGCACCAATGTGGTTGATGTATACATCAATTACCTCAGAAAAAAAATCGATAAGCCTTTCGAAACCAAGCTGATACATACTGCTTTCGGACAAGGGTATGTCATGAAATCCTGAGCTTCGGTATCGCCTGCCGATCATTAGAAAGGTCTCATAATAATCTAATTGCATTTTAATAATCACTGCTGGATGAAGGACTATCTTTGCCCCAGTTGATCACCTGTTCATTTTGTGACGAGGTGATTAAAATAAAAGACACTGCCGGAGTAGCGGAGGATTGGGTGAGAGCGAGACAAAAGCAAAACGGCAGCTATTAAAGGGATCTGTTAACAACAGGTCCCTTTTTCTTTTGCCGGAAGGCCGAGAGGAATCATTAGAAAAAGTCTAATACTTTTCTAATGGATTTTTAATTTTCAGGCACAGGTATCGGTATACATTTGCTTCAGAAACGGTGAGAAATGAATCCCGTTTCTTTCAGAAAGAGTATATCATAGCGTGTGTATATACTAAGGTGAATAAAGAGTTTGAGGCGAGAGAGCTGTCGGAGTAACCAAGGATTGGGTGAGAGCGAGACAAAAGTAAAACGACAGCATTGAGAGCGAGAACGGGGACCTGTGAACAACAGGTCCCCTTTTCATTTTTAGAGGTTTACAGCCTGTCCGGATCATTAGAAAACTCTAATACTATTCTAATTGGTTTTTAATTTTTCTGCCCATCTCAGCACATACATTTGTTTCAGAAAC
>JAZKEZ010000226.1:0-2785 GCA_040386675.1 Bacteroidota bacterium | reverse complement strand
CCCGATGGTGTAACTGGCAACACGACTGATTTTGGTTCAGTAGAGTCCAGGTTCGAGCCCTGGTCGGGCAACAAAAGGCCTCCGCGAAAGTGGAGGCCTTTTTGTTTAAATAACATTTTCGTCTTTTTTGCTCCCGCCCATTGACTGCTTCCACCTCCCCGCGTCTCCACGGACTTGATCATCTTCGCGCCCTCGCCATTTTTATCGTTTTCTTTTACCATTACCAGCTCCCGTTTTTTGGGCATCCCGCCTGGCTCACAGAAGCAGCAGCCTTCGGGTGGGTAGGTGTAGACCTGTTTTTCGTATTGAGTGGTTTCCTGATCTCCTCGCAGGTTTTTGCTGCAATAGGGAACAGCGGGACGTTTGAACTAAAATCGTATTTCATCAAGCGCGTTTTCCGCATTCTTCCGGCTTACCTGGTTGTCGTTGCGGTCTACTTTATCGTCCCTGTTTTCCGCGAACGCGAAAGTCTGCCGCCATTGTGGAAGTTTCTCACCTTCACCCAGAATATCGGTCTCGATAATTTTACTGAAGGAACTTTTTCTCATGCCTGGTCGCTTTGTGTGGAAGAACATTTTTACCTCGTGCTTCCGTTTACCCTGTTGGCAATACTGCACGCTAAGGTTTTGGCAGATCGTGGGTGCTCATCCCATTCCTTGTGCTTGGCGGGATCTTGCTACGACATTATTTATACACCTCGGTTTATCTTCCCGGAAGTGAATTACCGCATCCGGGAGCATTGTGGTACAGGGTGATCTATTATCCGAGCTGGTGCAGGCTCGATGGATTGCTTGCGGGGATCAGTATTGCTGCCATCTATCGTTTCCTGCCGGATTTCCGGGATCGCCTGCTGAAATTTGGGAATCTTGCTTTGCTGATCTCACTCGGGCTCCTCACCGGTGCGTATTATCTCTGTTATGATCCACACGAGTACGGGGCTTCGGTATATGGCTTCCCGCTTATTGCTGTTGGTTTCGGATTAATGGTGATTGCCGCGCTTTCTCCGTCGTGCGTGTTGTACCGTGTCAAATCCAGGATTACCCAACAGCTTGCAATTCTGTCGTACGCCATTTACCTCTCGCACAAAGGAGTGGTACATTGCACACAATTATTGAGTGAGCCGCTGAACCTCGATGTGGATGGAAATGTAATGCTGGTCCTGTGTACTATAGCCAGTGTGGGTGTTGCGTTATTAATGCATCACTTGGTTGAAAAGCCCGGAATGCGTCTCAGATCTTTTATCCTTCGGTCTTCTCACCATCCTCTACATGCAGGATATGCAGCAAGCGATGAACCACCGGTGCAAAGAAAACAGCAGTAATGCTCAGGAAAGCTACTCCGCTGTATAAGGCATAGAACGAAGAAAACAGCTTGGCTGCACTGCCTTTCATTTCCACTACCGGACCCATACCGGTAAGGATCATGCAGGCCATATGGAAACTGTCTATCCACCCGATATTTCCGAGGAGACGGTAACCCACGGTGCCGATGCCGGCAGATACCATAATTAACAGGAAGGCAAATGCGCCGTAACGGCCAACGCGCAGGATGAACTTCGGCCACGGAGCGATCCGTTGTCGCTTATTTTCCAGTTTCAGCTTGTCCATTTACTGGTATTTAACGCAGGACCCGAAAGATCGGTCCTGGTTGTTATGGCTTCAAGCAAATTCGGGATGCCACCGGTGTGCCGGTGAATTTTAAGCTTCCGGTGATTCAGGTCCTCGATGGTCAGCATACCTTTTGAATACCGCACTTTCCGAACATCACTCCAAATAATAAAGCGTCCTTTCCCAAGGTAATTGTATGCTTCGATGGTCGTGTCATCGAAAGTCATGAGATGGTTCCTGCCTATAAGATAAAGCAGGGTCCCGATAAAACCGAGTGATGCGGCTACCGGGAAGGTGCTGTAAAATACGCCTTCGAAAACAAACGGACCGGTTAGCAACAGGATTGAAACGGCCATAAGCATCACTCCCCAGATGCGGTAAGCCGGATGCATTTTGTACAACTGCTGTCCGGGTTTTTCCTGTAGCTGGTGGTTTTTTCCTGAGTTCCAGGCAGAATAAATGATCACCGCGATGGTAAAAAAGCTGATCAATTGTTCAATGATACGGATGCTGCCTGGGTTCATGAGCTGTATTTCGCAGGGGAAAATAAAAAAAGCCGGACTACTGCCGGCTTTTTAAAACACATTATCGTTAACACTCAGAGTTTGATAAACTGAATACTCTTGCGTCCGTTCATCTTATCAGTGAGTTCTACAAAGTAAACTCCGGGAGTTAATCCGGCAGTCGACAGGGTAATTAAGGTCGCTGATCCGTTTACCGGCTGAGTCATTGCCACACTTCCCAATATGTTGATGATCTTAACGGATTGGATTTCTGCTGCAGCGGCAAATGAGACCTGGATCTGGTCGCCGGCAGGATTCGGGAACAAATTGAATTCCCCGGCAGCCATTTCTGCGATACCCACAGCACCGGTATAGCTAACCAGGATCGAGTCGGTGTAACTGTTGCCGCAGCCGTCGGTCACCACGAATGAATAATAGCCTGGCTTGCAGCCGGTGATCTGGTTTCCCTGAACCGGAGGATCAGTGTTCCAGGTAATGGTCATTGGCTTGCGGCCATTCTTCAGAGTCACCTTTGCAGTTCCGTTGGTACAGGTGCTGCAGCTGGCATTCAATCGGCTCTTGGTGTATCTTGGAGCGTAATAATTTCCTTCGCCCACTACCAGGTCAAAGTTCACCACTTCGCCATTGGCATCTTTTACGCTAACCGCATGAAGT
>JAZKEZ010000225.1:9482-9799 GCA_040386675.1 Bacteroidota bacterium | reverse complement strand
AATAAGAGCTGATGAGATCAAATTTGAGCACATTCGGCGTTGCAATTGAGCCTAACAAATAAGACGAAGTATACTGCCCGGTGAATGTGTTGACATCCGAAGAAATTTTCCCTTTTAACTGGTCAACCGGTTTGACAGACTTCCCGGCAATTTTTGGCGAACCAAAACCCGCGGTTGGCGGAGACAAAGGCTCAAAGGGCTTATCCTGCGCACTTAACGAAATATGGGCGATCAGTAAAAGAAAAACTAGGGTAAGTGCCGGACTAAAGGCAAATAAAAATCTGATGGAAGGTTTCATGATTGCGTCGATGAAATGG
>JAZKEZ010000225.1:0-9472 GCA_040386675.1 Bacteroidota bacterium | reverse complement strand
AATGGGAGGGTTAAGGGCGAATAAACACCGTATTTGAAACGGCAACTTTCTTTCAGCTGCAAAACTATAGTTGAAAAACGGTGAAAGCAACCCCCCTAAAGGACCGTTTTTTAGCAGCATTAAGTATTGCGTTTTTACAGAGAAGTTGAATTTTTTTGTTGTAAATCAGATTCTTACGTGATGTTTATAGCGTTTGACTATCCGGCAATAGGATGAATCGATTAGGAGCATCTTATCAGAATCGTACTTTTATGATCCTTCAGAAAAAAAAAGATCAGTTCAATACTATTTATAATCGTAAATCCATGGAAAATCAATCGGGAGATATCAGCAAATGTCCGTTTCACAACGGTACCATGAAACAGCCTGCCGCCGGCAGCGGAACCCGTAACCGCGACTGGTGGCCTAACCAGCTCAGGGTAAATATCCTGCGGCAGCATTCTTCACTATCCGACCCGATGGGTGAAGGTTTCAATTATGCCGAAGCGTTCAACGGCCTCGATCTTGAGGCTCTGAAAAAAGACCTTCATGCGCTAATGACCGATTCGCAGGATTGGTGGCCGGCGGATTTCGGGCATTATGGTCCGCTGTTTATCCGTATGGCCTGGCACAGCGCCGGAACTTACCGCGTAGGCGATGGACGGGGAGGAGCCGGTGCCGGACTTCAGCGCTTCGCACCGCTAAACAGCTGGCCCGATAACGTAAGTCTGGATAAGGCACGCCGACTGCTCTGGCCGGTCAAACAAAAATACGGGCGCAGCATTTCGTGGGCCGACCTGATGATCCTTGCCGGAAATGTTGCTCTCGAATCGATGGGCTTTAAAACCTTCGGTTTTGCAGGTGGCCGCGCAGACGTATGGGAAGCGGATGAAAGCGTTTACTGGGGCTCGGAGAAAACCTGGCTGGGCGGCGACATTCGCTACGCCCACGGATCGGACGGCGTTCCCAAAGCTCACGGGGTGGTTTCTTCAGACGACAATGCTGATGGCGACATACACTCTAGAAATCTCGAGAAACCACTTGCTGCGGTGCAGATGGGACTGATCTACGTGAATCCCGAAGGTCCGGACGGAAACCCCGATCCGATCGCCGCAGCCAAAGACATCCGCGATACCTTCGGACGTATGGCCATGGACGACGAGGAAACGGTTGCACTGATTGCCGGCGGACACAGTTTTGGTAAGACTCACGGCGCCGCACCCTCGTCGCACGTGGGTAAGGAGCCCGAAGCGACCGACCTGGACATGCAGGGTTTTGGGTGGAAAAACAGCTACGGCAGCGGGAAAGGTGCTGATACGATCACCAGCGGACTGGAAGTAACCTGGACCAAAACACCGACGCAGTGGAGCAACAACTTTTTCGAAAACCTTTTTGCCTTCGAATGGCAGTTGTCGAAGAGTCCGGCGGGAGCGCACCAATGGGTAGCCAAAGAAGCAGAGGCCAGCATTCCCGATGCCTACGATGCATCGAAAAAGCATTTGCCTACCATGCTGACCACCGATCTCTCATTGCGCTTCGATCCGGCTTACGGGAAGATCTCAAAACGCTTCCTGGAAAATCCTGATGCATTTGCCGATGCTTTTGGCCGTGCCTGGTTCAAACTGACTCACCGCGATATGGGGCCGCGTTCGCGTTACCTCGGACCGGATGTACCGCAGGAAGAACTACTCTGGCAAGACCCGATCCCCGCGCTGGATCACGAGTTGGTAAATAATGAGGATGTTGCCGTACTTAAAAGCAAGATACTGGATTCCGGACTTTCTGTTTCAGAACTGGTTTCCGTATCCTGGGCTTCCGCAGCCACTTTCCGCGGTTCGGATAAGCGAGGGGGAGCCAACGGTGCACGCATCCGCCTGGCCCCCCAGCGTTACTGGCAGGTAAACAACCCTTCTCAGCTGGAAAAAGTACTTGGCGTATTGGAAAAGATCCGTAAGGAATTTAATGAGACACAAAACGACAACAAGCGGGTCTCACTCGCCGACCTTATTGTACTGGCCGGTTGCGCGGCGGTCGAGAAATCAGCGAAAGATGCCGGTCAGGCGGTAACCGTTCCTTTCACAGCGGGACGTATGGACGCTTCACAAGAGCAGACCGACATCGAATCGTTCGGCTATCTCGAACCGATTGCCGACGGTTTCCGCAATTACCGCAAACCGGGAGCCAGATCGGTTACGGAAGAATTGCTGATCGATAAAGCACATTTACTAACACTTACTGCACCTGAACTGACCGTGTTGATCGGTGGAATGCGCGCTTTGAACACCAACTCCGATGGCTCACAAAACGGCATATTCACTCATCGTCCGGAACACCTGACCAATGATTTCTTTGTGAACCTGCTCGATATGAACAACGAGTGGAAAGCCGTTTCAACCGACCGTGAACTCTACCAGGCCACCTGCCGCACCACCGGTGCCGAAAAATGGAAAGCTACCCGGGCAGACCTGGTATTCGGTTCTAACTCAGAACTCCGCGCCATTGCCGAGGTTTATGCAAGCGCAGATGCCAAAGAAAAGTTTGTGAAAGACTTTGTAAAGGCCTGGACCAAGGTGATGCAACTGGATCTTTTTTAATGGAGAATTGACAATTGAGAAATGAAAATGACAAACCAGCATTTTCATTTCTCCACTCTCAATTGTCGTTTCGCAGAAATGACGAATACCATTTGCCGGAGTCTTTCACAATTCTTTCTTGGGTTTCAAAATCTACGTGAACCAGTCCGAATCGGGGATGGTAGCCTTCTGCCCATTCAAAATTATCCATGAAGGTCCACACGAAGTAGCCGGTTACATTAATGCCTTCCTGTTTGTCACGGAGCACCTGTGCAATGTGGTTTTGCAGGTAAGCGGTGCGGCGGTGGTCTTTAACTTCGCCGTTGCGTACCTCGTCGCTAAAGGCTGCTCCGTTTTCGGTGACCAGTATCTCTTTTACCGAAGGGTAGGAGGCGATGCGTTGCAGGGCGCGATAAATGCTTTGCGGGTACACCTCCCAATTCATCAGGGTGCGTTCCACATTCCTTTTGTCGGCTTTTACAATGCTGGCGCGGATAAAGGGACGGAAGGGTGCGAATTTTACGATCTCGCGGGTGTAATTCTGCACACCGATAAAATCCATGTCGAACGGCAGCAGTGCATCGTCTCCGGGTTTCATGTAGCGTTCTATCCGGTTGAGCAGCGGAAGTTCACGGGTAGGATAACCCAGTCCCAATAAAGGTTCCAGGTAAAAGCGGTTCAGTATGGCGTCTACTTTTCCGGCAGCCCGCAGGTCGCGCTCTTTGTCGGATGCGGCTTCAACGTGAGAATAGGAAAACGTGGTGCCCACTTTAGCCGACGGGTTCAGTTGCCTGATGATCCTTGCTCCGGCCGATTGACACATGGCGGCATGATGTGCCGAAGCCAGGAAGTTCGACAGGCCTTTTTTGCCCGGCGCGTGAACACCCAGAAAATACCCCGCACCGGTAAATACCATCGGCTCGTTCAAGACCATCCAGTTCTTCACCCGGTCGCCAAAACGAGAGACACAGAAGTCGGTGTAATCAGAGAACCATGAGATAACATCGCGGTTGGTCCATCCGCCTTTTTGCTGAAGGGCCAGCGGAAGATCCCAGTGGTAAAGCGTCACCCAGGGTTCAATGCCCAGTTCCAGGCAACGATCGATGTGGCGGTCGTAATAATCTGCTCCGGCGGGGTTGAGGTTGCCCATACCTTCAGGTAACAGGCGGCTCCAGGCCAGTGAGAAGCGGTAGTTGGGGATGTTCATCGCAGCCATCAGTCCAAGATCGTCGTGATAGCGGTTGTAAAAATCACAACTCACGTTTCCGCTCTGGCCTTTCAGGAGTTTTTGTTTCCGGGCGGTAAAATCGTCCCAGATCGATGCCCCTTTGCCATCGTGGTTGTGAGCGCCTTCAATCTGGTAGGCGGCGGTGGAAACTCCCCAGGTAAAATCCGGACCGAAATCGGTGGCGGTTGGTATCATGGATTATTTTTTTACCACAGAGGCACAGAGATGATCGCGGAGGTAACGGAGAATTCCCCCGTGATCTCTGCGATCGCCTCTGTGCCTCTGTGGTTAATTATCTATATCATGTAGTGATCTTCCGGATCAGTTTATCCAGCAACTGCTTCTTCAACAACTTATACGAAGCCTGAACCAGCGGTCCTTCCGCAGGCGGCTCCGGGTAATGCTTCACCAGTATTTCGTTGATGATCTGCTCCGTATTATCCGGGTAATCCACGGTGATCGTCTGTTCTGATTCTACCCAGTCGAGGATCGTGTCGAGGTAACGTTTGCGCAGTTTTTTGATCACCGGAACACCCAGTTGCGCGGCAGCAGCAGCATTGCACTGTTGCTCGTACTGGCCTTTCATCGGTATCACCATGAGTTTTTTCTTCAGGAAGAGCGCCTCGGCAGGAGCTTCGAATCCCGCACCGCACAATACGCCGGTGCTGCTCACAAAACTTTCAATGAAGGCCTCGTTGTTCACGGGTTTGATGTCGATGTTACCGGCTGTATAGGGCTTTTTGGAGTGCTTGCTGAACACCTGCCACTTCACATCTTCGACTTCGCTCAGCACTTTAATGATTCGCTTATCCGAATAGGAGGGAAGGTATACGGTGTAGTGTCCTTTATCTGTTGGAACCGCTTCACGGATCTGGCTCCGGATCACCGGGGTGAAGGTATTTTCATCGTACCTCTCAAAATGGAATCCGTACGACGCGCTTACCGGGGCATAACGGTGAAGGATCGCCTTGCCGACAGGATCTTTTCCCGATGGCTTAGGACTGGCTTTGCTGATCACCGCTGCCTGGTGACTCAGTCCGATGCAAGGTTTGCCGGCCAGTTTGCAGGCCCAGGCGCTTACCGGTTCAAAGTCGTTGAGAATGAGGTCGTATTCATGGATCGGCAGGCTTTCAATTTCACGTGCCAGCCGCTTCAGGTCGCTTTTGCGATACGTGGCGGTCATGCTGATGCCGCCGCGTTTGCCGAAAATGAAACTCAGTCCGTTAAAACGGTAGCGGATATCGAAGGGAAGTTCCACATCGGCCTGTATGCCACTTACGAGTATGTCGAGTTCGCCTTTTTTCTGAAGTATGGGAATAATGTCGCGTGCGCGGCTCAGGTGTCCGTTGCCGGTACCCTGTATGGCATATAGTATTTTCAAACTTTTTTCAATGAGTTAAATTCGCGGAGCATGGTATCAAAAAGATAAGCTGTGTCGAGCGATGCATCCTCGTCGCTGTCGTCGGTTTCGGGGTGAACCTGGTCGCGGTATTTGTACAACGACCACTTGCCTTCCGTATATTCCAGTGCCGACAGGTTTTCTACCCAGTCTCCGCTGTTAAGGTATTGTATTTTGCCATTCTCGTTGGCAATTTCGCGCATTACATGCTGGTGAATGTGTCCGCAGATCACGTAGTCGTACTGGTTGCTGATGCCAATCTCTGCAGCCGTTTGTTCGAAGTTGTTTATAAAGCTGATCGCGCCTTTTACGCTGTCTTTTATTTTCTTCGAAAGTGATAGCTTCCCTTTCTTAAAGATGCGTTCCGAGATAAAATTCACTAGTCGGTTTACCACGATCAGCGTGTCGTAACCAATGGCGCCGAGCTTTGCCAGCCATTTGCTGTGTTGCATGGTCACATCAAACACGTCACCGTGAAAAAACCACGCGGTTTCGCCATTCGCGATTTCGAGCACCACTTTGTTTACAATAGAAAACGACCCCATTTTGAACCCTTCGAATTTGCGGAGCATTTCATCGTGGTTACCGGTAATGTAGTAAATGCGGGTGCCTTTGCTCATCCAGTTCATGAGTTGCTTCACCACTTTCATGTGACTTTTCGGCCAGTAACTTTTGCTGAACTGCCAGATATCTATGATATCGCCGTTCAGGATCACGGTTTTGGGCTTTATGGATTTAAGGTAGCGGCACAGTTCTTTTGCGTGACAACCGTACGTACCCAAATGAATATCAGAAAGCACCAGGATGTCTACTTTTCTACGCTGAGTTTCCTTCATCGCGCGGGTTTCAGTACTTTAAAGGGTGAAGTAAAGCAATCTACCCGGAACAGGAATACGCGGATAAAGAGTTCGGTAAGGAAGTGATTCAGGCTTTTCATAATGTGCCGTTTTAGTAAACAAGGTTGCGTGCCTTTACTGTTACAAAAATACAGCGATCGCTGGGTAGCGAACAGTCGGGGAATGTTATCAAAAAGTTATTTTCCTGTTTTATACAAGATCATCCGGGCGTGCCCCTGCGGGTCGGGCCGCCACTCCAAGCCTTACTCGTACCTCGTTCGGGCTTTCCGTTCTGTCCCTCACGCGGGGCGCGTGCAAACCCTTGCTTTTTTTATGTCAAATACGCGACGGTGAAAATGTATACAATGGTCAATGCAACGAAGATGATCGCAAAATTGAACGGAAACAACTATTACACTCAATTGTGTTGAATATCAGTAGATTGACTCAGTGCGTATTTACTAACCAACACTAAAGGGGGGGGGGCAAAATAGAGCCTTTTGGGGCCTAGTGCGATAATAATGGATCAATGATCTTTGGCCGCATCATAATCCTTCTAATTAGAGGAAACCGTTTACAATGTAGCGGGTCGCACTGTTTGCGCAGACAGTACGGTAAATACGATTTCAAATAACCTAATCAAAAAACAGAATGAAAAAAGTTCTATTAGCTCTCTTAATGGGTGTTTTCAGTTTGAGCATAAGTGCCCAGGAATACACCATCGGGAAAATCATCAACGGTGTACCAACACTTACAACCAACGTATTGACAGTCGCTCAAGTAAAGCATCAATTGGCTCTTGGAAGTTATCCTGGAAGTCCAATCACGAATCTGTAGTTCATGCCCTCTTCGGAAGGTTCTGATTTCATGTTCATCGTTGGTACCGGGACTAGTTTAGGTAAGCCATTCGTTACAAGAGCTGCTGTTAAAGTTGGAACCGGTGGTGTGATCAATATGGCACTTATGGGTGGTACGGAGACCTGTACAAGTAACGGTAATTGCCAGGAATGTGCATTTGCTACAACAGGTGGATGTAAGTGTGTTAGAGCCGGCGGATCTGGTTGGAGCGGGGATCCTGCTCCTGCTTGTAATCATTCGGTTAGCAGACTACCCGCTTTAAACATTGAGCCGGTACAATTGGCTCCTCTTTTGGATCTTACAGTTCTTCCAAACCCAACGACAGGTCTTCTTTTAATCAACGTTGGTTTAGATTACACTCAAGTTTCTGAAATAACTGTTACAAGGCAGTCTACAGCTCAAGCGGTATTCACAAAATCTGCCGGATTTTTACCATCAGAATCCGTGAACTTATCTAATCAGCCTGCTGACTTTTATGTTGTTCGTGTTGTTTATAACGGATCGGGAGTAATCTCGAAAACAGTTCAACTTATCAAGTAATTCATAAATGGGGGCTATTTTAGCTCCCATTTTTTTCCCTATGCGATACTATTATCTATTCTTTCTTATTTGCTGTTTGAAACTGGGAAGCCAGGCCCAAACAATTCTTCCTTCCGATAGTACCAGCTTCAGCCAGTTTCTGAAAACCACTGACCGTGCAGGAAAAGTGAAAGTTCTTTTTTTTCATTTTAATGGTTGTCCTCCTTGCAAACGAATGGAGGACTCTGTGTTTACAGATGAAACCGTGATCCGGTTTTTTGAGAAAGATTTCTCAGCTTATCCCATCAATGGGCTCAATAATGGTAAAGACGGTATCGCTTTAGCCAAACAATACCAAGTTAAGGGATATCCATCCACACTGATATTGGATGATAAAGACTCAATTCGATGGAGTGCGGTGGGATATTTAAATTCTGCAGGATTCATAGAGTTCCTTCAACAAGGGTTAGTTTCAGAAGGTAGTATCACTAATCTACGGAAACGTTACGAGTCCGGGAACCGGGATCCTTCATTTTTGAAGAACTACTTGGAGAAGCTAAGCTTAGGATCCGAGCTGACCGATTATAGTGTAATCGATACGTTTTTCCAGTATTTACCAGCTGCTCAATACGGCTCACCTGAAAATTTGAGATTCATCTACAAGTATGGGATGTACAATTTCAAATACTTCCTAGATATACAATCTCCGTTATATAATTATATAGTCAACAACCGCTCATACTTCACAGACTTCGATAGCGCGCAGGTGCTTACAAGGATCGTCTGGATTGCGGCAGTTAATTTAGATCGCGCCATTGAGACTCATGATTCAACCAGGTTTATCCATGCATTGGAAGTTTTAAAACCTTACAAGAATCGGAGGTTTGACTTCATAGATCACAATGGTGTATATAATGGCAAAACCACCTGTGATAAATTGGAGGTAAGTATGTTGGCATTCAACCAGAAGCAATCTCCAACCAAATATTCAGCTTTAGAGCAAAGCATAATTAAAGCATCCTGGAATCAACCTAAGGATTTAAATGATATTGCGTGGTACTACACCGGTATCTACAGCTTGCCGGCCGACACCGATCGTCTCAAGGTCGCCGAAAAAGCAGCTCGTCGTGCAATCGAACTTGATCCGGCATACTTTCACCTGGATACGTATGCTACAGTTCTGTATAAACAGCATAATTACAAGAAAGCGTTGAAATACGCTGATCTGGCTATTCAAACTGCACAAAATCAGGGAATAGATCCTGAGGAAACGCGAGTGTTGAAGGGTCAGATTGAGAGGGAATTAAGCAATTATTGAAATTAAACTCGATCATAACTTGGCTGAAAATTCCTACAACTTTTTTAAGGAGATTATTGATTCCAGTAGGGAAAAGGTGAAAAACCCTTTCGGAACCTATGCCGGTTCGTTTTTGGTTTGGAATTTTAAGGCTATACTTATCCTTCTTTTTTCCAATCAAATTATAACACGTATTCTACCGCTATTACTACTAGAACTGCGATCTACCTCACCACCGGCAATCGGAGCAGGAGCTATGACCTGAAGCAAACTAACTTCCTGCTGGCCCCACGTCTGGGTAACCTGGAAGCTGCCACAGATGGTGATCTTGCACCGGTTGCAGGTGCCACACTTGCAAACGCAGATGGAACTCCTGCAGATAACAGTGCTACCCTTTCAAGCGCGGTATATCCGAACCCGAGCAACGGTCTGGTGACCATCAGCCTTGCAGAAAAAGGTGTGAAAACCGAAGTAAGTGTGATTGATGCCAACGGTGTGGTAAGACATACTTTCAGCACAAAGGCTGATGTATCCGTAAACCTGGCGTCTTACGGCATCCAGAAAGGAACCTACACACTTGTTATCAGCAGGGATCAAACTGTGGAGAGAAAGACCATTGTGATCCAGTAAGTTCATTTTGCTTTTAATGAATATAATCCCGTTCCGGATCCGGAACGGGATTTTTCTTTTTATCGTAACGCTGTTTTTTACAAGTTGGATGATGCTTGGTTTGTCATTGTTACTTTTTTATAAAAAGTAACGCAAAAACCGTCGCTGCTTTTC
>JAZKEZ010000224.1:5711-15368 GCA_040386675.1 Bacteroidota bacterium | reverse complement strand
CAAGGTCGCGTTTCCGGGAGTGGAGTGAAGTGAGGGAAAAGCAGCGACGGTTTTTATGTTACTTTTTATAAAAAAGTAACAATGACAAACCAGGCATAGGATTACTTTCGCCGCTTCACCACTATCACATCATGAAAAAAGATAAAGTTTCGCTTCGCCAGGTTTTCAAAGACATCATCTGGCCAAGAAAAAATATACTCCTCCTCGGACTGATACTTATTGTGATCAGCAGGCTCGCGGGCCTTATCCTTCCCTGGAAAACCAAGGAACTGCTCGACAGCGTGATCCCCAACGAAGACATCCCTGCGTTGTGGAACATCCTGTATATCGTAGCCGGATCTATTGCCTTGCAGGCGGGTACATCTTATTTACTGACCAAGCTGCTCAGCGTGGAAGCCCAGGGACTGATCAGCAAGCTGCGCGCACAGGTGCAGCAGAAAATACTGTCGCTGCCGGTAAGTTATTTCGACAACAACAAATCGGGAGCACTGGTAAGCCGTATCATGAGCGATGTGGAGGGAGTAAGGAACCTGGTGGGAACCGGTTTGGTCCAGCTGGTAGGCGGAACACTTACCGCAGTAGTATCACTGATCCTGTTGATCAACATCAGTCCGTGGATGACCGTGTACGTGCTGGTTCCGGTAGCGATATTCGCTGCCATCGCCATGAAGGCATTTTCATACATCCGCCCCATCTTTAAGGCACGCGGAGTAATCAATGCAGAAGTTACCGGACGATTGACCGAAACGCTGAACGGCGTGCGTGTCATCAAAGGATTTAATGCCGAAGCCCAGGAGAATGCCAATTTCGAAAAAGGAATGGACCGTCTTTTTGAGAACGTGAAGAAAAGTCTGACGTCAACCTCACTCATCACCAATTCGTCTACTTTGCTGCTCGGACTTGCGTCTACCGCGATCATGGGAGTGGGCGGTTACCAGATCATGACCGGCCAGCTCAGTACTGGCGAGTTCCTGTCGTTTACGCTGTATCTCGGCTTTATGATCGCACCGATCGTGCAGATGAGCAACATCGGGAGCCAGCTTACCGAGGCTTTCGCCGGACTAGACCGCACGGCAGAGATCATGAACATGGATGTGGAAAACGACCCGAAAGTCCGCACCATACAACTTGAAAATGTACAGGGTAACATTAAATTCGAAAACGTGGGCTTTGCCTATGAAGGCGATAAGGAAGTGATCCAGAACATCAGCTTTGAGGCGCCTTCCGGTTCTGTTACCGCGCTTGTAGGTTCTTCAGGCTCGGGGAAAACAACTATCGCCGGACTAGCTGCAACTTTCCTCACGCCACGCTCCGGGATGATCACCATCGACGGGACCGATCTGAGTAAGGTAGACCTGAACAGTTACCGCAGTCACCTGGGTGTTGTGCTGCAGGATGATTTCCTCTTTGAAGGATCGATCCGTGAAAACATCCTGTTCCCTCGTCCAAATGCCACCGAAGAACAATTGCAGGCCGCGGCCAAAGCAGCTTACGTAACCGAATTCACCGACCGTTTCGAAAAAGGACTGGAAACGGTGATCGGTGAAAGAGGAGTGAAGCTAAGCGGCGGTCAGCGCCAGCGTATAGCTATCGCCCGTGCGATCCTTGCCGATCCTAAGATCATCATCCTCGATGAGGCCACATCCAACCTGGATACCGAAAGCGAATCGATGATCCAGCAAAGTCTGAACGAACTGATGAAAGGCCGGACCACCTTTGTTATTGCTCACCGCCTGAGCACCATCAGGCTCGCCACCCAAATACTGGTGGTAGAGCGCGGCAGCATTGCCGAACGCGGTACACACGACGAATTGATCGCGGCGAAGGGGAGGTATTTTGATTTGTATACTTACCAGGCGCGGATTTGATTAATGGGTAGATGTGAGAATGAGTAAATGTGAGAATGGGTAAATGTGGGAATGGGTAAATGTGGGAAATGTGCTGTATACTTACATCCAAAACCTCCCATTATGCGCTTAATCCTGACCCTCTGCATCCTGTGCAGCATGCTCCTTACATCGCGTGCGCAGGAACGTCCTGTAGGTATGAACCTGAGTTTCCACGAGTACTATTCGCCGCAGCTCATTTTTTCCAATGTGATGCGGCAGTCGAGTTACTTCAAGATCCGGCAGGTGGGTTTCGGAGATTTCGAACTGCCAAATTCCTTTGAGCAATACCCCATGCGGCCGGATGGCTATCCCACGCATGTTCCTTTCACGTACAACGGCATGCAGTGCAAAGTCCACGTTATTATGCTCGGCGGACTCCTGCAAGCTTACCAGGGCGGTACCTATCACCTTATTTTTGAAGGAAAGGGCCGCGTTTCGGTAGAATGGGATGCGGTGAGCGGAAGTTATACGCAGGCCAATACGCTTCACCCGGTGCAGGTAACGCCGGTAGTTGGGATGTACGGAACCAATGGCGTTCACCTTACGATAGAAGAATCTGATGCTTCAGATCCAATCCGAAACATCAGATTTTTACTCCCCGGCACGCAAAACACCTATCAGACCCAGAAATTCAATCCGAGAGCGGTAGAACTGCTGCAGGGAATGAAGTGCATCCGCGGGATCCATGCGCTGAACACCAACCGCGCCGATACCAATTTCATCACCAGCGGAATGCAAACGCCATACGATTTTTATACGCAATCGGTAAGTTGGAAAACCGGGATCAACCACCGTTACCTCATCGAACTGGCGCAGGCTGTAAATGCTGATGTCTGGATGAATTTCCCGGCGAATGTGAGCGATACGCTGATCCGCAATGTGGCGCAGGATTTCAAGAACTACCTGGCCCCGGGACAAAAAGTCTACATCGAATACGGGAATGAAACCTGGAATTTTGCACCGCCGTTCCACTACGGGGCCAATTGGGTAAACAACCGCGGACTTGAACTCGGGCTGAGCACAAACGCCTACCAGGCCGGTCGTTTCTACACTTCCCGCCGCTCGGCAGAACTGTTTAAGATCTTCACCGAAGTTTTTAACGGCGACAACAGCCGGTTTGTAAAAGTACTCGCGTCGCAGGGACAAAACCCGTGGACCGGCTTACAGGAACTTTACGGAATGACGCAGCCCAACATCAATCCACTGGGCGGACAAGCGGATGCACTGGCCATTGCACCGTATTTCGGTGGCGGAGTGGGCGATTACCTCCACAATATGGGACTGGTGAACAGCACTCCTGAAGATACCATCATCAATTACCTGAGCGGCGAGATCAACACCGAACGCAGAACAGAACTGGCTGGTAACCAAGCCTGGTGTGATACTTTCAATGTACGCCTCATCTGTTACGAAGCTGGACAGCACCTGGCGACCAGTTTCCAGTTGGATACCGCGCTGGTCAACCTGTTGTCGGCCGTGAACCGCAACCCGAAAATGAAGGATCTGTACTGCCAGTACTACGATCTGTGGTACGAAGAAACCGACGGCGACCTGATGATGGCCTTCAACTTTGTAGACAATTACAGCAAATACGGTAACTGGGGACAGCTGGAAAGCATGCAGCAGGACACAGCAGACAGTCCGAAATGGAAAGCACTGAATGAATGTGTGATGAGTTACAATACTACGGGGATAAACGAGGTAACCGCTTCGTCACAGGTGAAACTTTATCCTAACCCGGCGCAGGATGTGGTGAAATTTACATCACCGGTAAAAGGTGAAATTTCAGTTTCTAATGCTTGGGGAACCTTGGTGAGAAGTATTGGGAATAAGACATCATCAACCTCAGAATTTAATGTCTCGGGTTTGCCGGCAGGATTGTATTTCGTGTCCGGTGAGTTTGGGGTGTTGAAGGTGATGCATTAACAGCAAATTTTTTAACCGCAAAGGACGCGAAGGAAAGCACAAAGGGCGCAGAGGAAAAAATCCTTTGCGCCCTTTGCGTTAAATCTTAGCGGTCTTTGCGGTTAAAAACCTTATTTCAGTAATTCGTACAATTCGTTAAGGTTCGGAGACAAGATGATCTCAGTTCTTCTGTTACCAGCTCTTCCGTCAGGACTGCTGTTGCTTTTCACAGGATAGAATTCACCTTTACCGGAAGCTACCAGTCTGTGTGCATCTACACCGTAATCTTTCGAAAGGATACGAACGATAGAGGTTGCACGTGCGGTAGAAAGCGCCCAGTTGTCAGGGAACATGGTGGTTTTGATCGGAATGCTGTCGGTGTGACCTTCGATCATTACGTTGATGTTTGGCGTGTTGTTCAATACTTTAGCAAGTGTACCAAGGGCATCTTTACCTTTTGGATCCACTACTGCGCTACCAGATTTGAAAAGCAGTTTTTCTTGTAGTGATACGTAAACGTTTCCGTCTTTCACGTATACACTCAATTCGTCTGCCTTAAAGTTGATCAGTGCATCTGCAACGGTCTGGCGAAGACGGTTCATCGCATCACGCTGAGAGTTGATCAGTCGCTGAAGGCTTTCCAGACGTTGTTGCTGTTGTGCAATGGTCATGTTCGACTGGTTGGTTACGTTTTCCAGTTCGTTCAGTGTATTTGCGTTTTCGTTCTGTAGTTTGGCTTTATCGCCAAGAAGTCCCATTTTTTCAGACGTAAGTCCCTTTACCTTGGTATTACAATCGTTCAGCTCGCTGTGAGTCATAGAGCTGTCGCTTTGCAGTTTTCTAACGCGCTCATTTGCGGCGGTCAGTTTTCTTTTCGGGACGCAGGATGTGGTGAAAGTGAGTGCAAAAACACTCAATGCAAGTAATGCGGGAATAAATTTTCTCATGGTTTTGAGTTTAAGGGGTTTGGTAAAAGCAAAGGGGAAGCGCTAAAATCCTGTTATGCAGGCATTTCTATCGTGCGCTTCGTCCCGTGCATGGTAGGAGGGAGGCAGAAACTATGCCTAAAAACTAAGAAGTCAGAGTTAAGAAGTAAGAAGTGGCGAGGGTGGTAGGTATAAGAGATCTTCGACAAGCTCAGGTACCGTGACCTTCGACGAGCTCAGGTACCATATATCGAAATCGGTGACTGAGCTTGTCGAAGTCAAAACAACTCTCCCTGCACCGGCTTTTCAAACGGCAGAGTCAGATCGAGTTTACATCTGCTGTTCAGCTCCGTAATAAAATACTCACAAAGCTTCGGCGAGTAAAGCTCGTTCTGGTTGTGTACGTAGAAATACACCCGCTTCAGTCCCTGGTCGATCCAGTCGGCAATGCGCTCGATCCAGAGGTCCATGCGGAGGTAATCGGTGGGGTGCATGTCGTTGGCCACGAAGCGTATAAAAGCTACAGGAGTTGGTAATACCTGGTGCAGGCAGTCGCGTCGCCCGGCGGCATCGGTAATTACAGAAGATACACCCATGTCGTGCATAGCCGCAAAGGTTTCCCGGCTTAGTTCATCGTCGTTGAACCAGTTGGTATTCCTTAATTCTACCGCAACAGGAAATGTGCGGTGCACCGATTTCAGGTAGGCAAGCAGTTCCGGTTGTGATTTAGGAGCGAAATTATCAGGGAGCTGCAACAGCAAATGTCCCAGCTTTTCCTTCAGTTCACTGATGTTCACAAAGAATTCGTCGGTTGCCTTGTCTGCGTTCTTCAGCCTGGAGTAATGCGAAATGCTCTGAGGGAATTTGGGTGAAAAAGTAAATCCTTCGGGTGCGGTTTCGTACCAGCTTTTTACCCGCTCTGCCGGATGGTTCTGGTAAAATGTGCCGTTCAACTCGATCGAGTTGAAATGCTTCACATAGTTTTTCAGGAAATCGCTGTCTTTCGTTCCTTTTGGGTAAAGATTGCCCACCCATTCCTTTCTTCCCCATTTTGCACAGCCCACGTACACCGCCAACTTCTCTTTTTTCGGAGCCTCGGCCAGTACTTTTTTAGTAAGCGCATGATCCGGAGGAAGCGTAAAATCTATAAACTCGAGTTCTTCTTTGGCGACTTTTCCGAATTCCATAACTGTTGAGGTGTTTTTGTGTTGATCGTTGATTTGTTTAACTGTTGATTTGTTGGGTATTTTCGTGGCCGAAGCGGTAGCGCAAAGTGCAAAAGATTAGCATATACAGCAGTAAGAACCTCTCTGTGTCTCTGCGATTACCTCTGTACCTCTGCGGTTAATTTATATTTATCACATGAAACCATTTTATATTCTGCTTTGCCTGGTTTGGTCAGCAACTATTTCGGCCCAGCACTTCGAAGGCCAGATCCGATACATCAACAGCTATTATTCCAAAACAAAAGGAATCAACGACCGGCAGTACGGAGAAATGCTCGGAAGCCGCGAAGAATATGCTTTCCGCAATGGGAATTACCTGGTGCAGACCAACGGCAGCCTGGTGAAAGGACAATTGTACACGCGCAAAGACAACCGCATTTACAGCCGGATCGCAAACTCAGACACATTATATTGGATGGACGCCGCCCTGGCCGACGACAGCGTGCTTTCGGTGAAGATCAACAAAGGAGCAATTACCATTCTGAATTATTCGTGCAACGAACTGGTGCTCACCACCAAAGCAGGCGTACATCACTATTTTTTCAGTCCGCGGTTCGCTATCGATCCCGCCTGGTTCGAAAAGCACAAGGTCGGAAACTGGAACGCGTTTGTAAAATACGCCAAAGCGCTCCCCTTAAAAGTGATCATTGAAACCCCGGAGTTTACCTTCGAAAGTTTCGCGATCGAAGTAAAACCATTAAAGCTGGAAGACAGCATGTTTCTTCCTGAACCCAACGCACCACTTGCCAAAAGAAATTTCTGATGATCGAAATCTACCATAAACTCCATTCCTACCAACCCGATCCCGAAACCCGTATCCTGATTATCGGTACCTGGTTACCCGATCGTACCGACAGTCCTGATTTTTTCTACGGATGGAACAAAAGCTTTCTCTGGCACCTGCTGCCTATTTCCTTCGGCCGCGAATCGCTGAAAGACGCAACCCTCCTGGAAAAGAAGGACTTCATGAAGGAATTTAAAGTTGATTTTACCGATGTGATCAGCTCGCTTTCAGTAGAAGAAAAAGACCAGAATGTAGCCGACGATTCATTTGTGGATGCCAGCGTGGAGAAATGGACTGACCTCATTGCCCTGATAGACAGCCTCCCGAAACTCGAAGCGGTGTACTTCACCCGGAAAACCTTCAACGGTTTGCCCAACATCCGGGTAAAAGTGGTGGAAGCGGCAAAGCACTGCCTCGATAAAAACATCAGGTTCTGTAAGCTGGATACGCCTTCAAAATACTTCGATCCGGGCAAGCAGCAGCAATGGCGGGATACTATTGTGACGGGGAAGACGTGTCTGAGGGTGTAACCTAGTCACGCGATAGTCATACATTGTCATACATTGTCAATCATTGTCAATCATTGTCAATCATTGTCAATCATTGTCAATCATTGTCTTACAATAGTCGGCCACACCGGACTGACCATTAATCGACAATGTTTGACTACTGAATGACAACCGTTTGACCATTGTATGACAATGTTAAACCACCAACAACCCTCCACTCCTCAACTCTCCCGCCGCTTTTCCATGCCAGAACAACTCAAAATCAGTGGTGTTGTGCTGCTCAAAATCCTCTCGTAACTGCTGATACGTAAACACCTGCTGGTTTTTAACCGATAATTTCGGGAGAATCAGGTTCAGCCAGTTTCCGGTCTCAACATCCGTGTGTAGTACTAGTTCTGCGGTTTTATTGCTGAAGCAGAGTTCTGCACTTTCCTGTTCTTTTCCCTTCACCAGTTTTTTCACCAGCCGTAATTCAGGATCGGCGCCGAGCCACACCACTTTGGCATTCGGTTTCGCAATACGGTATTCCTGGTCGTTCAGTGCGTTTTCGATGTAGCCCGGATGCACCGTTGTGCGCGGAACTTTAAAGTCGAACCAGCTGTGCAGCGGGAGATCGAAACCAACGCCGTGCATGTAGTTAAACAATGATTTTTTCAGTCCGGCACCGAAACGGTGATGATCAACACCGGTCGGATCATAGTGTTCAAGGTCGTTGTTGGCGAAATCATTGTCGAGCGGATGAACGCGTTCCACCTTGAACTTCGCGGGGTCGATGCCCACCGGACTGTGTGCCGTCATGGCAAACTGGTGCCAGAAACCCGATTGTACCGTTCCGTGCATAAAAAGCTGCCGCACCATTTCCAGCGAATCCACTGTTTCCTGCACCGTTTGCGTAGGAAAACCGAACATCAGGTAAGCATGCACCATGATCCCGGCAGTCGTAAAATGATCGGTGACCCGGGCAACCTGCGGAACCGTAACACCTTTGTCAATAAGCGCCAGCAGTCGGTCGGAAGCCACTTCCAGTCCACCGGAGACCGCGATGCAGCCCGAAGCCTTCAGCAAGCGGCACAGATCGGCCGTAAAACTTTTCTCAAAGCGGATGTTCGTCCACCAGCTTACATTGAGTTTGCGGCGTATGATCTCAAGCGCAAGTTCCTTCATTAACGACGGCGGAGCAGCCTCATCCACAAAATGGAAACCCGTTTCGCCGGTCTGGGCGATCATCGTTTCCATTTTATCGGCGAGCAGTTTAGCCGACGACGGTTCGTAGCGTTGTATGTAGTCGAGCGAGATGTCGCAAAAAGTGCATTTGCCCCAGTAACAGCCGTGAGCCAGCGTAAGTTTGTTCCAGCGCCCGTCGCTCCACAACCGGTGCATCGGGTTGGCAATCTCGATCACCGAGAGGTAGTGCTGCAAGGGCAGGTCGCTGTAATCGGGAACGCCGACCAGCAGCTGGGTAAAGTCCTTTGTGGCCGATCCATTGGCATAGTGCACAGCGTTGCCGGCGCAGTACAGCGTTCGTTTCAGTTCGTGCAGCTCCCGCTTTCCTTCGAGGTGTTCCAGCAGGTTCAGCAACGGAGCTTCACCGTCATCGAGCGTAATAAAATCAACACATTCAAACAGCCGGTGATCTTTGAGTGAACGCAGTTCGGTATTGGGATAACCTCCGCCCATCACCACACGGATACCGGGATGCCGTTTTTTGATGTATTGTCCGCATTTTAATGCCCCATACAAGTTGCCGGGAAACGGTACCGAAAGTGCCACAAGTTGCGGCTGCGCGGTAGTTATTTTCTCTTCCAGGAGTTTCAGCAGGAACTCATCAATGAGCGATTCCTCACCGTTCAGCGCTTCGTAGAGCGGGTCAAAACTGGCGGCGGCCATGCTCAGTCGTTCGGCATAGCGGCTGAATCCGAAATGCGGATCAACGGCCTCAACGATCAGGTCGCTCAGGTCTTCGAGGTATAAGGTGGCCAGGTGACGGGCTTTGTCGCGCGTTCCCATAATGCCGAACGCCCATTCCAGGTCCTCGTCGTTACTGAATCGCGATGCGCGTGGAAGGAATGCATCCACACAGATCACGTGGGCGAGGGTAGGATTGCGGTTCTGTAGAAAAGCGATCACATCGTCTATGGTCGCGAAGTATTCGTCCTTCAGCCTCAGTATCCGCCGGCAATTGCTGCTCAATGCAGCAGGATCGGTGATGCGGGCAAAAAGCTGTTCCAGTCCGTGGCGCGAAAACAACTCCAGGATCACTTCAATGCCCAGGTCGGCCTGGTAAGAAGCGATGCCACGGGTATTCAGAAAACCTTTCAGGTAAGTAGTGGCCGGGTAAGGCGTGTTCAGCTGGGTGAACGGGGGAGTGATGAGCAGCAGTTTCAACGAAACGCGGGTTTATTCATCAACTTCGATCAC
>JAZKEZ010000224.1:0-5701 GCA_040386675.1 Bacteroidota bacterium | reverse complement strand
CGATGCGGTCGGTAAGTGCAGTGCCCAATACCAGTTTCTGGCATTTTTTCGGGGCACTCATGAACATCCGCTCCAGTTGCACCAGCGAAATGTGGGTAACAGCCTCACCGTTATCCACGATAAACATCTTTACAAGGTTGAGGTTCAGTCCGTTCTTAAAATAAATCTCCTGCAACCTGCCCACCGTACCGATCACTACATCGGCACCGATGTAAATGGCTTCCAGCTGGTCTTTCCAGTATTTGCCTTCGAAGGCACACAGGAAACGCAGGTCGGTGTGCTTGCCGAGCAGCTTGCACTGCTCCTGTAAAGCCAGTGCGGCATCTTTGTTCTGCACAAATACAATGGCACGCGGGGCATCTTCTACCGCTTCCTTCAGTTTGTTGATCAGGGTGATCGCAATGAGGCTGGTTTTTCCGCTGGCTTTCGGCCCGATAAGAATAGCATCACCACCGGCTACGATCTTGGCCATGCCTTCCACCTGTATCGGGGTTGGCTGCTCAAAACCATGATCAGCAAGTATAACATCCAGGTTGGGATCTAATTTTTCGAGGAACATAAGCGCAGATTAAACAGCTGCAAATCTCAGCAAAATAAAGCAGATCACCGTGGCATGGTTTTACATGTTCTCGTGAAACTACCATTATGATCGAAGAAATTAAAGATTTACCTGCTAATGTTGCCGGTTTCCGTGCCATTGGTGAAGTGACCAAAGAAGATTTTGAACAAAACCTGGTTCCTAAAGTAGAAGAACTGGTAAAGCGCACCGGCGAGATCAATTACCTGCTGGTACTCGATACTTCCATAAAGAACTTCACCATGGGCGCCTGGTTCCAGGATGCCATGCTCGGACTCCGCAACCTCATGAAGTGGCACAAAGCAGCCATCATTACCGATTCCAAAGGCATCCAGGTGTTCACGGATATTTTCAGCGTAGTGATCCCCGGTGAGTTCAAGGGGTTTTCGCCGGAGGAGTATGATGAGGCTGTGTCGTGGGTAAGCAGCAAGTAATTGAAAATTGAAAATTGATAATTGAAAATGGGGATTCCTCGCTTCGCTCGGAATGACCGTCATCTCGAGCGCAGCGAGAGATCCCACCATTCGCAGCGCAATCATTAATAAGAGACCCCAAAAAAAAGCCGGTTGAAACATCAACCGGCTTTTTGCTTTCATCGCCTCAGTTAAGAAGCGTAAACAAAATTAGTCAAGACCGCAAGCTGCAGTAGCATCGTCAGCTCTTCTGGTGGTTTCGTAGTTGTCACAGGTATCGCCTGCATCACCTTTGGTGGTATTGCTGATGGTATATTTTTCAGGTGTTTTCAATGGGTTTTCGGTTGTACAAGAACAAACGAAATCTTTCTTACATGAAGTCAATGTAGCTCCAAGAGCAATTGCACCAACTATAAATAGCTTTTTCATTTCGATGGGGTTTTGAGTTAATGATGCGCTTGGCATTTCAAAAACCGACCCATATCACTTCCAAAGACTAAAATCGACGCCGGTAAAAAGGTGGATTATTTCTGTTTTTCGCGTTGCCCGGTCAGGGCGAACTGAACGATGTTTGCCCCCATTTGCAAGGCTTTCTGGCGAATTTCTTCCGAATCATTGTGTACTTCCGGGTCTTCCCAGCCGTCACCTAAATCGCATTCCACATCATAAAAAACAACCAGCTTCCCGTCTGCAAACAATCCCCAACCTTGTGGAGCTTTTCCCTCATGTTCGTGAATTTTGGGCAATCCTCTGCTGAATTCAAATTTCTGGTGATAGATCGGGTGAGCAAAAGGAAGCTCGATCCACTCACTGTTCGGAAACACTTTCTTCATTTCGGTGCGAACAAATTTGTCCATCCCGTAATTATCCGAAATGTGCAGGAAACCTCCCGACAATAAATAATTCCTCAGGTTTTCGGCTTCCTGTGCAGAAAACAATACGTTTCCGTGACCGGTCATGTGGATGAACGGGTAGTTGAAGATCTCTCCGCTTCCTACTTCCACGTAGTCGTATTCCTGCGAAATACTCATACCCAGTTTCTGGTTGCAGAATTTTACCAGGTTGGTCATTGCCGTCGGGTTACTGTACCAGTCGCCGCCGCCATTGTACTTTAAAACGGCCAGTTTGTAAGTAGGAGGCGAAGTGAAGGAAAGGAGCAGTATACCTGAAATAAAAAAAGCGATCTTCTTGAACATAATACGGAGTGGATTGCAAATATAGGCGGCAGTTGCAAACGGATGTAGCCGCTTATTATTTGATTTACTTTAACCGCAGCAAGGCGTATTCAGTCGCTCTGCGCCCTTTGCGAAAACCTCTGCGCCCTCTGCGGTTACAAAAACACATCACAAACTCATCACATCCTTGAAACGCGCCGCCTGTCTCCTGGAAACCTCCACCTTCGTCCCGTCCCTCAGGGTAACCTGCAATCCGCCGTTGAACCAGTTTTCAATGTGGTCCACCCATCTCAGGTTCACAATGAACTTCCGGTTGGTCCTGAAGAATACCTTAGTGTCGAGGCGTTCTTCCAGGTTGTTCAATGATTTCAGTATCAGTGGTTTGTAATTGTTGAAATATACCCTCACGTAATTTCCTTCGCTTTCGAACATGCGGATATCTTTCAGGGTCACGAACCAGCATTTCTCCCCGTCTTTCAGAAAGATCTGGTCGTCTTCGCCCAGTTTTCCGGTATTCTGGTATTCGCCTTCAATAGGCTGGTTGGCCTTGATCTCAGAAACCCGGGCCTCCATTTTACGGATGGTCTCAACAGGTAATCCAATGCATTTACCTCAAATGCCTTGATGGCATATTCGTCATATGCGGTAACAAACACCACCTGTGGCAGGAAGTGAAGTTCATCGAGCAGGTCAAAGCCGTTTTTGCCCGGCATCTGGATATCGAGAAAGATCAGGTCGGGTTTGTGTTTTTCAATTTCGTCCCTCGCTTCATCCACATTGCTGCATTCGCCGATGATGTCGATCTGGGGGTAGTCTTTCAGCAGGTTGGCCAGTTCTTTACGCGCCAGGCGTTCATCATCAATTATCAATGTTCTCATATATCAGGTTTTTGGGGATTAAAATGGAGGAGATCACTTCCTGGTCTCCCTGGCGTATGGTAATTCCGGCCTCTTTGCCGTAAAGCAGGCTCAGTCGTTTTTCGGTGTTGATCAGTCCGATCCCGGTAGATGCGGATTTTTTGGTCTGCAGCGTACCTGAATTCCGTACCACGATCTCGAGTACGCCGTCGTTCAGGTGGGTCTCCACATGTAGTTCACCGCCTTTGGTGAGCGATGAAATTCCGTGCTTCACTGCATTCTCCACCAGTGTCTGGATCATGAGCGGCGGAATGTTGAAGTTGAGCGATTGCGGATCAATGTTGTAAACCACCTTCAGTCGTTCTTCAAACCTGATCTTCTCAATCGCCAGGTAGCTTTTTACCAGGCTCAGTTCCTCATCGAGCGTAATCAGCTGTCGTCGACCGGTTTGCAACGAACCGCGGAGCATGGATGAGAGTTGCGTGATTGCGGTCTTGGCCAGCAACGGATCCTCGTCCACCAAAGCCCGGATGCTGTTCAGCGCATTGAAAATAAAATGCGGATTGAGTTGCGATTTCAGGTTGATGAGTTCGATCTCGTTTTGCGAAGCCAACATTTTCAGGTTGGTGATCTCAGCTTTCTTGTAATTGGCAAAATAGTGCGTGGTAAAATACAGGATCGACCACACGAAAGTGAGCACCACCCAGTTAAAGAACAGGTCGAACTGCTCGTTGACCGACATGGAAAAGAATGACCGAATATTTGGGACCAGCAGGTCTGAGAGTATGCCGTGAACCAGCGGACAAACGATACCCAGCGTTATGGAACTCAGGAATAGCACCAGCACCGCTTTGTGGATCGGTAAATTCAGCCATCCGTACCTGATAATGACGTAGCGGTAGGCATGGGTAAACAAAATACCGGTGAATACGATAAGAATGATCGAAGCAACCAGCTCAACGTAGGTGCCTTTTCCCGTTATAGCATTGTACAACAGCAGGATAAGTGCGTAAAGCATCCAGCCGGTAAATTGTGCAATCCAGTATACTATGCGGTTTCCAATCATAATCTGCGGTCTAAGGTAGACGTACTGAAAAATAGACGAAAATTTTATCAACCGGCGGTTATTTCTACATTTAGACGGAAAATGTGTCGTAGCAATGAATTACCTCGCCCACGCTTACTTGTCAGGAAATGATACCGGTCTGCTGGTGGGCAATTTTATTGCCGATGGTGTCCGCGGAAACAAGATCGCCCACTTTCCTGAAGAGGTGAGGAGGGGCATAAAATTACACCGGCTCATCGATTCGTTTACAGACGAACATCCCGTAAACGCAGAGATGCGGAGCATGTTCTATCCTACAGCAGGGAAGTACGCCGGCGTGGTACTCGATGTGTTTTACGATCACCTGCTGGCCGATAACTGGGCGCACTTCAGCCCGGAATCGCTCGAGGATTTTGTAGAACACTGCTACCAGGTGGTGGAACTCAGCAAGGAATGGTTCCCGGAAAGGACCGCGTATATGTTTCCGTATATGCGACAATTCAACTGGCTGCTCAATTACCGGCTTGAAGAAGGAATTATGCGTTCGCTCGGCGGACTGAGCCGGAGGATTACCGGGAATCCTGAACTGGAAGCCGCCGGACGTGTGGCTTTCGCCAACAAACACGTTATTAATGCCGGGTTTATGGAATTTTTCCCGCAGCTCATCAACTTTTGTGAGCAAAAAAGAACCGAACCGCTTACTTTTAGTTAATGCACATGAAAAAAATACTATCCCTGCTTTTTGTGGCTGTAGTACTCGCTGCCGGGTGCAAAAAGAACGACCGGCTGGACTGGTCAATGACCGGACAACTTACCGATAAGAACGGCGGTACACCTCTTGGAGGGATTACGGTGCAACTCAGCGCCAAGGTGATCAAAAACAACATTTACAGTGCAAGCCCGGTGGTATTGGGTACCGGTGTTACAGCAGCCGACGGTTCATATACCGTCGCATTTGAAAAACAAAACGCCGACGAGTATGTGGTAGAAACCGTTTCCGATAAATTGTTCGCAACGACCATCCGCGTTTCACCCACTGATATGCACGCTAAAAAGCCGTATCGCCTGGATATCAGTGTATTCAGGAAAAGCGGCGTTGAGGTGCATGTCAAAAATCAAGATCCGGGAGCTCCGACCTCCGATATCCTGCGTCTTTTTTACAAAGGTCCGAAACTCGATTGCGAGTGCTGCAACGGCGAACGCATGGAGTTCTACGGACCGGCAGACACGACGTTTGCCTGCAATGTTCCCGCCGGACAGTTTTACAAGTACGAATACACCATCATCAGTAATTTTGGAACCAGCGTGGTACAAAAGCTCGACAGCGTAAAATGCGAGCCGGATCAGGTGATGAAGGTGAATGTTTTTTATTGATCTCAAGTTGTTCGACGCTGCCTGGTTGTCGCTGTTACTTTTTTGAAAAAGTAACGCAAAACCATCGTATGGATGTTCCTGCAAATAATTGTAGTTCAGGGTTCGTGATCAGTACGAACTAAAATCTCCAAAGCTGGATGAATCCCACATACGGAGGGATGTCGCATGCTTTTACGGAACAAGCGCAACGAAACACCATGCGGGTACCCGGAGGAAGCTGGGAGGAACGACCAGATCGCCGAACGGGTCGCAATGGTGTG
>JAZKEZ010000223.1:0-19397 GCA_040386675.1 Bacteroidota bacterium | reverse complement strand
GTTTCGCAATGGTTTTACGCATTTGAGAAACCGGCTCATCGGTGTATGCTGCCTCTGCACTTTGACCCCCCTGGGCCGCTTTCGCAGGCTCGGCAGGTGTATAGTTCTCTACGTCGCGTTTTACGATACGTCCGCTATCTCCGGAACCGGAAACCGCACCAATGTCAATTCCTTTATCAGCAGCCATTTTACGGGCCAGCGGCGAGGCTTTCAGCCTGCCATCGCTATCCGGTTGTACGACATTGCTTTTAGACTCCTGCACAGGTTGTGAAGCTTTCTCCTTCTTATCTCCTGAGTCTTCTGTCTTCTCCTTGCTTTCTTCTTTATCGTCTTCCGAATCAGATTCTTCTTTTTCAGCAGAATCTTCAGTTTTTTCTTCGGTCTTTTTCTCTTCCTTACTGCTCTCTTCCTTCTCCTCTTTCTTTTCTTCTTTCGGAGCAGCAGTTTCTGAAGAACCACCGGAAACCAGGCTGGAAATATCTTCGCCTTCTTTACCGATGATCGCAAGGATCGCGTCTACCGGTGCAGACTGGCCTTTTTCAACGCCGATGTACAACAATACTCCGTCGTAGAATGATTCAAACTCCATGGTAGCCTTATCGGTCTCAATTTCAGCAATTAGTTCGCCGTTCTTAACAGGATCTCCTACTTTTTTCAACCACTGAGCAACAACACCTTCGGTCATTGTATCACTCAGCTTTGGCATTTTTACAACTTCAGCCATGATTATGTCTTTAAGACCGGCAGCAACTTCTTACCGGTCGTTGGTTCAACTTATTCGCTTGCGCAGGATCAGTCTTTTACAAACGGATACGGTTCGCTGTACACGTCTTCGTAAAGTTCGGTCGGATCCGGAAGCGGTGATTCGTCCGCAAATTTGATCGATTCCTCAACCACACGTTTGGTTTCCTCTTCGATAGCAGTAATGTCCTGCTCGGTAAGGTATTTTTTCTTGCGGATCACATCCAGCACCTGGATCAGCGGATCCTGCTTTTTGTAATCTTCAACTTCTTCTTTTGTACGGTATTTCTGGGGATCACTCATTGAGTGCCCGCGGTACCTGTAGGTTTTGATCTCCAGCAGGGTCGGTCCTTCGTCGTTACGGGCACGGTCTGCAGCATCGCCAACAGCCTTGTGTACGGTTTCAGGACTCATTCCGTTTACCGGGAACGATGGCATATCGTATGCCAGACCAAGTTTCCAGAGATCGGTTACGTTAGAGGTACGTTCTACAGAAGTACCCATCGCGTAGTTGTTGTTTTCGATAATGAAGATCACCGGAAGTTTCCAGGTCATCGCCATGTTAAAGGTTTCGTGGAGAATACCCTGGCGGATTGCCCCGTCGCCCATGAAACAAAGCGTTACGTTCTTGCGGTCCATGTATTTGTCGGCAAAAGCGATCCCGGCACCAAGTCCGATCTGTCCGCCAACAATACCGTGTCCTCCGAAAAGGTTTTTGCTCTTATCGAACATGTGCATCGACCCGCCTTTTCCTTTCGAAAGCCCTGTTCTTTTACCGAACAGCTCGGCCATCACCAGTTTAGGATCGGTACCCAGTGCCAGCGGGTGAGCGTGGTCACGGTAAGCAGTCACCATATTATCTGTGGTTTCTATCGCCGTAACACATCCGGCAAGAATTGCTTCCTGGCCAATGTACAGGTGACAGAATCCACCAAATTTTTGCTGAATGTAAAGCTGTCCGCATCTTTCTTCAAAAATACGCATCAGCAACATGTCCTTATACCATTTGATATAAGTCTCTTTCGTAATGGGTTTAACCTTTCCCATGGTTTTCATTTAGGTTGCCAAAAGTAGACAATACAGGATGCAAACAGAAAAAGAAAGGAGCCAATTTGGCTCCTTGAAAAAAAAATCTCCTTAATAAGATTATGTTGGTATATTTTTCTACTGTTTATAGATCAGACACGAGGCATAGGCAGCAATTCCTTCACCCGTCCCGACAAATCCGAGCTTCTCTGTGGTGGTCGCTTTGATCGACAACTGATCGTCGTCTATGGCGAGACACTCACAAATTGCTGCTTTCATCGCAGGAACATGCGGATTAACTTTAGGCAGTTCCAGGCAAACGGTAGAATCGATATTACCGATTTCGTATCCCTTCTCCCGGATCAGTTCGCCTACGCGTTTCAACAGTATTTTACTGTCTATTCCTTTGTAATCGGCTGAAGTATCGGGAAAGTGAAATCCAATGTCCCGGAGATTGGCCGCTCCCAGAAGGGCATCACAGATGGCATGCAGCAGCACGTCAGCATCTGAGTGACCAATGGCACCTTTCTCATACTCGATCTTGATTCCTCCTAACCAGAATTCGTACCCCTCACCAAGGCGGTGAACGTCGTAACCCAGGCCTGTCCTGATATTAACCATTGTCTTCTACAGCAGCAGGGGTATCTGATTTTTTATTCACGGTGAATCTCAGGGTAAGACGCAGCGTGTTAGCCAGCGGATTGTTCTGGGTAGTCGGAATCAGGTAAGAAAGGTCGATATTCAGTACCTGGTATTTCAGACCCGCACCCATTGTAATATACTGGCGATTCCCTTTGCTCGGATGCTCGTAGAAATAACCTCCGCGCACCGCGATCTGCTTGTTGTACAGGTATTCAGCCCCGAAAGACACATTGAATTCTCTCAGTTCTTCCTTAAATCCGCCCGGAGCATCGTTAAACGACTGGATCACTCCCTGCGCAGGACTCACATTCGGATTTTTTCCTTCCAGGATCATTGGCTGACCGTCTGCATCATACATGATCGCATTCGCGCTGTCTCTCTGGTAAACCGGTGGTGTTGGAACCAGCAGTTTAGAGAAGTCAAGCATCAGGTTCACAGTGTTGTATTCATCCAGGTCCAGCTGCAGTGTCGGACCGAAACGAAGCATCGATGGGATAAAATCGGGTTGGGTGCTCGTAGAATAGTTCATCTTGTTCCCAATGTTCGAAATATTGGCTCCAAGGTTCACGTAAGCATTCTTCTCTCCCATTTTAAAACGCTTGCTGCGGTAAAACACAGAAGCATCGAAAGCAACCGAATTACCTGCTTTTGTAGCTGCACCCTGCACTACCGATCCGCCGGTAAGGTTAGAGTTCACATACCGAAGACTTACACCTGTCGACAATCTTTCAGACAGTTTCAGTGCATAAGCCGCATCGATGGCAAATTCAGCAGGTTTGAATTCACGAAGCACATTTCCATCAACGTCAGTAAACGTGATACTTCCCAGTGAGAAATAACGGAGCGAACCACCGATTGTAGAGTTGGTGTTGATTTTCTTGAAGAAACTCAGGTAAGAAAGACTCATGTCCGGCACGATCGAACGCAACCACGGAGAATAAGAAAGTCCCAATCCAAAATCCTCTTCCAGGAAAGCCAGCTTTGAGGGGTTCCAGTGTATTGAGTTTACATCCGGAAGGCTTGAAACCCCGGCATCTCCCATTGCGCCTGCACGGCTGTCAGGTGAGATCTGTAAAAATGGAACAGCGGTAGTAATGGTATTCAACTGCACCTGTTTTGCCCGGTCGAACTGATTCTGAGCACCGGCGTAAGTAACTGTAAGCAATGCAGCCGCTACCGTAAGTATTTTTTTCATTGAAGAAGATAATAAGGATCGCAAATATAATTTTTTATGGATGTCCCGGAATTATTTTAGAAGCAGCAGTCGATTCGTTTTGGACACTTCCGAACCATCTTCCTTTTTAACGATGAGCCTGTAAACGTAAATTCCGCGCTCAATAGTATTGCCTCCATCGGCAGTTCCGTCCCAGGTTATGGTTTTCGACTGGTAACCAGGATCATTGACATCAACATTTATTTCCTTTATCTTTTTTCCGACCGCATCATAGATCTCAATTTTCACCGACATATTCTTCCCGGCCTGGTTGTGATCAAAACTGAATGTGGTAATATCAGTCATCGGGTTTGGATAGTTCATCAGGTTCTCAACCGTAAGATCGTTTGCATTGGCCACTATGAAATTGGTGGTTGCGGTTGCGCTGTTGTTATTAATGTCCCACACTTTTACGGTAAGGGTATGCGGACCGGTAGACAAGCTTTTGTATGGATAACGGATCGTTCCTTTCTTATAGGTATCAAGGTCGGCAACATAGTAATTGTTCAGTACTACCGCATTTTCGGTATTCGCATCGAGGGTCGCCAACAGCTCATGACCGATCCCGTTCCCGGTGGTATTGATACCGCTTTCATCCGAAACAAACGCCAGCAGTGAAGGTTCTTCGTTGGTGATGTCACCCGGGTTAAAATCAGTGGTATTCATGAACAGCGAAACCGCCGGACCTTCATTGTCGGTAAGTCCGGTAGAAGAAACACCTCCAATGGTCACGTCCTCGTCGCTGCCGTTGGCATCGTCGGTACCGTTGGTCGCATAATAGAGTATAGTACCTTTTCCGTACACATAAGAAATGTCTTTGGGAATGATGAATTCGATAGAGAACAACCCGTTTTTAACTGAAGCCTTCCCTTTGTAGATGATCTTATTTTTCAGCATGAACTCTTTCCGGTAAGACGGATCCGGGTTGTCGTTACCAAGCGTCCTCAATTTGTCGGCCTTATCAAAAACAGTCACATCAACCACACCGTTGAACTGATCCAGCAGCTGGTTAGCGAAGTTGGTTACATTACCATCAATCTTCACTTTTCCAAAAGCCTTCAGTGTATCTGCAAAGTTTGCGGCAGCGATCGTATTGATCGCTACGGTATTCACCTTGTGCTTAGGATAGGCAAGTTTCATTGCCGGATCGCCGATCAGCATAAAATTCCGGTAGTTGGAACTTCCGCTGGCTACCGCTCGTTTAGTGAGCATGATGATCTCGCCGAGTGTCCTGGAATTTCCGGCATTATCGGGAAGCGCATAATTGTAAAAAGCCCTGTTCAGGTCCATGTTCGGACCGGAATACACCAGTCTCGTGGTAGTGAGCAGCGCGATGGCCCCGCCTTTTGAGTTCAGGAATGCCAATTCCCCCGCAGATGTCCGTGCCGGATCATCGAACCTGGAGAATTCACAGGTAGCAGTTACAAACAGCGGAAGCGCATCAATATTCGTCCATTCCTCGATCGTCTTGACATCCACGACGCGTTCATGGGTAAGTCCCACTTCGCCACCATGACCGATATAATTCACGATCAGCGCTCCCTGCTGCACCTTATTCCTGAAATCGGAAGCTGCCTGCGGATAGCGTTCGCCTCCGGGAGTGGACACCTGCTTATACGCATCCAGGTAGACCTTTTCGGTGAGATAAGGCTTGTAATTGTCGTCTACCTTGGTGGCCAGTTCATCCGAATCTACCATGTGATATACCTCGGTAATACTACCCGGGTTACCACTCAGGTCGTCGGCAAGGAACAATACTTTGTTTCTCCAGTCCCCGAAAGGAGAGCTTTCATTCATTGCGTACCCGGTACTTGCGTAACGCAGCACCTTATCTACTGCTTCTGTTGCCTGTTGTATGTTCGACACCGGGAACCTTCCGATTCCGATATCAAGTGTATTTGCCGGAGCTTCTCCCTCGTTGGGCTCTAGTAAACCGAAGTAATCATCGGTCACATAAGAATCGGTGAGGCTTTCCGAATTGTCACTCTGGAAGGTAGGCAGGTAGTTCGTGTTCCCGGTGTAGTCCTTATTTATATAAGATCCGTCGCCAAACAGCAACAGGTATTTCGGACGCGCGGAAACATTGGCACCTGCGCGGCTGTACAACATCTTCATGAGATCCTTTATTGCCGTTGCGTCGCGGGCGCCCGTACTGAACTCATTGTAGATCACACTCGGGGTGAGTACTTCTATCTTAAGACCTTCCTGGCGGTGAAATGTGGCCAGTCTTTCAGCCTGTCGCTGGAAATCGGGATGCACTACAATAACCATATCCACTCCGTTTAAGGCGTGCAGGTTCTGGTTTGCCACTTTGCCGACAAAAGACGGGGCAGAAAAACTGTTGCCTGAGATCGCAATAAACTCATGAAGAGTGTCAGTGAGGTGCTTAAATTCAAACTCAGTACCGTTCAGTACGCCCGTGATCTGCTGCGGGTCAACCGGGTTCGTTACATCGAATACACGAGTGTTCGCGCTAGCACCGGTAAGCTTCATTTTGAGTACCTTATTTGCTTTCAGTGAAACTGCGGTTCTGAATGCCAGGAAATTACCGGTAAGGTTCAGCTTTCTGAAAGCCGATACCTCGATGTAATTCAGCCAGGCCGTTTCATCCGACGATTTTCGAAGAGACAGATCCAGCCGGATCGATGAACCCGGATTTGACAGCGAAAACACCTGGAAATTCGTACTGGCAACCAGGTATCCGCCTGTATTATTAAAAGTAAGATATCCCAGTTCTTTACCGCCTGAAACGGCTTTAACAGATCCACCGCTTGCGCCGGAGTATGCCATATCTACTGCAATCCTTGCAGGGGAAGACGATACGATATCAGGAAATGAAAAGTTAAACCCATAAGAAAGTGTGGTACTGAATTTCTCGCCGTACATCGTTCTGCCGGAATGGGCGAGGTTTTCCAGGTCGCGGTCATACACCTGGTAATCCGGGAACTCAGTAATGATTGCTGTTTCAGGGTCTGAAGGTTCGCTGAAGACCTTGGTGCGCTTAGGCGTTTTATCGTTTTTGGTCAGGAAGAAATAAGAATAGTCTTCATAAAAATTCCGGGTATGCTCGAAGCGTGCGGCAGACTGATTATAAGCCCAGGTATCTGCGGCTTTGGCATAAAACAGGAAATAATCGCCGGAATCAAACGTGCCGTCGCCGCCATCAAACATAATTAGTGCGTTTTCGAGCAGATCATCCGGACGGTAAAGGTCATTTTTGAAAGGCAATAATCCGGCTGAATTTCCGTACAATTTGACCTGGTCAGAACGTAGTCCGCTTACCGGATAGCCAATGGTCTTCAGGAAGTCGTAAGAAACCTTATAAACTCCTGTATTTGAAATCCTTACTTTATACCAATCTCCACTGGCTAACACCGATTCGGTGGCATTTCCCTGCCCGAAAGAAGAACTAACGACGAATAAAAGAACAAAAAATAAGCAACTTTGAGGGCTTAGGATTTTTCTCATGAACCTTTTTTGAGAGGGGGTTTGTTAATAAAAAATAAAACTACTGAAATATTTCTCTTATTTTAGTCAGCCAAAACGGATCGAAACGATTGCCTGCCAATAAACGGAAGGAAACGATTCCTAGTATGCGGTGCTAATTATAACCGGATTGTTTCCAAGAAACATATTATCCATTAGTTTAGCGTTTTAAAGAGGTTCATTTTTAAAGAGGTTCAAATGATAAGAAGATTACTGTTATTCTGCTCTGTTACAGTTTTCATTTGCGGTGGTATTTTAGAATTAAAGGCGCAAGACCCACAGTTTACTCAGTTTTACGCAAACCCATTGTACCTGAATCCTGCGCTTGCGGGTTCTGTTCGCTGCCCAAGGGTGACGATGAATTACCGTAACCAGTGGCCTGGTCTCACCGGGACTTTTGTCACTTATGCTGCGTCGTATGACCAGTATGTGCGTGCTGTTGATGGTGGTGTTGGTATCCAGGTACTGAATGATCAGGCCGGTGAAGGAACACTTAGCACTACAAGAGTTGCCGCACAATATGCCTATCAGGTCAATCTTTCCAGAAAGTTCGCCATCCGTGCGGGAGCCGAGGTGTGTTATTTCCAGAGAAGCCTTGACTGGAACAAACTGACTTTCGGTGATATGATCGACCCGAGAAGAGGATTTATTTATACCACCAACGATACTCCGCGTGGAGGTCGTGTTTCCGGTGTGGATTTCTCCGGAGGACTTATGGGATACAGTGAGGCCGTGTATTTTGGTCTTGCCGTGCATCACCTTACCGAACCTAACGAATCGCTGATTGTTGGTAACAGTAAATTACCAATGAAAGTTACCGGTCATGCCGGAGCGAAGATCAAACTTCGTGATTCAAAATACGGAAGCAACAGCAGTTCATTTGTTTCCCCCAATATCATGTTCCAGCAACAGGCTGATTTCAAACAGCTGCTGGTAGGTCTTTACATGACCAAAGGCCCTATCGTGGGTGGTGTATGGTACAGGAACAAGGATTCGTTCATCGTTCTTGCCGGTGTTCAGGCCGATGTACTTCGCTTCGGATACAGCTACGACGTAACCGTATCAAAGCTGACCACCAAGACCGCGGGATCGCACGAATTGTCGCTTACGCTGCAGTTTGATTGCCGTCCGACAAAACGGAAGTTCCGTACAATAAGCTGTCCATCTTTCTAGTTATAGAAATTGTTTTATTTTCGCCACTCCTAACAATTTACTTTATGAAATTGTCCTTTAGAAGAACCGGAAGCATCGGTGTTGCTTTTTTGATGGCCGGATTTGTGCTATCGTCCTGTAGCAAAAACGGGTCGAAAACCACGATGACCGCATACAACGACACCGAAAGCGGTGGCTACGAACACGTAGACTTTGACGAGCAGGAAACCCCTGCTGGTACCGTTTTTATTGAAGGAGGTTCCTTCGTAATGGGTAGAACAGAGAGCGACAACGTGAACTATGAGTGGAACAACGAGCCACGCAAAGTGAGTGTTTCCAGTTTCTACATGGATGAAACAGAGGTTACCAACGATTCATGGTGTGAATACCTTTACTGGCTGAACCGTACCTATGGTTCTGACTATCCTGAAGTATACATCAATGCTCTTCCTGATACCAATTGCTGGAGAGACAAACTGTCTTACAACGAAAACTATGTGGGCTGGTACCTGCGGTATCCCGCATACCGTGAATACCCTGTTGTGGGTGTGAGCTGGATCCAGGCCAATAACTTTTGTAAGTGGAGATCTGACCGGGTGAATGAAAACATTCTTATCCGCGAAGGGCTTTTTGAGAAAAACCCGAACCAGGTCAACGACGATAATTTCTCTACCGATGCTTATCTTGCTGGACAGTATGAAAGTGCCAAACGTAAAGAAGGTGTTCCAAGTTACGCTCCTGACCAGGAAACCCGTAACGTGAAGATCGAAGATGGTATCCTTCTTCCAAACTATCGTCTCCCAACCGAGGCTGAGTGGGAATACGCAGCACTTGCCCTTATCGGAGAATCTTACGAAGAACGTATTGAAAACCGCAAGATCTATCCATGGACCGGTAACTTTATCCGTAACGACAACAGAACCGGAAACTACCTTGGAGATATCCGTGACAACTTTACCCGCGGCCGTGGTGACATGATGGGTGTTGCCGGATCACTGAACGACGGAGCAGACATTACTGCCCCTGTTTACAAATACTTCCCTAACGACTACGGTCTTTACTCAATGGGTGGTAACGTAAGTGAGTGGACCATGGATGTGTACCGTCCGCTTACCAGCGAAGACGTAACCGAATTCAGAGCATTCAGAGGTAACCGTTACAGAACTCCTGTATTGAACAGCGAAGGTGTAAAAGACGAAAAGCTTACCGCTGTTGAATATAACATAGACGACGTACAGGACTTTATCGAGAAGTTCAAAGCGGCTCTTGAAGCTGACGCGGAAGCTACTGCAATTCCGATCATTCCTGCTGAGAAAGACCTGCTTGACAAAATTTCGACCGAAGCTACTGCAGCGGTAAAACTGAACAACGAACGTCAGCGTGATGCTGCAAACGAAAAGATCCAGGTAGACATTATCGAAAAGATCAAAGACAGCGAGACCGTAATTGCCCCACTTCTTCTTGACGGTATTTCTGACAATGCGTATAACGTACCGGGACAAGCTAAATACCGCGACGTTAAAATCGAGGAGAATACCCGCAGAACCAACTACAAAGTATCTGATAACATCGACTACCTTGATGGTGACCTATACTCATCAAAAGAATTCCTGAACAAGGAAAACTACAAGCGTCTTGAATCAGTATACAACTGGAACAATACTTCTCTTATGGATACCCGTGTTAGGGTGTACAAAGGTGCTTCATGGAGCGATCGCGCTTACTATGTGAGCCCTGCTACAAGAAGATACCTTGACGAGAGAAGATCTTCCAGCAAGATCGGTTTCCGTTGTGTAATGGATCGCCTGGGCGAGCCAACACAGGCCGGAGCCAAGAAAAGATCAAAAAAATAATCCTACCGCTTTTATTATATCAAAACCTCGGGTAAATTCCCCGAGGTTTTTTTATGCCATGACGATACATCAGCTTTACCAACTTTTTCTTTCATCTTCCGGAGTATCTACCGACACCCGCAAGATCACTCCTAACAGCATTTTCTTCGCACTTAAGGGAGATAACTTCAACGGGAACACATTCGCTGCGGCCGCACTTGAAGCCGGGGCACAATACGCTGTTGTTGACGAGGAGCCACAAACTGCGCATGAGCGAATTATCAAAGTTGATGATGTGCTGGTTACCCTGCAGCAACTGGCCAATCACCATAGAAACCGCATACCTGCGAAGATCATCGGTATTACCGGTACTAATGGTAAAACCACGACCAAAGAACTGGTGAATGCAGTGCTTGGATCGCATTACGTTACCCGGGCAACTGCCGGAAACCTGAACAATCACATCGGTGTACCGCTTACCTTGCTTTCCTTTCAGGGAAATGAGGAATTCGGCATTATCGAAATGGGGGCCAACCACGTTGGAGAAATTGCCGAATTGTGTGCCATTTGTGATCCCGATTATGGAATTATCACCAACGTTGGGCGCGCCCATCTTGAAGGATTTGGCTCGTTCGAGAACATCATCGCCACCAAGAAAGGCCTGTACGACCACATAGCAGCTCAAAACGGCGTGATCTTCCTGAATAGCGGCAATGAGATACTTGGAGACAACGAAGTGAAGCACAGGGTGTATTACGGTGCGCAGGACAGCGACGAATGCCAGGGGAAGATCCTCGATGCTTCTCCATTCGTGAAACTCGAGATCATTAATCCCGAAGGAACCATCCGGGTGCAAACCAACCTGATCGGGACGTATAATTTTGAGAACATCCTTGCTGCGGCCTGTATTGGCGGCTTCTTCAATGTACCGCTTCAACGGATCCGTCATTCGCTGGAGACCTACCAGCCTACGAACAACCGTTCGGAATTCCGTAAGACCGGGAAGAACTCGCTGATCCTGGATGCATACAATGCCAATCCGTCGAGCATGGAAAAGGCGATCGAGAATTTTGCAGAGATGGATCAACCGAATAAACTTGCGATCCTTGGCGATATGTTCGAACTGGGTGACGACTCCCCTGCCCTGCACGGTGAAATTGCTGAAAAAGCAAAAAACTCAGGAGTGGAAACGCTGTTTGTAGGTACCGATTTCTACAACACACATCCTGATGAGAAAGGATACTACCGCAACATCGAAGATCTGATTGCTGCTATACAGGAATCACCGTTGGAGAACCGTACGATACTGATTAAAGGGTCGAGAGGGATCAAGCTGGAGCGGTTGGTGGAGTTTCTGTAAGGTTTTTAAAAAATCACTTCCTTCTGTATATCAGAAATGAATACCCGAACTTGTGCCGCTCGTCTGCTTCATGCGCTTCTTCTGAAACCAGCTCCCATTCGTTTTCATCCGGGAGATCGAAGGTAGCATCGCCCTGGAGTTCGGTCTCTACCAGGGTCAGGAAGATCTGGTCTGCTTTGGGATATGCCTGGCGGTACACTGATGCACCACCAATTACGAAAGGATCCGCATCGATCATGTGGCCCAGTTCCAGCGCCCGGTCCAAATCAGGGACTACCGTAATTCCATCAGCAGAAAACCCGGAACTGATCACAATATTGGTACGACCCGGAAGTGGTTTTCCGATGGATTGAAAGGTTTTTCTCCCCATGATCACCGGGTGGCCGGTAGTTTGTTCCCTGAAGAATTTAAAATCGTTGGGCAGGTGCCACGGCATCTGGTTGTCGTTCCCGATCACGCCGTTCTTTGCGGCGGCCACTATCATAGAAACAGCCATTATACTGCGACTTGTGCTTTAATGTGTGGATGAGACTGGTAGTTCACCAGCTCGAAATCCTCGTATTTGAAATCGAACAGGTCTTTGATTTCGGGGTTGATCTTCATTTCCGGAAGCGGGAACGGTTCTCGGGTGAGCTGCAACCTGGCCTGGTCGAAATGGTTGCTGTACAAATGCGCATCACCAAAGGTGTGGATGAATTCTCCCGGCTCCAAATCACACACCTGTGCAATCATCAGGGTAAGCAACGCATAAGAGGCAATGTTGAAGGGAACACCGAGGAATACATCGGCGCTGCGCTGATAGAGCTGGCAGGACAGTTTCCCGTTGGCTACATAGAACTGGAACAGGCAGTGGCAGGGCGGTAAAGCCATCTTCGAGACATCGGCGACGTTCCAGGCGCTGACAATGTGCCTGCGGCCATCCGGATTCTTCTTAATTCCTTCAATGAGTTGCTTTACCTGGTCGATGTGACCACCATCAGGCGTTGGCCAGCTTCTCCACTGGTAACCGTAAACCGGTCCGAGGTTGCCATTTTCATCCGCCCATTCGTCCCAGATGCCTACGCCGTTATCCTTGAGGTAGGCAATATTGGTGTCGCCCTTCAAAAACCACAGCAGTTCATGGATAATACTCCGCAGATGCAGTTTTTTTGTGGTAACCACCGGGAAACCGGCCTGGAGATCAAACCTCATCTGATAACCGAAAATAGAGCGGGTGCCGGTTCCGGTCCTGTCTGATTTGTCGGTACCGGTGTCGAGTATGTGCGTGAGAAGATCCAGGTAATTTTGCATACGCAAATATAGGATTAAGGTTAAGGTACTCGCAAAAGAAAACCCATCACGAATTGGAGTCCGGATGGGTCATTGTATTGTCGTATGATCAACTAATTGTCTAATCGATCAATTCTGTTTTCGTTTGTTGATCTCGTCGCGGATGCGGGATGCCAGCTCGTAATCTTCGTTGGCGAGGGCTTCTTCCAACTGTTGCTCGAGCTCGTCTAGTGAAGTGCTTTCGTCTTCTTCTACGGGAACCGGATTCTCGGTTGATACCTTTTCGTCTTCCAGGATGATCCCTGCCGAGCCAAGAATGAACTCGTAGGTGTAGATCGGGCAGTTGAACCTCACTGCAATTGCAATGGCATCAGAGGTACGTGCATCAATCTCTTCTACGTTATCTCCCTGCTTGCAAACCATCTTCGCAAAGAAAATCCCTTCTACCAGGTTGTAGATGATCACTTCACGGATCTCGATATCGAAAGCGGTGGCAAACCGTTTGAACAGGTCGTGTGTAAGGGGGCGGCTGGGACTCATTTTCTCCAACTCAATAGCAATGGCCTGGGCTTCATTCCCTCCAATGACAATCGGTAATCTTCTGTGGCCAAATTCTTCTGCCAATAAAAGAGCATATGCACCCGACTGAGTCTGACTGTATGATAATCCTACTATGTTAAGCTTAATCTTTTCCATAAAAACAGTCGGGGCCGTACAAAATATGAATTGAACGACCCCGAATTGATGCAAAGATAATAAATCTCTTAGTGATTAGCAGCCTTGAATTTTTTAACCGCTTCGATGAGTTTTGGTACTACCTGGAAGGCATCTCCAACTACTCCATAATCAGCAGCTTTGAAGAAAGGTGCTTCAGGATCTGTGTTGATGGCCACCATTACCTTAGAACCGTTAACACCGGCAAGGTGCTGGATCGCACCGGAGATACCGATCGCGAAATACAGGTTCGGACGGATGGCAACACCGGTTTGGCCAACGTGTTCGTGGTGAGGTCTCCAACCGATATCGGCAACCGGGCGTGAACAAGCGGTAGCTGCACCCAGTTCGTTGGCAAGCTCTTCGATCATTCCCCAGTTTTCAGGACCTTTCAAACCACGGCCGGCAGAAACCACGACCTCAGCTTCAGGAAGCGGAACGTGATCGCCTGAGTCTTTCTTGATCTCTTTTGAAACTACTCGAGCAGCGCCGAAATCAGCAGTGTTTTCCACTACTTCGGCAGTGTTGCCTGATTTCTCTGGTTTCACTGAATTCGGAAGAACCGCGATCACTTTCACCGGAGTGTTGATCTCGTATTCTGCGAATGCTTTTCCTGAGAATGCGTTCTTACGGATCGAATTCCCTTCAGGAAGTGCGATCGCACCTGCAACAAGACCGGCTTTCAGACGAACTGAAACCCTTGGAGCAACTGCCTTACCGATAGAATCGTGAGAGAAAACGATGGTCTGGGCGCTCACTTCCTGGGCCTGGGCCACAACGAATTTGGTCAGTGCCTGTGAATCATCGATCTTGATGTTTCTTGCTACAACCACTTTGGTTGCGCCATAGTTTCCAAGTTCTGCAAGCGATGCAGAAGGAAGGTCTCCAAAAGCAAGAGCTACAACAGGAGATCCAATTTTGCTACCGTAATAAACGGCTTCGAATCCTGCTTTGGTCACTTTGCCGTTTGCAGATTCTACAAATACTAAAACTGACATATCTTAAAGAACTTTAGCGTCGTTGTGTAAAGAATTAACCAGGGCATCCATATCGTCAACACCGAACATTTTGATGGCACCTTTTGCAGGTGGAAGACTGTATTTTTTGATCCCTGTAAGGCTTTCGGCAGCAGCAGGAGCTACTACGTTCAATGGCTTGGTACGTGCTGCCATGATCCCCTTCATGTTCGGGATACGCTGCTCAGCCATTCCTTTTGCCGCACTGATCACGGCAGGAAGAGAAAGTTCAAGAACCTCTGTACCACCGGTGATGTCGCGCTCAACGGTTGCAGTCTGACCGGCAACATCGAGTTTGGTGGCCAGCGAAATGAAAGGCATATCCAGCAATTCGGCTACCATTGCACCTACTTGTGAACCGTTGTAGTCGATGGTTTCTTTTCCAAGAAGCACAAGGTCAAACTGGTTTTTCTTCGCGTAATCGGCAATTTCACTGGCAACGAAATACGCGTCAGTAGGATTTGCGTCAATACGAACACCTTCATCGGCACCGATTGCAAAAGCCTTGCGGATAATTGCATCGTCGGCAGCTGTACCAACAGTAATGGTAGTAACTGTTCCGCCTAAAGTTTCTTTCAACTCCAGTGCGCGAACCAGCGCATACCACTCGTCGTAAGGGTTAACAATGTATTGCACCTTGTCCTCATTGAACTTTGTATCGTTATCTACAAAGGCAATTTTGGTGGTGGTGTCGGGAGCTTTGCTCACACACACTAAAATTTTCATACGGTAGAAATTTGTTTTTTAACGCTGGTATGGAACTCACATCGCTGCTCATTGCCACATGCCGGAGTTTTTCGTTTTTTTAATTCGACGGGCAAAGCTAATGAAAAAGGGTTTTAGATTTCAAGCGGCTAAAGTGCATTCCAACTTCCGTCCATCATCACATAAAAATTAACTAAAACCCTTACCAACAAAGCCTTCCCGTGAATATACATTCGCTTTGACCCGGAAAACAATTTGCTTTAGCAGGCGATTCCCAGTGTGAAACACCAAAAAATACCCTTTATATGGGATTATATTCCATTGCCTTTCTTCCTCAACCTACACACCTACACCGGTTTAAGTTTATTTTCAACAAAACTGACTATCAGTCATCATCAGAAGTGAACTATTCTTTATTTCAAAGTATTGTGATGGATTACAACGGTCCGGAATCTGGTCCGGATTGAAAGAGAATTGCAGGGGGTTGACAACTGTTCCTTTTACAGGTAATATATATTTCTATTTTTGTCGCCACTTAATTTCTTAGAATGAGAGAAGTACAATTTCGCGAGGCTGTTTGCGAGGCGATGAGCGAAGAGATGCGCCGCGATGAGCGGGTGTTCCTGCTTGGTGAGGAAGTTGCCGAATACAACGGTGCTTACAAAGCCAGTAAAGGGATGCTGGATGAATTTGGTCCTAAAAGAGTTATCGATACACCGATCGCGGAGCTTGGATTCAGCGGTATCGCTGTCGGAGCTGCGATGAACGGACTCAGACCGATCGTAGAATTCATGACCTGGAACTTTGCAATCCTTGCAGCCGACCAGATCATCAACCATGCAGCGAAAATGCTACAGATGTCGGGCGGGCAATACAATGTTCCGATCGTTTTCCGCGGTCCGAACGCTACTGCCGGCCAGCTTGCAGCAACGCACTCACAGAGTTTCGAATCGATGTATTCGCATATCCCGGGACTTAAGGTGGTAACGCCATCTAACCCTGCTGATATGAAAGGATTGCTGAAGTCGGCGATCCGTGACAACGATCCGGTACTGATCATGGAAAGTGAGCGTATGTACGGCGACAAAGGGATGATCCCTGAGGGCGAATACCTTATTCCTATTGGTGTTGCTGATGTACGACGCAAAGGAAAAGACGTTACTATCGTTGCATTCGGCAAGATCATGAAAGTGGCTTTTGCTGCCGCCGAAGAACTTGCGAAAGAAGGCATCGAGGCTGAAGTGATCGACCTTCGTACGATCCGTCCGCTGGATATCGACACGATCCTTACTTCGGTAAAAAAGACCAACCGCCTGGTGATCGTTGAAGAGGCTTTCCCTGTGGTATCCATTTCAACCGAAATTACCTACCGCGTTCAGCGCAATGCCTTCGATTACCTGGATGCTCCTATCATCCGTGTAACACAAAGCGACACTCCTTTTGCTTTTGCAACTACCCTTATCGAAGAAGCTTCTCCTACCGTAGCGAAGACCGTAAAGGCAGTTAAAGAAGTGATGTACATTAAAAAGTAAATTCCTCCCAGGGCCACTTCACCTGTTCGTTTCAGTGGAGTGGCTTTTTCATAAAAACGATTAAAATCAGACGTAAACGATGGATTTAATGACTAAAACGCTTTACCTGATCCCTGCCCTTGGGGTAGTTGGTCTTTTGGTAATGTTCGTAAAATCAATGTGGGTAAGCAAGCAGGATGCGGGCGACTCTAATATGAAAGAACTAGCTGGTTACATTGCCGATGGTGCAATGGCTTTCTTAAAGGCTGAATGGAGAGTACTTGGAATTTTTGTGGTAGTTGCCGCGGCACTACTTGCTTATTCCGGTAACATCCACGAGATAAACGGTAAACCGATCCACTCCAGCTGGATCATTTCTATTGCTTTTGTTATCGGTGCAGTATTTTCTGCAACCGCAGGTTATATCGGTATGCGTGTGGCTACCAAGGCTAACGTTCGTACCACACAGGCTGCACGTACCAGCCTTAAGCAGGCGCTTAAAGTTTCGTTCACCGGTGGTACCGTTATGGGTCTTGGTGTTGCGGGTCTTGCGGTATTTGGTCTTGGCGGACTTTTTATCGTATTCCTTAAGATATTCAACGTTGTTGATGTAAACAGCGACGAAATGAAAACCGCGATCGAAGTACTGACCGGTTTCTCTCTTGGTGCTGAGTCGATTGCTCTTTTCGCCCGTGTGGGTGGTGGTATTTACACCAAAGCTGCTGACGTAGGTGCTGACCTTGTAGGTAAAGTTGAAGCAGGAATTCCTGAAGATGACGTTCGTAACCCTGCAACCATTGCCGATAACGTAGGTGATAACGTAGGTGACGTTGCCGGTATGGGTGCCGACCTTTTCGGTTCTTATGTAGCTACGATCCTTGCTACAATGGTATTGGGCCAGGAAATTACCGTTACTGATAAATTCGGCGGTATGTCTCCTATCCTTCTTCCAATGGTGATCTGCGGTCTTGGTATCCTTTTCTCTATAGTTGGAACCTGGTTCGTTACGATCAAGGATGAAAAATCTAACGTTCAGACTGCGCTTAACCTGGGTAACTGGGCATCAGTGATCCTTACCGTTGTTGCTTCGTATTTCATTACGATGTACATGCTTCCTGAAAAACTCAGCCTTCGTGGTTACGAGTTCACTAACATCAACGTATTCTGGGCAATCCTTGTAGGTTCAGGTGTTGGCGCAATCATGAGTATCGTTACCGAATATTACACCGCAATGGGTAAAGGTCCGGTTAACTCTATCATCCAGCAATCTGCAACCGGTCACGCGACCAACATCATCGGCGGTCTTTCTGTAGGTATGAAATCTACGGTTATTCCAATCCTTACGCTTGCTGCAGGTATCATGGCTTCTTACTACTTCGCAGGTCTTTACGGTGTGGCTATCGCTGCTGCCGGTATGATGGCGACTACAGCTATGCAATTGGCTATCGATGCATTCGGACCGATCGCTGACAACGCGGGTGGTATTGCCGAAATGAGCCAGCTTCCTCCTGAAGTTCGTGAGCGTACCGACAATCTTGATGCTGTAGGTAACACTACTGCTGCAACCGGTAAAGGTTTCGCAATTGCTTCTGCTGCACTTACTTCTCTTGCTCTTTTTGCTGCATTCGTAGGAATTGCAGGTATCGATGCGATCGACATTTACAAGGCCCCTGTTCTTGCAGGTCTTTTCGTGGGTGGTATGATCCCGTTCATTTTCTCTGCACTTTGTATCCAGGCGGTTGGTAAAGCTGCTATGGACATGGTTCAGGAGGTTCGTCGCCAGTTCCGCGAGATCCCTGGAATCATGGAATACAAGGCGAAGCCTGAATACGAGAAGTGTGTGGCTATTTCTACCAAAGCTTCTATCCGTGAAATGATGTTGCCAGGTGCAATTGCATTGGTTACCCCTGTTCTTGTAGGATTTATGTTCGGTCCTGAGGTATTGGGCGGACTTCTTGCCGGTGTTACCGTTTCTGGTGTATTGATGGGTATTTTCCAGTCGAACGCAGGTGGCGCATGGGATAATGCTAAGAAATCATTTGAAAAAGGAGTACTGATCAACGGTGAGATGTTCTACAAGAAATCTGAGCCGCACAAAGCTTCTGTAACCGGTGATACTGTAGGTGATCCGTTTAAAGACACTTCAGGTCCTTCGATGAACATCCTGATCAAACTGATGTCTATCGTTTCACTGGTTATCGCTCCGCTTATCCACGTTGAATCTAAGGATACTACTGATCTTGCTGCTTACGAGAAGCAGGCTATGGCTCCTGAGAAAGTATTTGTTGACCTGGTGAACCTGACTCCTGGTACGTATGTACTTGATGAGGCTCACTCTTACGTAAACTTTGGTGTTCGTCACGTTCTGGCGACTTCAAAAGGTAAGTTCGATAAGGTTAGCGGTACTGTGATCGTTCCTGAAGGCGGCGATGTGACCAAGACCCAGATCAACATTGTTATTGATATCAAATCGATCAATACCGGTAATCCTGACCGTGATGCTCACCTTCAGAAGGACGATTTCTTCTACAGTGAGAAATTCCCGACTATTACTTATGTAGCCAACTCGATCGAAAGAACCGAAACCGGATACGTGGCCAAAGGTCAGCTGACCATGAGAGGTATCACCAAAAATGTTGATCTTCCTTTCTCTTACCTTGGTGATGGAAAAACTCCTATGAACACTGATTTCGCTGCGTTTGAAGGTCAGTTGAAAATCAACAAGGCAGA
>JAZKEZ010000222.1:0-2184 GCA_040386675.1 Bacteroidota bacterium | reverse complement strand
TGTTGTAGCGTTCGATCCGCTGGTAGTCAAAATCGTCGTCGTGTTCCATGTGCTGGTCAGTCGCCAAAGTATTCGGCGAAATTATTATTGGTTTCGTAAAGTTTGATGCAGTGCAGTTCTGCGCCCATTTCGGCTACAAAAGGCACCAGGATGTCCCAGATGGCAAAGGTCAGGTTTTCTGTACTGGCCAGGATGCCGCTCATAAAAGGCACATCGAGGTTGAGGTTTTTATGATCCAGTTTCTCGGTCACCTCATTTTTGATCACAACGCTTAATTTCTTGAGATCGACCACATAGCCTGTTTCCGGGTGTGGTTTGCCTTTTACGGTCACATACAGTTCGTAATTGTGACCGTGCCAGTTCTTATTGGCGCACTTTCCGAAGATCTCGAAATTCTTCTCTTCACTCCAGTTGTCGTTCCATAATTTATGGGCCGCATTAAAGTGTTCTTTTCGTGTAACGTATACCGTTCTCATGGTTGCAAATATAAATGAATCTTTAACCCCGGCTTATCAAAGCGGTAAAACCGAACGCGACTTCGTGCCCCGCATGATCCTTCTACTTACAGTTTAGTACTATATTTGACTACACTAAAAAGGTAAGTTATGGGTCGTATCACATTTCCACTTGTATTCCTTGTGCTGTTTATCGGCTGGATCCTGTTCCATCTCGTAGTCCGGAAAGATCTGCGCAAACAGAAAAACACACTGTATTTCGGACTGTTCTTTTTTGGCGTTTGGGGATTGATCTATTCCTTCTTACTTGATTGACCCGAAACATCGAATTAATTACTTCTAATTACGATCAATGATAATTATTACCGGGGCTGCCGGCTTCATTGCCAGCTGCCTGATCACCAAACTGAATGACGAAGGATACAGCGACCTGGTCCTCGTTGATGATTTTTCGCATGCCAACCGTGAGCGCAATTACATCGGCAAATCCTATACTGCGCTAGTAAACCGCGATGAATTCCCGGAGTGGCTCGAGGTAAACCAAAACCAGGTGGAATTTGTGTTTCACCTTGGCGCCCGTACTGATACCACTGAATTTGATATGGATTTGCTCAACCGCCTGAACCTGGATTACAGTAAAAAGGTATGGAGCATTTGCACCAGACACGGCATTCCCCTGGTGTATGCCTCATCGGCAGCAACCTACGGACTGGGCGAATTTGGCTTCGAAGATACCCACGAACTTTCTGAGAAACTGGTTCCGCTCAACCCTTACGGCGTATCAAAGAATGAATTTGATAAATGGGTATTGGAACAAAAAGATACCCGCATTTTCTGGGCCGGATTGAAGTTTTTCAATGTGTATGGTCCGAATGAATACCACAAAAGCCGCATGGCTTCAGTGATTTTCCATGCGTTTAACCAGATCAGATCAACCGGGGCAATGAAACTCTTCCGTTCGCACAACCCGGATTATAAGGACGGTGAACAACTGCGTGACTTTGTCTATGTAAAAGATGTGGTTGAGGTGTGTTTCTTCCTGATGAGAACCCGTAAAGACAGCGGGATCTACAACCTCGGCAGCGGAAAAGCCAGAACGTTCAAAGATCTGGTAAAAGCAACCTTCAAGGCGCTTGATGTTCCCGAAGACATTTCATTTGTAGATACTCCTGCGGACATCCGCGACAAATACCAGTATTTCACTGAAGCCAACATGAGTAAGCTTAAATCGATCGGTTATCCGTACGAGTTTAAAACGCTTGAGGAAGGCGTGACGGATTATGTGAAGAACTATCTGGTGGAGAGTAAGACGTTTTAATCTAATCTTTCTTACTCATCTTCATAAATCACCTTCTGCCACTTTCCGGTTTCTTCATTCCGCTCAAGTTCGGTTCCCACCGGGTGCTTAAGGAAAGGAAGTATTGACCGGTCGTAGTTGGCGATGGTGTTCACATCATACATCCCGAAGTTTTCCTCGTTCTCGGTGTATTCCTCATCCTCGGTGCCTGAGAAAAAGCGCCACCCGCTGTCGGAATCATCTTCACGATCTTCACGGAACATATAACCTACCGGTTCACCGTCGGTAATGATCTTGTCGGTGGCCAGGCAATAGCCCATTCCCGGAACCAGGTCTTCGATCTGTTCCGGTTTGATCTTATAGTTTTTGCGGTACATGCGGCTGGAAATTAAGCGATCAATCGAAAAGAGAGATCTGGTTGGGCGAAATGTC
>JAZKEZ010000221.1:0-7943 GCA_040386675.1 Bacteroidota bacterium | reverse complement strand
TCCAGGTCCGATCGTGGCTGGGGTTTCTCGCGCCGGCCAAAACGCCGAAGGACGCCAGGCCAACGAACTAGGTGTCTTCCTTTGGCACCCACAACAGGTAATCGATACCAACGGCAACGAAATTCGCCTGTTTTACCAGCAGGATAGCGGTCAACTCGCGTTCTTCTTCAAACACCTTAACATAAGGAGTGTTGAACCGGGCAGTAACGTTCCAGTCTATGGTCCGGATCTCATCGCCGGGAGTGTATTCGCGGACTTCACTGAACGCCATACCACGGCCTTTGAAAGCCGAATGATACTCACCCGAAAAGATCTGGCTCGACAATCCGCGGGTCTTGAGTTCGATCCGGCGGACTTTCTTGAGCAGTTCGGAAGTGCTGTTTGATGAAGTCATAGTTTAGTTTTGGTTAGGTTGATCTGCAGTTAACCGCAATGGCCGCTAAATTTTTCCGCAAAGGACACAAAGGTCAACGGTTGAGATCTCTGCGGTTAAAATCAAGGCACTTCAACTTTATTCAGGATCTCACGGATGATCTCTTCTACCGAAACATTTTCTGCTTCAGCTTCATAGGTAAGTCCGATACGGTGACGGAGGATGCGGTGACACACAGCCCTTACATCCTCAGGAATCACGTAACCGCGGTGCTGAAGGAATGCAAATGCTTTTGAGGCCATGGCAAGACTGATGGAGGCCCTTGGCGATGCGCCGAAACTGATCAGTTCTTTCAATTGGGTAAGACCCGCCTGTTCAGGATAACGTGTGGCGTTTACGATATCAACAATATAGTTTTCGATCTTCTCATCCAGGTAAACTTCCTTCACCAGGTTCCTGGCACGGATAATATCATCAGGATTGACCACCTTTCTCGGCTGGGGATAGGCTTCCCGGCTGATGTTCTGGCGGATGATCATTTTTTCTTCTTCTTTCTTCGGATAGGTGATGACCACCTTCAGCATGAATCGGTCGACCTGGGCTTCAGGAAGCGGGTAGGTTCCTTCCTGTTCTACCGGGTTTTGTGTAGCCAGCACCAGGAATGGTTCAGGAAGGCGGTAAGTTTCGCTGCCGATGGTCACCTGGCGTTCCTGCATGGCTTCAAGCAATGCCGACTGTACTTTGGCCGGGGCACGGTTGATCTCATCGGCAAGGATGAAGTTCGAGAAAAGCGGCCCCTGTTTAACTGTAAATTCCTCTCGTTTCTGGTTGTAGATCATTGTTCCCACAAGATCCGCAGGAAGAAGATCGGGCGTAAACTGGATACGGCTGAACTGTACATCAATGCACTTGGCCAGACCGTTTATGGCAAGGGTCTTAGCAAGACCGGGCACTCCTTCAAGAAGCACGTGACCGTTGCACAGCAGACCGATCATCAGACTTTCGATCATTTGCTTTTGTCCTACGATCACCTTTTCCATTTCAAGATTCAGGAGATCCACAAACGCACTTTCCTCGCGGATACGTTCGTTCAGCGCCCTGATGTCAAAACTGTTTCCCGTCGGCGGGGTATTGCTAAAAGATTCCATTCGGCCTTATTTAGTTAATTTGCGAGGTCAAAAATGTTAAAAAAACTCGTGCTCAAAAGCTAAAAAGAATTAAATTTTAACATCAGGCAGGTTGATAAAGTTTCTAAATCTGACGAGGCTTTGAAAGCCGTTAATTAAGGTTAATTACAACACAAAAAATTCCAACGGATGAATACAGAAAATCCGATCTCATTCCGGGAGATCATAGATCACGTTGCCACCTTCCATACTGCATTTGCGATCCCGAATGCCGAACAACCTACCGCAGAGTTGTCACTTAAAGATATTTTACTGCGTTACGAGTTACTTCGTGAAGAAAATGAGGAGTACCTCGAAGCCTGTAAAAATGGCGACCTGACCGAAATAGCCGATGCCCTTGGCGATTTGCTTTACATACTGTGCGGGACCATCCTGCGTCACGGTTTACAGGATAAAATTGCAGAAGTGTTCCTCGAGATCCAGAAAAGCAACATGAGTAAACTCGGTTCCGACGGAAAGCCGATCTACCGCGAGGACGGGAAGGTTTTAAAGGGTGAAAACTACTTCCGGCCCGATATAGCATCTATTTTAACTAAATAGTTATGAGATTGTTATCCGTTTTTTTGGTAAGTTTATCGAACTCATTTCTCTCGCCTGTTCTTAGTTTTTAATTTTCTATCAACTACTTAAAAAAGGAACACTAATGGAAAAGCTTATTTCAAAACTGACGGTTGACAATTTCAAGGCACCAATCTGCCTGTATGGATTCGATGAAGAACAGGAAACCGGCGAAGGCCTGGTTTTTTTTCCGCAGGGACATATAGAAGGTAAGTGTAAAAAAGTAGATCATCTTCAGCGCTCACTTGGCCTGTCTCTTTCGGGAGCACTGAGTCTTATGGAAGTGACGCCAGCCGAATGGGGACTGATGTCCGGATATTTTAAGTCCGGCGGTCAGTAATTGAACATCATTTCTTTTCTTTAGGGGATGAAAAATCTCCACAAGTATTTTCAGGAAGCGAAGTCCGGCGGCTTTGGCCTCTGGAAGCTGAACTTTATATTGGGTATCGGTATACCGTTCAACAAGCCTCACCGGATCAGGATCATTAAACTCAGCGATGAGGAAGTGATCACCACGATCCCATTCAGGAGGTCTAACTTCAATCACATTAAAGGAATTCATGCCTGTGGATTGGCCACAGCAGCAGAATATGCAACCGGTTTGTTGTTGTTGAATAAACTCAACCCGGCCAGTTACCGCATTATTATGCAAACACTGGGAATGGAATATCACTACCAGGCAAAGTCGGATGTGAAGGCTACCTTCCATCTGTCGGATGCAGAATTTGAGCAACGGGTGATCGAACCACTGAAAGGTGCAGACACCACTTTTGTGGATTGTGTGGTGCAACTGCATGATAACCAGAATAATCACGTGGCAACGTGTACTACACGCTGGCAGATCAAAGACTGGAGCAAGGTAAAAACCAAGGTCTGAAAACGGTATATTCTACTGATTTGGTAGAATTATGTACTTTAATTGAATATTGGTAAAAAAGCGGGAAAAATATTTTTCCCGCTTTTTTAGTTTTAATGCATTGATATAAAGGTATTTATTGAGATAGTGACGGGTTGTATAAGGCGTGAGTTTTGGACTTTAATTTGTTAAAGTTTAGTTTTTGTGGCAACCGTGGTTTTGTTGTTTTCGTTTAATAGCTGAAATTTGTCTTTTGAAGGCTAATATTATACGATGAACTAATTCAACCCTTATCCATGCGCGGTATTTTTAACAGATTGCTAAGCGGGCAGATGTGCCTGGCTGGCGTACTAGTGTTGTGTGGCTTGTCAAGCACGGCTCAAACCAATCCAACCCCTAACGTTCTCAAAAACGGCGATTACATTTTCACCAATTTCGCAACCAATCTCGCTGATTCGGTTTATCCTGCATCCATGCAGGGATGGTCGGGAATTACTCCGGCGAATTCTCCAACTGCACCTACTACATTACAGGCTGTGGGCGACTCTCCGCTTAAAAGCGATGCCATTGACACTACGGTTTTCAGGAACCAGGGCAGAAACGGAATTTCTTTACGTAACGACAACAGGATCGGTTCACTGGCACTTGCGGTAGGACTGAACACGAAAGATTGTTACGGAGTTAAAGTAGCGTGGCTCAGTACTCCGATCCACCGGAACGACTTGTCCACCAGCAGTATTCAACTGCAATACAGGATCGGTGTTACAGGGAACTGGACCAACCTCGACAATTCATCAGATATGTCGGGTGTGCAGAACAGCGGATTCAAAGACTTTGTGAGTACACTTCCTGCAGCCTGCAACAACAAAGACACTGTGCAGCTGCGCTGGATCATGTTTATCCCAACGGCATTCACCAGTTCCAATTCCATTGCCTTGTCGAAAATACACGTAATGCCCGACAGCATTGCCGGACAAACCGGGTACAAAAGGGCAGGCGGAAACATTGACAGCACCGGAGTGCTCGTGAACTCGCCAGGTGCTGTAGCTATCTACAACCCGCTTTACATCAAGGAAGTACAGGGTTTCCAATTGTTTACGATGGATTCACTGCCGAACAACAGGTCAGGATTTTACCACGGCTATTCAGACTACACCGGCTTTAAACACGTACTGACACTGGCTACCGGAGACCAGGGCGATCTCACCCTAATCCCCGGAAACTCTACCATTACGGCTTCGCGTACCGCTGCCTTTTACATCGACTGGAACCAGGACAATGATTTCGACGATGCCGGTGAGTATTTTCCGGCACCAGCACTTATGGCTTATTCTAATCACGTGGCCAACATCACCGTTCCGGCCGGTGCAAAATCAGGATTTACCCGCATGAGGGCCAGATTGATCAGAACCGGAGTTACTATGACACCTAACGGCCCGTCGACCGATGGGGAGACCGAAGACTACAAGATCTTTGTAGATAACCTGCTTGCACCGCTTCCGGATTGCGTAGCAAAAACCGCTTATACACCCAAAAACGATTCACTGATCTGTTTGTCTACCGACAGTTTGCGCTGGACGGCAGTGACCGGTGCGCTCGGATATCGCGTGACCATTATCGACACCATTTCGGGAACCAAACTGGCGAACCAGGACACGGCAAGAACAAATGCATATAGCGTTGCAGGCTTACTGACCAGCGGAAAAGTGTACAAATGGATTGCTGTGACTTACAGTGCCAGTGGCGATGCACTCGCTTGTGATACCGTGATTTTCAAAACTTCAGCGAATTCAGATCCGGTTGCAGATGCATTGCCGATGGGTGTGGAACAACTCTGTATGGGTGATAAGATCCAATTGTCAGGTGGAGCTTCATCAGGTACAGCACCTTACAAACACTCCTGGAACGGGATAAAAAACACTTTGCTGAGTGATACCGCGGTAGCTGATCCATTCTTCAATGGAAACACGACTCCTGGACTGTACACTTATTACTACACCGTAAAAGACGCGAATGGCTGTACGGCTAAAGATTCTGTGAAACTACAGGTGAATGAATTGCCACTTTCAGGAACATTGGATTTTATTACTGCCAACAAATGCGCCGGTGAAAGCGATACGCTTGAGCTTCGCGGTTCAACAGGAACAGTAAGAGTGCAGCAGGCTGCTGCCGAAACCGGTCCATGGACGACCTCTTCTGTAACACCGATCACAGACACTACTTTTTCTACCGGTCCGTTGTCGGATACCACTTATTACCGCGTGATCACCACCAAAGGAAGCTGTACCGATACCAGTAAGGTGTTGATGGTTCCTGTGAAACCAAACCCGGAGAAACCAGTGGTGACGTTTACCAAAACTGAGTTTTGTATAGGCGACAGCGCCCAACTTACGGTGATCAACCACACTTCAGGAATTACCTGGAATGATGCCAATGCAACACAGGCTACGAGTATTGTGGTGTATCAGAAAGGAAGCTTTATAGCTACTGCAACGAAAAATGGCTGTAGAACATCTTCTGATCCGGTGCTGATCGAAACCCATGAAATTCCTGCTAAACCAACCATTACACTGTTAGGTACCCCGGCTTGTACCGGCGACAGCGTGGTTCTTCAGTCAAGCGCATCGAGCGGTAACCTGTGGAGCGACGGCACCACCGGTAACCAGACCGTGACTTACAGTTCAGGAGTATTCTCTGTACAGGTTTCTTCGGCCTTCGGTTGTACGAATGTTTCTGATCCTGTAGAGGTAACTATTCACACCCCGCCTGCAAAACCGGTGATCACCGCATCTGTTCCGGGTGCAGTGTGCGAAGGAGTTCAGGTAAAACTCACCAGCAACTATCCACAATCTAATGTATGGAATACCGGCTCAACGACTGCATCAATCACAGTGGGGACAGGCGGAACCTATGCCGTAAGCTATACCGATGCGAACGGATGCAGTGCAGTTTCAGACGATTACGTGCTGGTGGTGAATCCGCTTCCGGCTGCACCTTCAATCAGCGCTACCGGCTCTGTTTGCGCAGGATCGATTATCCAGCTTACTTCAAGCGAATTGTCTAACAACACCTGGAGTACCGGCAGCACCGATCGCGACATCCGCGTCACAAGCAACGGTACTTACAGCGTACGTTTTGTGGACAATAACGGCTGTCAGTCGCCAGCGGGCCAGTACACCGTATCCTTTGAGCCACTTCCAGCAACACCGGCGGTTAGCCAGCAGGGAGACACTATGTATGCATCGGTTAGCGGCAACAGTTACCAGTGGTTTGATAAGAACGGACCGATTGCCGGAGCAACCGGTAAATCGTATCATCCAACCAAGTCAGGAGAGTATACCGTTCAGGTGTTTTCTGCAAACGGTTGCGCCAGTGATACATCAGCCCGGTTCTTCTTCTCAGGTACCGGAATCAGCAAATCAGCTGCAAACGCAACGTTTTCGATCGTACCTAACCCGAGCAACGGAGACTTTACAGTTTCACTGGGTTCACCGGTTCACAGCGGAACCTGGAGTATCATAGATGTGACCGGGAAGTTGTTGCAACAGACGAATTTTTCAGGAAGCACTGTCCTTGTTCATACCAGCGTATCTCCAGGGATCTATTTCCTGATGGTCCAGGCAGATGGTCAGCGTAATATTCAGCGATTCGAGATCAGTAAATAAGAATCCCCGCCCCCCTCAAAAGGTTCAGATTCTAAAGGTGCCCGTGCAGCGATTCACGGGCATTTTTGTTTTTCACCCGTCGGATAAATAAGTCACCTTATCGAAAAAAAGTGAATCGATAAAATGTGCTTAGGATTTCAAGCAATATCATGGCAAAATAACGCGTGAACCAAAAGATTGAGGATGATTAATGATTTGACTATCAGTTATTTATTGATTTAAGCATTGAGCCTGGGAACGGACATCCAAATGGATTAGATCGTTTCATCTGAATAAAAGTAAGTTAGGGTAGGGCAGTGTGTTGGTTTAATTTCGACAACAAATTTTACTAATCCAGTCTGCGCGTATGTCATTTTTCTACTCCCGGGTCACCCGATCCGTTGCCTTGCTGTTCCTGTTTTCACTTTTTTGTATCCCTGTAATTGGCCAGTATTGCATTCCCGCCGGGAACTGTACCGGTCCGAGCATCACTAATTTTACGGTTGAAGGCGATAACGGAACAGTCATTAATAACACTACCGGTTGTTCACCAGGTGGTTACGGAGATTTCTCGAACATGCGGGTAACGATGTCTTCTCTCGGAATGTACACTGTAACCGCAACTGTTGGCGGAGGAAGCCTTTCGTCATCAGGAAATCTTTTCATCGACTGGAACAACGACAGCACGTTCAGTACAACCACCGAACTGTATACCGCCCTTGGTGCCACGGGAGAAATGATATTTACCATAATTCCTGTTACCGGGACCACCAGCGGGTTGAAGAGAATGCGACTGGTTACTACCGGAACTGCCAATATAGGCGGAACTGGGGCAGTAGGACTCGGACCTTGCGCCACCAATGCAACGGAAGTAGAAGATTACACCGTTCTTTTTGTATACCTGGGTGAGGCAGTGCCGGATTGTATTACTAAAGCACAGGCTTATCCGCTCGACAGCGCTACCAACATTTGCCAGAAGACCACATTGAAATGGAATGCAGTAACAGATGCGACCGGCTACCGTTTCTCGCTGTTCAACGGCACAACGCCGGTTATTAAAGACTCTGTGGTTACCGGGACCAGTTTTACCCCACCCATCCTGAACGAAAACACCAAATACTACTGGATCGTTACTCCTTTCAGCGAGGATTCACCGGCCTTTAACTGCGACACGCTTGAGTTTTCTACTTCGCCGAATCTTGATCCGGTGGTGAACATTACACCAGGTTTTGGAAATAAAATCTGCCAGGATGAACCTTTTGAAATAGGAGGGAACCCCACAGAAGGTACGCTTCCTTACAAGCACTCCTGGAACGGGACCCGCA
>JAZKEZ010000220.1:0-3091 GCA_040386675.1 Bacteroidota bacterium | reverse complement strand
CAGCTCCATGTTTTCCTTGATGAGGTGCATCGGAACGTGTCCCGGACCTTCGATCATCACCTGGATGTCGTGTTTCCACGCCACTTTGGTCAGTTCACCAAGAGTTTCCAGTTCGCCGAACTGCGCGGCATCGTTCGCATCGGCAATAGAGCCCGGACGAAGACCGTCTCCAAGCGAGAAGGCCACATCGTAGGCTTTCATGATCTCGCAAATGTCCTCAAAATGCGTATACAGGAAGTTTTCCTTGTGATGCGCCAGACACCATTTGGCCATGATCGATCCGCCGCGTGATACGATCCCGGTAACGCGTTTGGCGGTAAGCGGGATGTAACGCAGCAGTACTCCGGCGTGAATGGTAAAGTAATCCACTCCCTGCTCTGCCTGTTCGATGAGCGTATCGCGGAAAATCTCCCAGGTCAGGTCTTCTGCCTTACCGTTTACCTTCTCAAGGGCCTGGTAGATCGGAACGGTACCGATCGGAACGCAGGAGTTACGGATGATCCATTCGCGGGTCTCGTGAATGTTCTTGCCGGTAGAAAGATCCATTACGGTATCTGCTCCCCAGCGGGTGGCCCACACCATTTTCTCCACTTCTTCTTCAATGCTCGAACTCACGGCAGAGTTACCGATGTTGGCATTGATCTTCACCAGGAAATTTCGTCCGATGATCATCGGTTCGCTTTCAGGGTGGTTGATGTTATTGGGGATGATGGCCCGTCCGGCGGCAATCTCGTCGCGGACAAACTCAGGAGTGATGAAATTTTTCGGGGTATTGGCACCAAAGCTGTTACCGGCGTGCTGACTCCATAAGCCGTCTTTTGTATTGTACAGCTCATCGATCCGTTGGTTTTCGCGGATCGCGATGTACTCCATTTCTGGGGTGATAGTGCCTTTTTTGGCGTAGTGCAGTTGAGAAACATTTGCACCGACCTTTGCGCGAAGCGGGTTCTTAATGTGCTCAAAACGAAGCGCATCCAAACTGGTGTCCGACATACGTTCTTTCCCGTAATCAGAAGAGATCGCATCGAGGCGTTCCACATCGCCGCGGTCAATGATCCACTGCTCGCGCAGTTTCGGTAGTCCCTGGCGAACGTCGATCGTAATGTTAGGATCGGTATACGGACCGCTGGTATCGTAAACCGTAACCGGCAGGTTCGATTCGGTCTTCCCGTTGAATTTGTCTACAGTATCACTAAGTGTGATTTCACGCATCGCCACCTGTATCGGGTGGATCTTTCCTTCAACGTAAACTTTTCTCGAACCGGTTAACGGATCTGTACTGATCACCTGGTGATCCGGAGTTTTGTCGGTCTTACTCATGTGGAATTGAAAATTGAGAATTGAAAATTGAAAATGGATAGTACTCTTTATCGTTTTAGTCCTAACTCTTAGTTCTTAACTATTTAACCGCCTTGCGTGGCCTTAATCACCGTGATACTATCAGCTTCCTTAAGCTCCGTCTCCCCCCATTGCAGTCGCGGAACCACCTGGTTGTTTACGGCCACGGCAATTCCTTTCTTTTCGCTGAGATCTGCCTGTTGGAGCAAAGCGATCAGCGAACGGTTTTCGGGTAACGGGATTGATGAATTGTTCAGAAATACCTCCATAGAAACAGAATAATGACTTTGGGAGGCGCAAAGCGACCAGCTCTTTTCCCTTCGCCGGCATTATCCGGATCAGGTATTGAGGGTTTTTCTCAGCCCGCAGTACGAGCACCCCTAAAGACAAAACAAACTTAAGGAAAATGTTTATGTGTTGATGTGTTTATTTGTTGGCAGGTTTCTCACAAATAAACACATCAACAAATAAACAAATCAACTCAATTTAGGACGTAGTTCCCTTTCGTATCCACACTGTACGGAACCGGCCGATGTGTAGATTGAAACCGATCGTGACAGGTTTTCAGATTGTACCAGAATTTACCGAGTGTGGGATTCGATGAGATAAGCGGCTTCAGCCTGTTCATACCTTTAATGTCCATGTGAAGCGGGAAAACATACACCGGGATCTCCTGTTGACCGGCATCTTTGGCAAGAGCCGCAAAGAGATACACCTCCTCGATCTTGTCGTTGGTAACCGGCATACAGCCAATGGTCACACATTCTCCGTGGATGAAAATATTGGAACCGGGATCCTTGCTGCCCAGGATCTTATCGGAAGTGTTCGGGTAATTCAGGCCAAGGGAAAGGTGGTACGAACTTACCGGGTTGAAGCGATCGATCTTATACAATCCTTCGGGAACCTGCAGATCACCGGCTTTTCGCTTCGGACCCACAACACCGCTCCGGCTACAGATCGAATAGGTTTTCAGCAAATGATAATCGTTGTCGTCGCTGGCGGTCCATAACTCTATTTCAGATTCTTCCTTGTAGGCTACCAGGATCACCCGGAGCGTAGAAAGATCAATGTCTTGTTTCGCGAGCAGCGATCTTACGGTTTTTTCTTTGTGGGCAAAGGCTTCTTTTACCCGGTCAAACTTCAACTGCCGACTCATGAAATTATCAGGCAGGTCAATGAAAGTAAAACTAAAACACAATCCTATTAAAGCAATGAAATACAGTATTTTAACGGATATATGTTTCATAACAAACGCTATTTTTTATTTCGCTTTTCCAGTACCTGGACAACATCATTCAATTCAAATCCTTTGGCTTTGAGCAGGATAAGATAGTGATAAAGCAGGTCGGCAGCTTCTCCAAGGAAAAGATCGGCGTTGTCGTCTTTCGCCTCGATCACGATCTCAACCGCTTCTTCTCCAACCTTTTGAGCCACTTTGTTGATGCCTTTGGCAAACAGTTGAGAAGTATAAGAAGATGGATCCGGATGTTCGTAACGGTGCTGTATGGTCTTTTCCAGTTTATCCAGGAACAGTGCTCCCGTGCGTTCTTCGTCGTGAAAACAAGTATCGGCGCCGGTATGACAAACCGGACCTGCGGGATGGGCTTTGATCAGCAGGGTATCGTTGTCGCAGTCGATGTGAATCGAAACGACATCCATGGTATTGCCGCTGCTCTCGCCTTTCATCCAGATACGGTTTTTGCTGCGGCTGTAAAAGGTTACTTTCCCGGTCGATCGGGTGAGTTCGAGTGCC
>JAZKEZ010000219.1:33253-34485 GCA_040386675.1 Bacteroidota bacterium | reverse complement strand
AAAAACTCCTGGATAAAGGAAGACAAAGCCTTTCTGATGCAGAACTCATCGCAATACTTTTCGGAACCGGCAATACTGAACAGACTGCCGTAGAACTGGCCAAGACCATCCTGTCGTATGCCGACAACAACCTCAACGAACTCGGGAAGATAGCGGTGTCGGACCTATGCCGCTTCAAAGGCGTCGGCGAAGTGAAAGCCATTACCGTTATTGCCGCCCTAGAACTGGGCAGGCGACGCAGCCAGAGTGCACCGAAAGAAAAACCAACCGTCATCAGCAGCAACGATGCCTTCAAGGAACTCAGCCCGGTGCTATCGGATCTTAATCACGAAGAATTCTGGGTACTGCTGCTCAATCGCTCGAACAAGCTCAAAGAACGCATCCTGATCAGTAAAGGAGGCTTAACCGGCACCATTGTCGATCTGCGGATCATATTCAAGACCGCCATCCATGCCCTTGCCACCGGTATCGTACTCGCACACAATCATCCGTCGGGCAATTTGAAACCCAGTCAGCAGGACCTTGACCTTACCAAAAAGCTGGTCACCGCCTCGCGTCTCCTCGACATCCAGATTATGGATCACCTGATTGTTGCAGGCACCCAGTATTACAGCTTTGCAGACAACGGAAAAATATAGGCGATCGAACGAAAGGAAGAAGGGGAAAGGTATTTTGTTATATTGCCGGAAAGACAAATTTGCGTGTCCAAATGGTGAACATTTTTGCAGAAAGCACTTCGCCCCGACTTCTGTTTATACTGGATCATATCTTTAACCAGACCTTCAAAACCGGTTACCGGCTTTTTGATGATGCCGAGGAATTAAAAAGAGAAGGCCGTCCATTTATCAATTACTCCGCTGATGCTTCAATTGGCGGACTACAAATCATCCCTTCCGCCCTGCTTTTTGAAACCGGCGTGCGATTGGTTCCTGCTTTCCGTCGGGAGGATAACGGCACAGACCGGCTGATCCTGGATTCCGAAAGTGCCGGCTTTGACCTGTTTGCTTCCTGCTTTTTCCTGCTTACCCGCTACGAAGAATATTTTCATCCGAAGACAGACAGGCACGGAAGGATCATTCCGGAAACCACCTGGCAGGGACGGGAAAACCTCGTGCGCTTACCATTAGTTGACATCTGGCTGAACGAGCTGGCCGGCAAACTGAATACCGACTTCGGACTGGATATCCGAAAACCCGCTTTTGAATCGCTGTCGACCATCGATCTTGATTTTG
>JAZKEZ010000219.1:32925-33243 GCA_040386675.1 Bacteroidota bacterium | reverse complement strand
AGACGCACCTGCGGAGGGATCTACAATGACCTTCGGAAGTTTTTACCACACAATCTGTTGCTCCGGCTGATGACCATTGCCAGACTGAGAACAGACGATTACGACATTTACGACTGGGTGATTGGTCTTCACCAGAGCAACCGCACGGCGCTTCGCTTTTTTATCCTGAATGCCAAACGTACGAAGCACGACCCCGGCTTGCCGAGGAATTCGGCCGGAATACGTGCGCTGACCTCGAAATTCAGCAAGAACCAGGTTCCGTTCGGGATACATCCCTCCTACTATTAATGTGGCCAAGTTAGATCATTTGGCACAAGG
>JAZKEZ010000219.1:12859-32915 GCA_040386675.1 Bacteroidota bacterium | reverse complement strand
CATCCCTCCTACTATTCGGACCGCACTGCGCACAAACTGGATCACGAGATACAGGGCCTGCGTTCAGTATCCGGCGATCCGGTTGAATCGTCAAGACAGCATTTCCTGAAATTCCGTCTGCCCGATACCTTTCTGAACCTGGCCAGCCATGGCATTCAACACGATTATTCCATGGGTTATGCGCCGCAACCCGGTTTCAGGGCCGGCACCTCTCGTCCGTTCTACTTCTTCGACGTAGTGCATAACACCGCAACCACACTGCTCATGCATCCGATTACGGTAATGGAAGGCACTTACAAGGATTACCTGCACAAAACACCTTCGCAATCGATCCAGGACATCCGATCGCTGATCGACACGGTGCGGGAACATGGCGGAACGTTTATGAGCATCTGGCACGAAGCGCAACTTACCGATTCGTCTCCCTGGAGGAAAGTATATACAGAAATGAATGATTACCTTCGGCCGCGGTGAGCCTATTAATTACCAGAAGCCGTATGAATCCTGAATTTGTAAGATCTTCCGATATCGACCGCGTAAAGTGGGACCGCTCGGTTGAACTTCACGGCCGCGGGAGTATTGAAAACTACAGCTGGTACCTGGATGCGGTCTGCGATTCATGGAATGCCGTAATAGCGGGAGATTACGAATACATTTTCCCGGTTGCCACCAAGCACAAAGGCCCGGTTGATATCGCTTATCAGCCCTTTTTTACCAGGAATTTTGAGATTACCGGTCCGGGTGAACCAGACCAGGCGCTTATCGATCCATTTTTAAAGGCGGTTCCAACGAGTTTCAAAGAGATCGCTATTGGTCTTCCTTATTTCCCGGAGCTTTCGCTAAAAGGTTTCAAAACCAGTCATTACCCCTACCAGGTACTGGATTTATTACCAGACTCCCAACAGCTGTTTTCGGATTTTACCGGCAACACCAAACGGAACATCAATAAACTGGCACAATCGGGAACCACGTACCGGCCGGTAACCACCACTCAGGTGGTAGAACTGTTTGCACGCGAGACCGCCGGAAAGATCGGGACGATGAGAGCTGCGGATCTTGAACGGCTCCAGCGATTATTGGACAGTTGCCTTGCGCACCGTGCCGGAGTGCCTTCAGCAGCTCGGGTGAGCTACTGGCCAATGCCTTCTTTGTACTGAGCGGCGATGTGGTCTTTTACCTGAAAGGCGCTTCAACTGCCAACGGAAGAAGCAGTGGAGCGATGTACGGCCTGCTTCACCACGTGATCAGCACGTATTCCGGGAAGCCGGGAACTTTTGATTTCGGAGGGTCAAGAATACCTTCCATTTCGGCTTTTTTTAAGCGGTTTGGCGCTACCGACCGTCATTACACGTTTATAGAAAAAGACCAATCCTTTTTCCTTACTTTAGGTAAGAAGCTTTATCACCAGTTACGCAAGTAGTATGATCCACGTTATAAGTCAGCAAAACAGCATATTCAACCGCTTTATCGCCGAGATCCGGGACGAGAAGATCCAGAAAGACCGCTGGCGGTTCCGTAACAATCTTGAGCGGATCGGAGAGGTATTTGCCTACGAGATCAGTAAACAGCTTTCTTACGAAGAGCAAGAAGTACGCACTCCGCTGGGCACTGCGCAGACGCAGCTCAACACCGACGACCCGGTACTGTGCACCATACTCCGCGCAGGACTTCCGCTCCACCAGGGACTTCACAATTACTTCGACCAGGCCGACTGCGCCTTTGTATCGGCTTACCGCAACCATAAAAACAATACCGACGACTTCGAGATCGAGGTTGAATACCTGAGCAGTCCCACGCTGGAAGGCCGTATCCTGATCATCAGCGATACGATGCTGGCTACCGGGGCATCGGTACTCACCGTTTTCAAGGCATTGAAAAAACTTGGAATCCCTAAACAGGTGCACATTGTAAGTGCCATCGGAACACTGGAAGGCGTGAACATGCTCAGGAAACAGCTGCCGGCCAACGTGCATTACTGGTTTGGCGCACTCGACGAGGAACTTACGGCACAATCCTTCATTGTCCCCGGCCTTGGAGATGCCGGTGACCTCTCATACGGCGAAAAACAATAATCATGGTCTGGAAAATCATCCTAGTATTCCTGACCAGCACGGTGAAATTCTTATTCGCACCTGCAGCCGCAATCGGGATCGGCTTTTCGATCCTGCAAACCATCCTGATCACTTCGGTAGGCGGAGTAACCGGCGTGGTGATCTTTTTTTACCTGAGCACCGGTCTTCAGCAACGCGCATTCCTGCGCAGGAAAAAACTGGAAGCAGAAGGATTAAAAAAGCCGAAGAAGAAATTTACCCGGGCAAATAAGACCATCGTAAAAATCAAAAGATCACTTGGGTTACCCGGCATTGCTTTTTTAACGCTGCCTTTTATTTCGATCCCGGTTTGCGTCATTATCACTGCCAAATTTTTCAGGCACCGCAACGATGCGCTTCCCTTCCTGATCTCGTCTATCCTGATCTGGTCGGTAGCCCTTACCTATCTCTATTCCTTCATCTGACACCGTGAAATCTTATAAGCACATTTTCTTCGACCTTGACCGGACGTTGTGGGACTTTGAAACCAACTCGGCTGAAGCGATGCATGAACTGTTTGTGCGCTTCGACCTGCCATCAAAAGGAATCACTGATTTTGATAAATTCCACACCCGCTACAAGAAATTCAATGATGCGTATTGGATCGATTACCGGGACGGGAAAATGGAAAAGGAACTGTTGCGCTGGATCAGGTTTTACAAGGCATTTGAAGAATACGGATTACAGGACGAGCGCCTGTCGAAAGACTTTGCCGAAGCTTATGTTTCGCTTTCTCCAACCAAAACCGTACTGATAGAAGGCGTTGCAGAAGTCCTTGAGACGCTGCACAGCAAGTATCCGCTGCACATCATTACCAACGGTTTCGAAGAGATCCAGCACATTAAACTCACCAGCGGAAAAATCCTTAAGTACTTCACTACGGTGATCAACTCCGAATCAGTTGGGCACAAGAAACCGGCAAAAGAAATCTACGAGTACGCCTGTAAGATCACGGGTTCCAGCCCTGAAGAATGCATCATGATCGGCGATGATTTTGTGGCAGATGTAAAAGGTGCGCTGAATGCCGGTTGGGATGCGATCTGGTACAACCCGCTGCCTGATGGTGATGTAGATGGAGTTGTGAGGGTGAGGAGGTTTACGGAGGTGTTGGGTTTTTTGGGGTAGAGGGTTGAGACGGTTTAGACGGTTTAGATGGTTTAGACGGTGAGGTCCCTCACTTCGGGGTCCCTCACTTCGGGGTCCCTCACGTCGTTCGGGATGACATAACATAATAAAAAAGGTCCTCGTTGCTGAGGACCTTTTTTGTTGACTAAGTGCTGTATGTATTATTTGATAAGCGCTTTAAAAGCTGCGTTATCTCTGTAGCGGATGAATTCAGGATCGCGTGAAGCTTTGTCCTTAAGGCTTGCATCGGCTTTAACGGCCAGGGTAAGGTTCTCAACGACTACTTCGGTGCGGTTTGAACGGGCACCGATGATTGCGCCAAGGTAGTAACCCTGTGCAGTTTCGCGGTCAGGAGAGGCTTTAAGTGCTTTCTCTGCTTTATCATACTGCTGGGTAAGTGTGTAAACCAATGCAGTGTTGTAGGTGTTGTAATCCTTCATGTTCAGGATCGCTGCGTTGTAGTCACCGTTTTGGATGTTTACCAGTCCGGCGTTGTATTTCGCATCGTTTCCAAGTGAAGAAGCATTGTTGAACATCTTCATGGCTACTGCACGGTTTCCGTCGCGGCGTGCAAGGATACCCAGGTTGTTACCGGTTGCAAGGTTCTCTTCGATCTTGTTTGCCTTCTCGAATTTAGCTTTGGCACCGGCGATATCACCTTTCTGGTAAAGCAGGTAACCGATGTTGTTTGAACCGCGGTAATCGTTAGGGAACTGCTTTTCTGCACTGGTGTAGAAAGTCATCTTCTCGTCGGTATTCTGGGTAAGCGTTGCTGCGTAAAGCAATTCTTCAGCAGTAAGTTTCGAAGGGTTGCTTTTTGCAAGCGAAAGGATCTCTTCGTCTGTTCTTCCCTGGATGTGATAGTTGATATCGATCGCAGCTCTTCTCAGTTTTGGAAGGATCTGCTCTGAAACCTCGGTAAAGGTTGCGCTAAGGTTGCGAATCTCTTCTTCGCGTTTCTGCGGATCAGTGTACATGTTCAGCAAACGAAGGATCAGTTCCTTATCGGCGATCTTAGACTTTTCCATCAGTTCTTTGAATCCTTCCCAGTCTTCTCCTTTTGGAGTGGTGGTCAGTACCGATTGCTTCATTTTGGCACCTGCAAACAAATCTGCAATTACCACTTTAGCACTGGCCGCACGGTCTTTCGCAAGGTTTTCGTTTCTTCTCAGCTCACCTTCGGGAGAAGCAAATGCCTCTATGGTTACGTTATCGATAGAGTATGCTTTGTCTTTCGAAGCCATTTTCAGGAACGCCTGCGCTTCTTTTACATCCGCATCGGCTTTTTCTTTTGCCAGTACATCCGACGAATTCACCAGGTAATTGATCACTACGCGCTGAGTGTGCTGGGTAACCCTTTTGTATTGGTCTGCTCCGAGGATCGGACGATCGTCTATCTGCAGCAGGAACGGAGTAGTGATCACACCGTCTGCAAGCTTGATCGGGGTGAATTTTTTGGTTCTCTTGCCTCTGTAACCTGTAATGTTAAGCTGGAGTTCAGAAACCTCCATGGCCGGATTGTAAGTCACCTCACCGGTATATGTATGTTCACCGCCGTTTTTATAGGCGATCATTTTGTCGTTACCCGGGAACTTCTCTCCCTGTAAACCGTATGGTTTGTAAGCCGTTTCTCCGTTTTTGTAAACGAGGGTCGGGGTAAATTCCAACCTGGATCTGCGATCGAAATAACGGGTAGGGAATTGAGTGTAAATGTTAACAGCAACTTTTTCGCCCTTCACCTCAAGAGGATTTGGAGTTGCTTCTTTTTTCACCTCATCAATGCATTTCTGCATTTTACCTAAACCGCTGCAACCTGCCAGTACAGCTGTGATTGCTGTTGCAAGAAGTACCTTGTTGTTAATCATTGTATCGTTGAATTTTGGTTGCAAGTATAGCCATTATTCAGGGTGTTTCTTCCCCGTTAACAAACCATTCACTTATCAAAAATCGACCTACGTGCGTCAGATTTAACAAAATCTAACAGGCTCAATACTTTCGCACTATTCCGGGGTCGGCAGAACGCAACAGCAGATCGTGGTTTGACAGTTTCAGGACTGGATGTACGAAGTCGGGAAGGATTTCGTTGAGCGGAAGGAGCACAAAATTCCGTTCGCTGATCCTCGGGTGAGGGATTTCCAATCCGGCTTGCTGTATGATCTGCTGGTCGTAATACAGGATATCCAGGTCGATCACCCTTGATGAGTATCCGTTTCCTGAGCGTACGCGGCCGAGTTCCCGCTCTATGGACAGGAGTTCCGACAGCACTTCGAGCGGCGGAAGTAACGTTTCAATAACCCAGATCCGGTTCAGAAAATGCTGTCTCGATTCGAAACCCCAGGGCTCGGTTTCGTAAAGTGCAGACTGAACATCCAGACTGCCTATTTGTGCTGTAATCCGGGTGAGTGACGAGTCCAAAAAAAACTCGCGGTCGCCCGAATTGCTTCCACCCAATATAATTACCTTGGCCATCGACTTATGCTACGGTTCTTCTATCCGAATATTTAACCTTTAATGTAATTGCTGCTTCCGTTCTCATAAAAAACAGGAAGATTTGCAGTGAATTTAGCGGTATTCCGTTTGACAAGATCATTGCTTAAGTTCTAAAAGGATTTTCAAAACACATTACATCAAAATGAAAGAATTTTTCAAATTTACTCTTGCTTCTTTACTGGGAACATTCCTTGCCGGAATTGTCCTGTTTTTTGTGGTCGGAGTGATCATTATAGGGTCGATCATCAGCTCTGCGAGCGAAATCGGCAAAAGCAAACCGGTTACTGTTAAGGCCAATTCCATTCTTCAGCTTTCTTTCGACAACATGATCGTTGAACGCGGAACTTCTGATGACTTCGATTTTGATTTCCCGGGCGGATTCGGCCGCTCAAGTTCAGACGGACTGGATGAGATCCTGGCAAATATCGAACGTGCATCGAAAGACAACAACATTGAAGGGATCTACCTTGATCTTTCGGTGGTACCTGCAGGCTGGGCCAGTATTAAGACCATCCGCGATGAGCTCATCGATTTCAAAAAATCAGGAAAATGGGTTATTGCTTATGGTGAAGTACTGAGCCAGGGCGCGTATTACCTCGCTACCTCTGCAGATAAGATCTACCTGCATCCTGAAGGCGGCATGCAATTGAGCGGTTTGGGAGGAAACGTGATGTTCTTTAAGAATGCGCTGGACAAATACGGTCTTGAAATGCAGGTGATCCGCGGAAGAAACAACAAGTTCAAAAGCGCTGTTGAGCCGTTCCTGTATGATAAGATGAGCGACGCGAACCGCGAGCAAACCGAATTGTACCTGAAAGGCATCTGGAACGTGGCACTACAGGCCATTTCTGAATCACGCAAAATTTCTGTAGACAGCCTGAACTCGTTTGCCGACAACCTGGCCGTTCAACGTCCGGAACAAGCACTAAGCCTGGGACTGGTAGACGGACTGAAATACAAGGATGAGGTACTGGATGATTTCAAAACCCGTGTTCATGCGAAAGACTATGACGCCATCAACTTCCTGACTTTCCGCAAGTACAAAAAATCGGCACCCGACAGAGAAGCCGGTGAGCGTAAGAAATCACAGATTGCTGTGATCTATGCCGAAGGCGATATCCAGGACGGCGATGGCGGCGAACAGACCATCGGTTCTACCACTCTTTCATCAGCTATCCGCAAGGCAAGACTTGACGACGACATCAAGGCAATTGTACTTCGCGTGAATTCTCCGGGAGGAAGTGCATTGGCTTCCGATGTGATCTGGAGAGAAATGGTACTGGCCAAAAAAGCCAAGCCGGTAGTGGTTTCATTCGGTAACGTGGCCGCATCAGGCGGATACTACATTTCTGCAGCCGGCAGCAGGATCTTTGCAGAACCAAATACGATCACCGGTTCTATCGGCGTTTTCGGTATTCTTCCCAATGCCCAGAAACTGGCCAACAACATCGGCGTAACCTTCGACGGGGTGAGAACCAACAAGCACTCTGACATGGGCACACCGTTCCGTGGATTGAGCGAAGAAGAATACAATATTATCCAGCAAGGCGTTGAGAAGATCTATGACAAGTTCGTAACGGTGGTTGCAGAAGGCCGTAATCTAACCAAAGAACATGTAGACTCTATCGGACAGGGTCGTGTATGGGCAGCAACCGACGCGATTAAAATCGGTCTTGTAGATGAACTGGGAAATCTTGAAGACGCGGTAAACGAAGCGGCAAAACTGGCTAAACTGAAAGAATACCGCATTACCAAACTACCTGAACTGAAGGATCCTTTCATGGAATTGCTCGGTAAATTTACCGGCCAGGAAATGGAAACCCGTTTTGTAAAAGAGAAGCTTGGCGACAACTACCAGGTATATCAGCAGTTCAAATATTTTGAGCAGATCAGCAAGATGAAAGGCATACAAATGAGAATGCCGTTCATTCTGGAAATGAATTAATCCCGAAAATGGGAATGCCCCCCAAGGCGATGAAAAGAAAGAGGCCATGAGCCTCTTTCTTGGTTTAAAGGGTTAAGGGGTTAAAGGTTTAACCCCTTAACCCTTTAACCCTTTAACCCCTTAACCCTTTAACCCCTTAACCCCTATCTTTACGGCATGAAGACCAAACCATCTCCATCGCGGTTGTTTTTGCTTACTGCCATTACCTTTCTGGCGCTTTCGTTTATCCCGTATACGCTCGAATTTCGCAGCCCGGAGAGTTATCTGCGCCTGAGTTCGGCGATGTTGCTCATTCCGCTTGGGATTGGATTCGGACTGCTCTCATTTGCTTACCTATGGCTGGCGAATCGCGGAACACCTATTGAACTGCGCACGGGTACCTTCATTTTATGTGTATGATCATCGGGTTGATCCTGGTCTACCCGGGACTGAATTATATCCCGGCGTTGCTATCTCATGGGGAAATACCGCAGGAAGCTACCGGCAGCCTGGTTTCGCTGTTGGCAGGATTGGTGATCATGACGGTTGGAAAGACGATTTTTTTGGTGGCGGTGATGAAGGCGTTTAGAAAAGGGGTTTGAATTTTTTAACCGCAAAGGGCGCGAAGGATGCGCAAACCTACCCCACCGAAAACTCCACCACATATCCGCTGTGTGAACGGATGTTCAGCACCCGACCGTTGTCGAACAGCAGGTACTGGCCTTTGATTCCCATAAGGCGGCCTTCGATATCGGGTATTTTGGTAAAATTCATGCTGACCACCTTTTTCGGATATTCCAGTACCGGGTAATTGATGTGCACCAGTGTATCCTGCTCACAGATGTACTGCTGCATATCGCGCGGAAGCATATCTGCAATGCGCCATTTCTCGTCGTCGAGGATAAAATCGGCGACTTCGTTTTTGAGCATTTTCTGCCAGCTGGTCTTGTCGGTGAGGTATTCTTTCAGGGCGACTTCGATCACCCCGGCCAACTGACGATACGGAACGCGGGCCAGGACAATGGCTGCCGTTGCTCCCTGGTCGATCCAGCGCGTAGGCACCTGTGTGCTCCGGGTTACCCCTACTTTTATCTCGCTACTCATGGCCAGGTAAACCGCGTGTTCCTGTACGTGATGATTCTTTTCCCAGTCGATGTCGCGGCCTTTCCCAAGGTGACCTTCGCAAAGTTCCGGACGGATGATACAGGGTGAATTGTTGGCAGAATCGGAAAAACAGCTGTAACAGAATCCTTCGGCAAACGAGCTTTTGGTCATCTTGCCGCAATCTACACAGCGGATTTCGTTGAGGAACCGCAGTCGCACATACGAACCGATAAACTGATTGAGGTCGGTGGCTACTCCATTCAACATCAACTGGTACTCTACCTGCTCCGGACCGATCACCGCCCGCATCTTTGTCAACTGTCCGCTAATCTGCATGCTTAATTCAACGTTAAATGCGCCTGAACCGTTTGCGCGTGCTAAAGAAAATCTATTTTTACGATGTTCACAACCACCCCGCTCAATGGCTCTTAACGCAGTTTTATCCTGGTTCATTAAAAAAAGGGAGCACCAGATCGATCTGTTCCGCAAGTACCCGATCGAGGTACAGCACGAGGTCCTTCATCATTTAGTGAACAAGGCACGCGACACGGTTTGGGGCAAACAGCACGATTTTGCTTCGATCAAATCGTACAGCGACTTTAAAAAAGCGATGCCGCTGCAGGAGTACGATCACATCAAACCTTATGTAGACCGGCTGATTCAGGGCGAGCAAAACCTGTTGTGGCCCACTGATATCAAGTGGTTTGCAAAATCATCGGGAACCACGAGCGACAAAAGCAAGTTCATTCCTGTAAGCCGCGAGGCACTGGAAGACTGTCATTACAAAGGCGGCAAAGACCTGCTTTCCATCTATTACAACCACAACGAATTCGCCAATCTGTACGACGGAAAAAGTCTGGTAGTTGGCGGCAGCAGCCAGGTAAACCACCTGAGCGAAGACAGTTACTTCGGCGATCTTTCGGCGATTATTGTGAAGAACCTGCCTTTCTGGGTCGAATACCGTCGTACGCCCGACATTTCTGTAGCATTGATGGGGGTTTGGGAAGAGAAGATCGAGAAGATGGCCCAGCTTACGGCCCGTGAAGACGTGACCAATATTGCCGGCGTTCCCAGCTGGACACTGGTATTGATGAAGCGCATACAGGAAATTACCGGCGTAAATAACTTGTCCGAACTCTGGCCAAACCTCCAGCTCGTGATGCACGGCGGCGTGAGTTTCGAGCCGTACCGCGAGCAATTCAAGCGGCTGCTTCCTTCAGAAAACATCAGTTACCTCGAGAGTTACAATGCCTCCGAAGGCTTTTTCGGCATACAGGACCGGATCGGCTTTTCGGACATGCTGCTGATGCTCGATTACGGGATCTTCTTCGAGTTTCTCCCGATGGAAGACCTCGACAGCGAGAACCCCGAACCGATTTCGCTGGAAGATGTTGAGGCCGGTAAGAACTACGCACTTATCATTTCTACCAACGCAGGCTTATGGCGCTACCAGATCGGTGATACGGTTTGTTTTACCGAAACCTATCCTTTCCGGTTTAAGATCACCGGGAGAACCAAGAGTTTTATAAATGTGTTTGGTGAAGAAGTGATCGTGAACAACAGCGACCAGGCGTTGAGCACCGCGTGTGTAAAAACCCGCGCACTGGTTACCGATTATACCGCCGGACCGATCTTTATGGATGAAAACCGGCAGGGCGCCCACGAATGGCTGATCGAGTTTGAACACGAGCCGGAAAACCTCGACGTGTTTACCCGCGAGCTGGACACTGCGCTGAAATCCATCAATTCAGACTACGAAGCCAAGCGTGTCGGCGACCTGAACCTGGCGATGCCTGTGGTACACAGTCTGCCGAAAGGCACATTTTACAACTGGCTGAAAAGCAAAAACAAACTGGGCGGTCAGCATAAAGTTCCGAGGCTCAACAACAACCGCGATTACCTCGATGAGATCCTTGCTTTTGTAGCGAAGGTACGCGCCGAAGTATAAGTCGGACACCTTCCAAAAAAGTGTAATTTCGGCCTTCAAATTTAGACAGTATGCACATCGCAATTGCCGGAAATATTGGGTCGGGGAAAACCACGCTCGCCACTTTGCTTGCCAAGCATTACAAGTGGGACGCTCACTTTGAGGACATTGATCAGAACCCTTACCTGAACGATTTCTACAACGACATGCAGCGATGGGCATTCAACCTGCAAATCTATTTCCTGAACAGCCGCTTTCACCAGATCGCTGAAATCAAGAAATCTGAACATACTGTTATCCAGGACCGTACGATTTACGAGGATGCGTACATTTTCGCGCCCAACCTCCATTCGATGGGACTGATGACCACGCGCGATTTTGAGAATTACTTCTCGCTGTTTTCACTACTGGACAAGCTCATTGCTCCACCAGACCTGTTGATCTACCTGCGTGCTACCGTGCCTACGCTGGTGAACCAGATCCAGGCAAGAGGCCGTGAATACGAGGAAAGCATCCGACTGGATTACCTGAAAAAGCTGAACGACCGTTACGAAGAATGGATCTCACAATACGATCAGAGCAAATTGCTGATCATTGATGTGGACAGCACCAATTTCATCAATAATGCAGAAGATCTTGGAAAAGTGATTTCGAGTATTGATGCGGAGATCAACGGATTGTTTTAAGGGTAAAGGATTTTAACCGCAAAGGACGCTGAGATTTTTCGCAAAGGGCGCAAAGGGCAGACTCTTTGCGCCCTTTGCGGTTAAAACATCTTCACTTTTTTCTTACTGCGTTTGGTTTTGGAAAGATCCACTTCCTCAACCTGTATGTTACACGGCTTAAGATTGAAGGTGCGGTGCAGCAGGAACTTCAGGCTGAAGATCACCGGAGTGTAATTGCTGTTGAAGACCTGTTTCGGCATACGAAGGTTGTTGAGGTCGTTGAGCCTTAAGAGATCGAACTGGAAAGACGGCACTATAAACAACTCCGAAGTAAGTTTGAGTCCGTAAGCGATTTTGACATGCAGCCCGACATCCAGTTTCTGGTTGGGCAGCACATAATTGAAATTCGCACTGTCCGGCGAATACGACCTTTTTCCACCCAGGCGGTAATCGCCGTGAATCCCCAAACTTGGCATGAGCCACTGGTAATCTGCAAACTGGATCACCGAATTGAGGTTAAAGTTTACACTGAGGTTTTGATCCTGCCAGGCTGCTTTATCCGTCAATACCGCACCATTCCGGTCGGTTCCCGTAAATTCCTGCCGGTAGTTGATCTCTTTATAAGCTACTGAATAATCCAGGTTATTGAACACAATTCCTGAAGGGACCAGGTGCCAGCGGCCGAGTTCGGCATAAATGCCAGGTGCCGAATAGGTTTTCAGACTGCCTTTGGCGCCGCTGAGAAGTTCTGCATCATTCAGCTTTCGGTTCACGGGAAAGGTGTACGTCGCTCCTACTCCCGCGAGCCAGCCGCTTCTGGGCCATCCCGGGGTTTGCTGGAAAAGGTCTTCAAATGCTTTTTTGTACTGGGCAGTTGCCTGGAGTGACAGCAAAGCCAATAAAGCCGGGATCAGTTTTCGCATGAGGCCAAGGTATTGAATTGTTGAATTGGTGATTTGTTGACGTGTTGATTTGATGAAGGAAATCATTCTAAAAAATCAGGCTCAAACAGTTAAATCCGACTGATTTCTAATCAACAGGGAAGCGTAAACCTCAATTTCTAACTTTGCGGCCGGCTTTAGCAAAGCGATATTAAGATGCAGTTATGAAAGATCTATTACACAAATACGAAACAAAACGTCCGGAAATTGTTTTCGAATGGAAAGACAGTGAAACCGAAGCCGAAGGCTGGGTGGTGATCAACTCGCTTCGCGGTGGTGCCGCAGGTGGTGGAACCCGTATGCGCAAAGGGCTGGACAAACGTGAAGTTGAGAGTCTTGCGAAGACCATGGAAGTAAAATTCACGGTAGCCGGTCCGCCGATTGGGGGTGCAAAATCGGGTATCAATTTCGATCCGGCAGACTCGCGCAAGGAAGGTGTACTGCGCAGGTGGTACAAGGCCGTTGCCCCATTGTTGAAGCATTATTACGGAACCGGTGGCGACCTTAACGTAGACGAAATCCACGAAGTGATCCCGATGACCGAAGATTGCGGCATCTGGCATCCGCAGGAAGGTGTATTTAACGGGCACTTCCAGCCTACCGAGCCACAAAAGATCAGCCGTATCGGTCAGCTTCGTTACGGAGTTTCGAAAGTGCTCGACGATCCTGAATTTTCACCGAACATCAACCAGAAATTCCTGGTGGCCGATATGATCACCGGATACGGTGTTGCTGAATCAGTAAGACATTATTACAACATATACGGCGGCGAACTCAGCGGCAAAAAAGTGATCATCCAGGGTTGGGGGAATGTAGGCGCAGCAGCAGCTTATTACCTGGCCAAATCTGGCGCTAAGATCGTTGGTATCATTGACCGCGCCGGCGGACTGATCAACAAAGACGGGTATTCTTTCGAGGAGATCCGCAACCTGTTCCTGAAGAAAAAAGGAAACAGCCTGATCGCTGATAATCTGCTTTCTTTCGAAGAGGTGAACAGCCAGGTATGGAGCATCGGTGCTGAAGTTTTCCTTCCGTGTGCCGCTTCACGACTGGTGACCCGCGAGCAAGTGGAAACCATGGTCGCCTCGGGAATGGAAGTGATTGCCTGTGGAGCCAACGTTCCTTTTGCCGATCCGGAGATTTTCTTTGGTCCGACGGGAGAATACGCCGACAGCAAACTTTCGGTTATCCCTGATTTTGTTGCCAACTGCGGCATGGCCAGGGTTTTTGCTTTCCTGATGGAAGACAAGAAAGAACTGACCGACCACGCGATTTTCAGCGATACAAGCAATGTGATCAAAGAAGCGATCGCTGCGGCTTATCAGAAGAACAACCAGAAGACACTGATCGCACGGACAGCGTTTGAGATTGCGCTCAACCAGTTGGTTTAATTGAGAATTGAAAGTTGAGAATTGAGAATTAGCCCGTTCCGGTCAGCCGGGGCGGGCTTTTTAAGTCTGTAGTGTTCACATCTGCCGGCAATAATGGCGCTGTACACGAGTTTTAGTCCTAATTTAGTATCCTGATTTCTTTTATCCATGGAAAACCGTTCGGTAAAAAACAAAGCGCTGCTTGTGGCTGTTGTCATTCACGCTGCTATTCTTGGTATTTGCCTGCTGATCACTTTACTGCCGCCTCAGCCGCCTTTTCCTGAGGAGGTGATGATCGAAGTGGCGATGGCAGATTTGGGGAGCACGCCGGATGGAAGTGGTGATGTAACGCCCGACAACATTGCGCTTCCGAGCAGTAATGTAAAGCAGAATACCGATTTTTCGGCCCAGCCGATCCAGCCCACCACCTCTCCTGCGCCTGAAATGGTGACCGATGAGAACAGCACAACGGTTGTAAATGCCAGCACTAAACCGGTAAAAGAATCGAAGGCGAATGAAGTTCCTACGAACGTTCCGCAGACCGAGGTTGCACCGGTGCAACGGGTGAATACCAGCGCACTTTTCCGCAAAGGAAGCAACGCCAATACCGGCGGCGGCGAGAACGGCGGAAGCGAAGGCGACGGACAGGGATTGGGTGATAAAGGACTTGCAGACGGAGTGGCCGGGGGCAAAGGTCTTGGTATCGGAAACGGCACCTGGATACTGGCCGGAAGAAGCTTACTAAGAGCCGCAAGCATTGAAACCACACGCGAAGAAGGAATTGTAGTATTAAAGATCTGGGTAGACCGCCGCGGAAACGTATTTAAGGCAGAACCTATCCTCGAACAATGCAACACCACCAGTGAAGTGCTTTTTGCAAAGGCAAAAAAAGCTGCGCTGGAAGCGAAATACGACGCTAAACCCGATGCTGCGCCTGAGCAGGTTGGGAAGATGACGTTCAAGTTTATTCTGAGATAATTTCAAATTCCAGATTTCAAATTTCAAATTTCAAGTTCCATCGCTAACCGGACTTTAGATTTTAGCTTTCAGATGACCTACCAGGAAACCATCGATTACCTGTTTGCCCGCTTACCGATGTACCACAGGATAGGGGCAGCGGCTTTGAAGCCCGGACTTGACAACATCATTGCCCTTTGCAGCGAACTGGGCGATCCGCAGGAGAATTTCCCTACGATACACATTGCCGGAACCAACGGAAAAGGCTCTACGGCGCATTTCATGGCTTCGATCTTACAGGAAGCCGGTTATAAAACGGGACTGTTCACATCGCCGCACCTGAAAGATTTCCGGGAGCGGATCAAGATCAACGGGAAGGTTATCCCGGAGAAAGATGTAATCGATTTTGTGAGCAGCAACCAGGCGGCATTCGAACAGATCAACGCTTCTTTTTTTGAATATACCACTGCCATGGGATTCTGGTATTTCAACAAGGAGAAGGTGGATGTAGCGATCATCGAAACCGGGTTGGGCGGCAGACTGGACAGCACGAACATCCTGAATCCTGACCTGTGTATCATCACATCAATAAGCCTTGATCACACGCAACTACTGGGAAACACGGTTGAGGAGATCGCTGCTGAGAAAGCAGGCATCATCAAACCCGGAATTGCAGTGGTAGCAGGGCCGAATGAAGATGAGGTGATCAGTGTGTTGCTGAGTCATGCGCTCGACAAACAGTCAGAACTCATTCTTGCCTCCGACCAGGAACTCCCTGCGGATATCGAACCCGGACTCTACGGACTTTATCAGCGGGAAAACGCACTCACCGCATATACGGCTGCAGAATACCTCGCGGCTGAAGACTGGGACATTACCGACGATCAAATCAAGGCCGGACTTCAGAATGTAGTAAAGAACACCGCTTTTGCCGGTCGCTGGCAGCAGTTTGGTGAGCGTCCGCTGGTGGTCTGCGACGTGGCGCACAATGAAGATGGCATCCGCTGGATCGTAAAGCAGTTGGCGGAGCAGTCGTTCGAACACCTTCACGTGGTATTGGGGATGGTAAACGATAAGGATATCAGTACTGTTCTTGGGCAATTGCCTAAAGATGCTACGTACTATTTTACCAATGCTGCTATTCCGAGGGCGCTTCCGGCAGAAGAATTGCAGAAGCAGGGAGCTGATTTCGGTTTGACCGGCAATTTTTTTTCATCGGTGAGTGAAGCGTTCGCGGCTGCAAAAAAATCTGCAAATCAGGAAGATATGATTTTCATAGGCGGAAGTGTTTTCGTGGTAGCAGAAATTCTTTGATTTTTTTCTCAGAAAAATTTGGAGAAAACGAAAGCTGTGCTACATTTGCACTCCCAATCAAACGGGACAAACGAATACAAAGAGGGGGATTAGCTCAGTTGGTTCAGAGCACCTGCCTTACAAGCAGGGGGTCATAGGTTCGAGCCCTATATCCCCCACTCTTTTAAAAAGCCTTTCGGAAACGGAAGGCTTTTTTGTTTTCATGATATTTCCAGGACCAGTTGAGAGATGAAACACGAGGAAAACCGTTGTCCGCGGTGCGAAGATACTTTCCAATGCAAAGTTGGCGATGTCGTTAATTGCCAGTGTTCGCAGGTTACCCTTACACCGGAAACGTATCGGTTTATCAGCGCTAACTATTCTGACTGCCTTTGCCAGAAGTGTTTATTGGAGCTGAATAAACTAATGGGTGTGCGATAGCCTGTTTGTATGATAACGCTTCCGATTTTTTCCGTGGTTTGACGCTTTGTTTGTTGCCGTCCTTTCTTTTGGAAAGAAAGTACCAAATAAATTGTCGCTTCTTTTCCTTCACTGCGCGTCACTCACAACATTGCGACCCGTTCGGCGATCTGGTCGTTCCTCCCAGCTTCCTCCGGGTGCCCCGCATGTTGTTTCGCTCCGCTTGTTCCGTAAAAGAGGCGACTTTCCTGCCGTATCAGAGATTTATCTGGCTTTGAGGTTTTTTGGTTCGTGATGGTCCATTAAAGTGAGAAAAAAGCAGCGACAGTTTTTGAGTTACTTTTTATAAAAAAGTAACAGCGACAAATCAGGCATCACCCAACTTGCGGAAGCACAAAGGGCGCAGAGTATATCCTCTGCGCCCTTCGCATATTCCTTAGTGTACTTTACGGTTAACTCAAATTCAGAACTTCTTCTTTAGCTGTCCCACCGCATATTCCATTGCATCTTTCGCCTGCGGAACGATGATCCCCATTCCGAAGAATTCATGGGTAACACCGTCGTAGTTTTTAAGATCGGTATCTACACCGGCAGCTTTAAGCTTATCGGCAAGCATTGTACCGTCGCTCTGCAGCGGGTCGATCTGGGCTGTGATGATGGTTACCGGCGGAAGACCTTTCAGGTTGGCATTTACCAGTGAGATACGTGGATCTTTGGCTTCGGCCATGCTCTTGAAGGTATGCTTAACGAACCACTCCATCATCGGCTTATCGAGCGGCTTTGCAGCGGCGTTCATCTTATAGGATTCGGTGTTCATGTCGGCCTGTGCGATCGGATATACTGCGAGTATGGCAACAGGAGTTTTGATCTTCTTGTCGCGCGCCATGATCGCCATGTTTACTGCGAGGTTACCTCCGGCACTTTCACCGGCAACTGCAATCTTAGACGAATCGCCGCCGATTGATGCGGTGTTTTCGGTTACCCATTTATAGGCTGCAAACGAATCGTTATGGGCAGTCGGGAATTTATGTTCGGGTGCGTGACGGTATTCTACAGCCACAACCACTGCTCCGGCCTGTTCGCACAACTGCTGGGCCGATGCGCTGTATACATTAATGTCGGCAATTACGTATCCGCCACCGTGGTAGTATACAATTACAGGAAGCGGTCCCTGTTTGTCTTTCGGAGTGTAAATCCGAGCATGGATCGATCCGCCTGACACCGGAATTTCTTTACCCATTGTGTCGCATTTTGGCGCAGGCATTTCGATGTTATACTGGGCGATAAGATCCATCACGGCATCAGAAGGCGTGTGGTTTTTACGGGCTTCTTCAGGAGTAAGTTCAGGAATCGGGCGGTCGCCGTAACTGGCCAGTTTTTCCATCACAGCCTGCATTTGCAGCTTGATGTCTTTGCCCCATGCCGGAGCAGGTCCGGCAGGTTTGATGTCGTCTACGCTGCCGTATTCCGGCACAGCTACGACTGTAGAATCGGTGGTGGTTAAGGTTTCGTTAGTGTTGTTTCCGCCGCAGGAAGCCAGAGTAAGCAGCGAGCAGGCGGCAAAAGTGTTGAATAGGGTTATTTTCATGGGTGATAAGAGTTTTGGCAGAGGAATTTCAAGTATTGTGCCGGGGGATGAAAAGTGTTGATGGGAGATGATGACCCCAACACATCGCATCTACGAAACCACCAAGCCAGGTCATCGAAAACGGCATGCTTGTTACCAAATTTTGGTAACTCTACACCAACCTTTTAGTCATGGGAAAAAACACATCAATTGCTTTAGGAGAACACCTTACCTCTTTCATTGAACACAGTATTTTACACGGCCGTTTTAATAACACAAGTGAAGTTGTTCGAGCTGGATTAAGACTTTTGGAAAATGAGGAAAACCGTTTGCAAGCATTAAAAACTGCGATAAATGAGGGTATCGAAAGTGGAACTGCGGATGGATTCGATCCTGAGCAATTTCTGACCAACCTAAAGGCTGAAAGAAAACAGAATGGCCAGGTTTAAACTGAGCAATCATGCTGTTCAGGATCTTAAATCTATCTGGAATTATACCTGCAATACATGGTCAGAAAAACAGGCTGACAGGTATTTCAGATTTTTAATGGAACACTGCCACACTGTAGCGCAGAAACCAGTTCCTGGTAAGAAATATAATTCTGTAAATCCGGATATACTGGGATTTGATTTAAAGCTGGCCAACACATCCTGTTTTACTTCGTTCTACCTGACGATGAGATTATTATCGTAAGATATTACATAGTCAGATGGATTTGAAAACTGGGATTTAAGAAAGTAACACTGTGAGAATCGCACTCCCCGCGTGAGGGATTGCGCGGAAAGCTCCCGCCAGAGCTATGCGGAGGCGGGACTTGGAGCAAAAGCCCGACGCCGCCTGCACTGATGCCTGAAAAGGGAATGATGTATTCAGGGTCGGTTGGAAGCAGGAAGGCGGCGGCACGCCCTTTCATCCCTCAACCACCACGCCCACGCCAGCAAAACCGGGTGCGCCACCACCAACCTCAACCAGGCTACAGTCGGTGAAACCACCGTTCCGGCAAAAGGCATCGGAGATTCCTGCAGCATGTAAATGTGCACCGGGATAAAACTGATAAGCAGCAGGATGATGCCGGTTGCGGCCATGCGGCGGCGGCGGGCAAAGATCATGAGTAATGCGAGGATGATCTCGGCCGCACCGGCAAGCGCATTGAGTACGTTGTGAGCCGGAAAGTACGGGGGCATCATGGTATCGTAGACTTCGGGCATTATAAAGTGATTGACACCTGCGACGAAATAGAACAGGATGAGCAGGTAGAGGGCGAGTTTTTTGAGCAGGGGCATGGACTGGGTGGGTTAAGGGGGTTAAAAGGTTAAGGGGTTAAGGGTTAAACCGATCGTCATCGGCATTTTTCAAATGCGCCTTTAAATAAGGGGCGGTCTTACTTTCCGTGTTCCTTGCAACTTCTTCGGGCGTACCGGCAGTAACGATGGATCCGCCCTGATCGCCGGCACCGGGACCGATGTCGATCACCCAGTCGCTGGCAGCGATCACGTCCATGTCGTGTTCGACCACAATAACAGTGTGTCCGTTTTCTACGAGGACATCCAGCTGCACAAGGAGTTTTTCCACATCCGACGGATGCAGTCCGGTGGTAGGTTCATCGAGGATGTAAACGGTGTGGCCCTGCTGTACGCGCTGAAGTTCTGAAGCAAGCTTGATCCGCTGGGCTTCGCCGCCGGAAAGTTCGGTTGCGGGTTGTCCAAGTTTGAGGTATCCGAGCCCAACCTGCCGGATCACATCGAGAATGCGGTGTAACGCCGGTTCTTCGTCAAAGAACTCCCAGGCGGCATCTACCGTAATTCCCAACACCTCTGCGATGTTCTTTTCCTTATAGGTGACCTTCAAGGTTTCGGCGTTGTAACGCGTGCCGCCACAGGTAGGACAAGGCGTATATACACTCGGAAGAAACAGGAGCTCGACCATCACAAAACCTTCGCCCTCGCAATGCGGACACCTGCCCTTCACCACGTTGAATGAGAACCGGCCGGCATCGTACTTCTTTTGCCTGGCCTGGGACGTAGACGCAAAAAGCTTGCGTACATGATCGAAAAGTCCGGTATAAGTAGCGAGGTTGGAGCGCGGGGTGCGACCAATTGGTTTTTGATCGACTTGCACCAAACGCCTGACCTGTTCTGCACCCGACGCAATGAACCCAAGAGTTTCAGGCGTATCCTCCTGCA
>JAZKEZ010000219.1:1565-12849 GCA_040386675.1 Bacteroidota bacterium | reverse complement strand
CCAGTTTATCAGCCAGTAATTCTGTAAGGACCTGGCTGACCAGCGTGCTTTTCCCAGAACCAGAAACCCCGGTAATACTGGTAAACACGCCAAGTGGAAATGCTGCATCCAGTTTATTCAGGTTGTTCCTGCTAATGCCTTCGAGTTTTAGCCAGTGTTCTGCGGTTCGCCTGGATAGATTGATCTGAGTTCTTTTCTCAAGATATTTGCGGGTTACCGAAGCCTCAACGTTGATCAAGCCCTCCGGCCTGCCGCTGTAGAGCACATTCCCACCCTGTTCACCGGCACCCGGACCAATGTCGACGATCCAGTCGGCGTGACGGATCACGTCTATCTCATGTTCGACCACAAACAGCGAATTTCCGGCGGCTTTGAGTTTATCGAGTGCCGTCAGCAGCGCCCGTGTATCTGCCGGATGGAGTCCCGCGGAGGGTTCATCGAGTACATAGACCACACCGAAGAGATTTGAACGAACCTGCGTAGCGAGCCGTAGACGTTGCAACTCGCCGGGAGAAAGGGTTGGCGTACTGCGTTCCGGAGTAAGGTAACCCAATCCGAGGTCGAGCATGATGGCGAGCCGTGCGACCATATCTGTGGCGATGCGTTGGGCAACGAGGACTTTTTCGGGATGATCAGCTTTCAGGGGCTGAAGTTCAGGGGCAATACCGTCGGCATAGGGTTTAAAAATCTCGTAAAGACGGGCAATCGGGAGGCGTGAGATGTCGGCAATGTCAAATCCGCTAAACGTTACTGAAAGTGATTCGCGACGCAGCCGCTTTCCACGACAGAGCGGACATTCGCTGCTGATCATGTATTGACTGACGCGTTTTTTCATCAATGCGCTCTGACTGTTTGCAAAGGTCTGCAGCACATACTTTCGTGCACCGGTAAACGTACCCATATAGCTTGGCTCGCGCTTTTCTTTCATAAAGCGCTTCATTTCCTGGGCAGTATGTCCCGAATAAATCGGCACAACGGGTTTTTCTTCGGTGAACAGGATCCATTCACGGTCTTTTTTGGGAAGATCGCGCCATGGGATATCTACATCATAACCTAGTGTCATGAGTATTTCCCGGAGATTTTGCCCCTGCCAGGCGGTTGGCCATGCAGCGATGGCGCGTTCGCGGATCGAAAGGGAATCATCAGGAACCATTGATCGTTCGGTTACTTCATACACGCGGCCAAGTCCATGACACTCGGGACAGGCACCTTCCGGTGTGTTTGGTGAAAATGCTTCGGCATAAATGATCGGTTGTCCTGCGGGATAGTTCCCCGCACGTGAAAACAGCATACGCAGCAGGTTGGACAAGGTCGTTACGCTTCCCACTGAAGAGCGGGTACTTACTGCACCGCGTTGCTGCTGCAGGGCAACTGCAGGAGGAAGTCCTTCTATCTCATCGACTTCGGGAAACTGCATCTGATTGAACAAACGGCGTGCATACGGCGAAACTGATTCAAGGTAACGGCGTTGTGCCTCGGCGTAGAGTGTCCCGAAAGCCAGTGATGACTTTCCGGAACCCGAAACACCTGTAAACACTACCAACGCATCGCGGGGAATTTCGACGCTGATGTTCTTAAGATTGTGTTCGCGGGCGCCGTGCACGCGAACGAAACCGCCGAATGATGGTGTATGCTCGTTATTCATGCTGCAAGGATGTTAAAAATTATGCCACTATGCGCATTAGAGGAAGTTCAAAGTGGTGGTGGTGGTGAGGAAGTTGCCGGATCTGTATAATTTTGACAGATTGCACTCACAATACTCCCAACAGACATGAAGCCTCATTTACTACTTGCCTTTTCTTTTACTGTAGCGCTTTACTTCAGCCCAAAGGCCCAGACCAATTCCACATCAGGTGATACGGCTTCTACAGAAATAATGGCACCTAACCTGGAGAACGCCTCCTTCCCGGGTGGCGAACAGGCTCTAATGAACTTTGTAAACACCAATAGAGTTTATGCCAATGAAAAGGATAAGAAAAATCGCGTGGGTATTGTATTATTGACTTTTACGATTGATAAGGAAGGAAATATACAGGAGCCTATTAAAGTGATCCGCTCTCTTTCAGAATATTATGACCAGGAAGGAATTAGAATTGTAAAAAGTATGCCCAAATGGATACCTGGAAAAATGAACGGAAGAAACATTAATGTTCAATTTAATCTGCCAATCCGGTTTTAACAGCAATGACCGACCAATAGTCTAAGTATACCTAATTATTTTGAGGTTGCTCATGTTGTCCTGAGGTTCCTCACGATGTTCGGAATGACGGCACGTTTTTTTTTAAATTGAGTAGAGATTTCTCCCTTCGGTCGAAATCCTTGTGAACTGCTGAATTTTGTGCTAAAGTGAGAAATCGCATTATCTTCTCACCCATTTTCAACTTTCAATTCTCCACTCCACCATGTCCCCCGTTCTCCTCATCGGCATCGACCCGCAGCTCATAGACTTCAGCAGTCCTGAGTTTGCTGCATTTCCAGGTATTTCGGCAGAAACGATCCAGGCTGGTTACGACCAGGCGGTGCTTACGCTAAAGCAGCACGACATTGAAGGCGTAATTTGCTGGGTAGATTTTGGCGATACCGCGGCAGCGGTGGTTCGTGCGAAACTGAAGGAACGAACATTTGACGGTGCACTGATCGGTGCAGGGATACGCGTCCCGGCTACGAACCTGTTGCTGTTCGAACAATTGGTAAATGAGATACACATTAGTGCTCCGCAGGCAAAGCTGATGTTTAATAGTAGTCCGGTGGATACGGTTGAAACAGTGTTGAGAAGTAAGAACTAAGAGGTAAGAATTAAGAACTGGGCTTGCGCATTGGTTGTTTGCGTCAATGCCTGGAGTACTTTGCGTTTAAACCAAAACTGGCACAGGGATTGAAATTCTATGGCCGCAATTGAAAAAATTATGACCCCAAAACTGATCATTCACGGTGGATTTTACGGTGAATTACTGCCTACCTCCGAGATCAAGACCGCCAAGCAACGTTCGCTGCAACTGATCCTTGAGAAAGCCTACGCGTATCTCCTGGAACACAGCGCCCTTGAAACAGTGACGTTTACGGTCGGGCTGCTGGAGAACGATCCGCTATTCAATGCCGGAACGGGATCGCAGATCCAGAACGACGGACAGATCAGGGCGAGTGCAGGGATCATGGACGGGACGAGCAAAAAGTTTGGCGGGGTGATCAATTTACAGGGAATCAAAAACCCCATACTGGTAGCGCACCGACTGCTTGATTTTGAGGATCGGGTGTTGAGCGGACAGGGGGCTTTTACATTTGCACACGAGCACCAATTTGAAGAAGCCAGCCTGGAAACGCAGGTGAGACGTAAAGAATACGAAGAAAAACTTGCCGCTTCCCGCACCTCAACTGTGGGCTGTGTAGCACTCGACAGCGAAGGACGGCTGGCAGCCGCTACCTCAACCGGCGGAAAAGGCTTTGAAATTCCGGGACGTGTATCCGATTCGGCAACCATAGCCGGGAATTACGCCAACAACGACTGCGGAATCAGCTGTACAGGAGTTGGCGAAGACATTGTAAGCGCCGGAGTGGCGGTTAAAGCTGTAACACGCGTAAGCGACGGCATGGACCTCGACCAGGCACTGGACCGCACTTTTGCCGAACTGGCGGAATTCGACGGATTTGCCGGAGCAATAGCCATTGATGCAAAAGGAAACATCCGCTACCGGGAGTCGCATCCGCAGGTGGTGTATGGGTGGCATGATGGAGAAAAAACAAAGACTTTTGAATAAATAACATAACCGTACACTGAGGTGAAGCCGGGGATTTATTCATTTCAAGTTTCAACCAAGTTTCAAATTTCAGATTCGCCGCACTCCACCAATTTGAAACTTGCAATTTGTAATTTGAACTCCCTTCACCCCAGCATCGGATAATACCTTTCTTCCAAGACCTGCAAGTGCCATCTCTGGTGACCAGCCAGGATGAACCCAATCGCGGCAACCGAATATTCCCCTTTGAAACTCTGTCCGCTTTGGGCCAGCATCTCTGGGGTAAATGAGCGGAATAACAGTTGAGAGGATTTCCTGACAGCGATCAGTTCTTTAATAATCTCTGTAAGATCGCGGTCGATTGCTTTTCCGGCTCTTGCATATTCATCTTCTTCATAACTATTAAGTCGCTGCTTTTCGCCGCGGGCAAAAGAAAGGGCGCGGAACGCAAAAATCCGCTCGGTATCTATTAAGTGCTGAAGAATATCTCTCACCGTCCATTTTCCGGGAGCATATACCTGGTCACCTAAAATCTTCCATTTTTCGAGCGGGAAATTCCGCGCTTCCTCAATGCTGGTTTCCATCGACTGGTCAATTTCCACATCATCGCAGAGGTTCACATAACGATCGAAATAGGCTGGCATGGGATGAAGTGCTGATCTTTTCATACTGCGAGTATACAATTTTCGATTCTTGTCCGTGCCACGATCCGGTGGGTTTGCTTACTGATCGTGGAGCCTCATTCTCATTCTGTTGAATTATACTCCCCTGATACTGCGTATTTTACGTCCAAAAAATTCCCCAAACCCTTATGAATACTGGGACTCCGGATTTTTGGCGTTGCGTTTGACTATCTGGTTAGTATAACCCAATTAAACAATAACAATCATGGCAACTCCACAAAAAGGTGGTACTTCTCATACAGGAAGTCACGCAAAAACTACAGATTCTAAAACAGATTCAAAATCTACAGCAAGCAAAAGCTCAACTTCTAAAACTTCGATGGGAAGCAAGTCTTCTTCAGACAAGGACGAAAAAAGCTCTGGTACTAAAAAGCACTAAGCTTGTCGGATTTTGAGATAAGAAGTCCCGTTCCGGTATTCCGGGGCGGGACTTTTTTGTTGCTATTTTAGGTACATGATTGTGAACACAACGGCGACAGAAAACCTGATCCAACTTGATCCACAGATCGCTATGATCCATGAGCGATACGGCGTACCTCCGGGATGGTCGCGGCCGGCCGGATTTGTATCGCTGTCGAAGATCATACTCGAGCAACAGGTGAGCCTCGCTTCTGCAGTTGCGCACTTCAACAAACTCAAAAATTACATGGGCGGATTCACGCCCGAACTTATCCTCAGCCTATCTGATGAAGAATTGCGGGCCTGTCACATCAGCCGGCAAAAATCGGCTTATCTCCGCGGACTGGCACTGGCAGTCTCAGGCGGAACACTCAAGCTGGAAGAACTGCACCTGAAAAATGAGGATGAGATCCGGAGTGCACTTACTGCATTGAAAGGCATCGGCGAATGGACCACTGATGTTTACCTAATGTTCTGCATGGGCAGCCCCGACATTTTCCCCATCGGCGACATTGCGCTGGTGAATACAATGAAGGAGTTGTACGGACACACGTCAAAAGAAGAAATGACTGAGTATGCAGAGCGCTGGAGGCCTTACCGATCGCTGGCTACGCAGTTTATGTGGCACTATTACCTGAAGAAAAGAAACCGGGTTTTCCCGTTTGAGGGAGAGGCGTATTGAATCTTTTAGTTTTCTAACCGCAAAGAAAATAACCGCAGAGGTGATCACAGAGGTCGCCGGGATTACCCAGTGCGCTCCGCAACCACCTCTGTGTCTCTGCGGTTAAAATGAATTGTTACTCAACTACCAGTTTCTGAACACGGGTCTTATCATTGGTTTTCACACTCAATACATACATTCCTTTTGCAATTCCGTCAAGGTTGATGGTTGCAGTTGAGGTTTCGAATTGCTGTTTCAGCACCACAGCTCCCTGAACATTTCTCAGCACCAGTTCATGAGCTCCGCTTACAGTCACATTCACAGAAACTATGGTACTTGCCGGGTTCGGATAAACGCTGATTGTATTTTCGAGACCGTTCTCATCAATTCCGGCACACAACTCAACAGTGATGCTTGCAGTAGCTGTATCTGAACATCCTTTCTGGTCGGTGTACACATAGCTGATCACTTTTGTTCCCAATATTGATTGTGGAACAAACTGTCCGTTGTTTACGCCTTCACCGCTGTACGTTCCGCCTTGTGGCAATCCGCCGTCAAGGGTTACTACCGGAGATCCTTCGCAAAGTACCGTATCGCCTGAAAACTCAAGGCTTACTTCCGGAAGCTGGTTCACCACAACGGCTACAGAAGCGGTATTGACACAACCGTTGGTATCGGTACCGGTTACCGTATAAGTCCGTGTAGAATCGGGTGTAAACAATCTGCGATCGGAAACCCCGTGGTTCCACTGGTAAGCGGCGGCACCGTAACCGAAAAGCAATACCCGTTGGCCAGCGCATACTTCGTTGTAGGTAGTTTTGGCAATTACCACGGGCAATGGTTTAATGATAAGCTGTAAAGTCGTTACCAGGTCGCAACCGGTAGCCGTCTGACTGGTGTACTGGTAGCTTCCGCTCTCGGTGTAATCGGTTCCATTCCAGGTGTATGTAGCACAGGCGCTGTCGCTTTGTGAAGCATAGCTGGTCATACAAAGATCAAGGTCTTCCAGGCGATCTGACCTGAATTTGCGGTGAGCCAGTTCTCCCTGGTCTTTCGCTACAGATCCGTCGGCATATAATACTTCGTCACCACCGTCGCTGATGATCTGCAATTCGCTGAGTGAAAGTTCAGCTCCGTTGTTTACCTGCATTACGCCTTCGGCATTCAGCTGTGAAGAAACGTTGTTCAGCAGGATCGGTGCATCGGCAGCATTACCGGTCCACTTGTAGATTGCGTTGGTAAGCGGACTTCCAGCCGGGTTTCCTGCAACGATGATGTAGGTTCCGTTTGAGAGACGGGTCAGGTCGCGGAAACCACGTCCACCAAGATTCAATTCGATCGGGGCAAGGAAAGTCGGATTTCCGACAGGCTGTCCGTTATTGAACCAGTTCTCGAAATTTGCGATCGGTGCGATCACTGCTTTGGTACGGTTTGCAGTAGGAACCAGCGGTGCACGCAGTCCGATGTAAAGCGTAGTGCTGTCGGGACCGAATACCAGTCCTTCTGCCGCGAATCCTGAAGGCAATTTTGAATCTACTCCTTCGGCGGCACTCGCCGTGAAGTTGTAACCGTTATTATCTCCCCAGGTAATCAATGCGTTACGGAGATTTCCGTAGTATCCGGCAAATGAGAATGAAGTAGTATCGGCAGTCCCGTTTACATCAGTAGCAAAAATGCGGTTGCGGTTCGGCTTCGATTCAAACGGCTCTTTCCCGTTGCTCATCGAACCCAGCCAGTAAATCCTGCCTGTATTCAGCGGACTGAATGCTGCGGCTTCAAGATCCACTTCTGGTTTGGATGGCTCCGGCAATGCCAGGAACGACGTGTATTCAAATGATCTTACTGGTAGTCCTGAAGCGGTGCGTGAGTAAACATTGATGACGTTCAACTCATCATCACCGGCCATGAAATAACCGCCTTTTAGCGGCAAGGCAGCAGAAGCATCGGCAATACCGGTGTGCCATACTGTATTTGCAGGCGTGCTGCTGTTGGCAGAAACTGCGTAGTTCAACACGTAATACCCGGTGAATGTTCCGTCGGAAACACTAACCGTGATCTTCGCACGACCAACAGCCGCAGGAGTTATCGACAAATGTCTTGATGCGCCGGTGCCCGTGATCGAAAGATTGGCAGCAGGAACCACAACCTGGTTGTTGCTCACTACGGATACGACAAGCGATTCAGGAGTGGTAACATCATCACCGGTGGTAAATGTGATCCCGTTATTTTTAATCGGATCGGTTGCGTCGTTCAACACACTGCTTACTCCGAACGGAGAGGCAGGTGAAACTGCACTACCACCGTCAATACCGTTTGAAGTGCTCACCACATCAACCAAAACGGTTGGCGTACCCGAAGGAATCGACACACAAGGATCTACGAATACGTTTGCACGGGTGCTTTTGCCCGGGCTACCAATGAAGTTGCCCACTGCTTTTACTGAACCTTCAGCATCGTTTTCTGATGCAAGTGTCCATGCTGTGATGGTGTTTCTGCCCAGGGCCGTAGCCGATGGCCAGGCACTGCGCGTATTGGCCACTACACCGCTATTGGTGTAGGTGATGCGGTCTACCAGTTTATTGTTGCTGTTGTAAATGTTGATCTCGTCGCCGTTGCCCAGGTTGTTGGCGTTTCCACCAATTACTTTGATCCCTGTACACAGGTTGTTCCAGGTTGCACGGAAAGCAGATTCCCCGGCTTCTGCAAGGATTACTGATGCTCCCGGAGCAACTACTCCGAATGCACCAAGGTCTTGCGATCCCGGCTGACGTGAAGCATCGTCGAAGCTCCAACCGCTCATGTCTACATAAGTATTGCCGACGTTGGTAAATTCAATGAACTCCGACCCGTTGTACTGGTATTCAGTAATTTTCATATTTCCTTCCGATGCATCCAGCACCAGCAGCTTTACTCCGCGTGCAGCACTGGTTCCACAGCTGTTTGAGGCTCTTACCTGAAGTGAATCTTCGGTAACATTGGTCGAAAAATCAATAGTAACGCTGTTTCCGGTTCCGTTAACAGTCGCCCCGTTTCCTTTGTAGTTCCAGGCATAGCTTACTCCGGCCACGTTTGGAACGGTGTACACTACTCCGCTTTCGCCGGAAGTAACCTGGCTTGCAACTGCTGTGAATGCTGCAGGTGTAGCAGGAACGCTGTTTACGGTCATTGTAATTTTAGCAGAACTTACTTCTGCAGGAGTTGCGCAGGTGGCAGACGAAGTAAGCACGCAACGTACTGAATCTCCGTTGGCCAGGATACTTGTGGTATAGGTCGCGTCTGTTCCGCTTACGTTAACTCCATTGCGTTTCCACTGGTACACAGGAGTAGTTCCCTCGTTGGTAACGTCAGCAGTAAACGTAACGCTGGTCCCGGTACAGATCGCACCGGCCGGATCAGCACTGATAGCAATGGTTGGTGTAAGCAGGTTGTTTACGGTAAGGATCAATTGGTTAGAAAAAGCTAGCGGTGTGCTGGCACATCCTGCATTTGACGTAAGGCGACAGGTAACCGAATCTCCGTTTTGAGGAGTGTTTACCGTGAAGCTGTTGCTGTTGTCTCCGCTTACCATGCCGTTCAGTTTCCATTGGTAAACCGGGTTGGTTCCGCCACTCACAGGGGTTGCGGTGAAGGTAACACTGGTTCCGGCACAAACGGTTGTTCCAGGGTTAACAGCGATGCTCACCTGTGGTTGTACCGAGTTGGTCACCGAAATCTGGAGCGTGTTTGAGGTAGAAGTAGCTGAAGTCTGGCAAACCGCGTTGGAGCTCATTACGCAAACTACATTGTCGCTATTCTTCAGGGTATCTACCGTATAAGTGGTTGAATTCGTTCCCACATTCTGCCCGTTGATCTTCCACTGATAAACCGGCATTGTACCTGTGTTTACAGGGGTTGCGGTGAATTCAACGCTGGTTCCGCTGCAAATGGTCGTTCCGGTTGATGCAGAAATAGTGATTGACGGTACCAGAGTATCGTTTACCAGCACAGTAAGCGAGGAGTCTTTAGTCGATCCGCAGCCATTGGTCACGGTTAACATATAAGAACCTGAAGCAGAAGTCGCTGCGGCGAAAGACGGGTTTTTTGCGGTTGAGGTGAATCCGGCAGGACCGGTCCAGCTGTAACGCAGGCTATCTGTTCCTGTAGCAGTTGTACCAAGGTTAAGTGTTCCTCCTGCACAAAGCGGAGAGTTGCTGCCAAGTGAAGTGATCACCGGGGTATCGCAAAACGGGATGATCTCTCCGTTGGCCAGTTGAATGGCCGGAACTTCGAATGCACCGATCACGAAAACGATCTGTGCCAGTTGAGCCGAAGTAAGTCCGTCAGTTCCTGTTCCAATTCTGATCACACCTGCAGTTCCGGTAGAAACACCCTGCCATCCGGTGATCAGTAGTTTTTTACCCGCAGTCCAGCTGGCAGCACTGCTACCAGCAAAAGAAAAGGTAGATACCGCATCGTCATCAAGGCTGATGGCAGAGTTTTCAGTAAGTACCAGCGCACCGAACCCGATGTTGCGACCGGTGGTAATGTTTTGGGTTGATAGTGAACCACCGTTCAATACCGCGTTACCAGTTAGTGTATAAGAAGTTGATGGATTGAAACGAAGCTCTCCACCGGTTACGGTCGTAGTTCCGGTATACGTGTTCACGTCGCCGAAAGTCTGTCTGCCGGTTCCTTTTTTCACGATCGAAACCGCACCTGTGATCACACCTGAATTGGTTCCTGTTCCGTCGCCGTAGCTGTAATTCCCTGAACCTCCTATAGAAAGTATAGCAGGACTGATCGAAGTGATGATGTTGTTTCCTGCATCGCCAGCAGCACCTGCACCTGCTACCGAATTTATACCGGCAACTTCCTGGCTGTTTCCAAACAGATCGAAGGTCCCGATGTTTGTACTTCCGGGTTGTCCCATTAATAATGTAGTGGCAACCGGCAGGCGGTTATTTCCTGAAATGCGTATGGTTCCGTTGTTTACTGCGGTAGAGCCGGTATAGGTACTCACTCCGCCAAGGATAAATACGTTTCCGCCCTGCTTGGCCCACGATCCGGTTTCGCCGGTAATGTCGGCGATCACACCGTTATAAGTAACTACGTTGGTTGAGGTCTTTACGCTGATGCCGGTTCCGGCTGCAGATCCTACAAATATCTTACGCGCGGCGTTAAAGGTGTAATTACCGTTACAGGTCATTCTTCCTCCGTTGATGTACACGTTCAATGCGCCTCCGAAGCTGGCATCGGCAGGAAATTCGGTTTCGGCACTCAGCAAAGAAACATCACCAGTAAAGGTGTTGGTGCCTGAAAGGGTAAGTACTCCTGACGAGCCACCGGTAACGGTTAGTCCGCCGGGACCTGAAACTGCAGATGAGATGGTAATTTTTCCTGTTCCGTCTACAGCAATTGCACTGCCCGGGTTAGTAATGAAAACACCCATGGACTGTGTTCCTCCGGGTGCAGCATTCTGTATCGTAAAGTTTTTCGTAGAGGCATTGCGGAGAATGGTGTTTGCTACTCCGTTCACGGTTGCTCCGTTCAGGGTAAATATACCCGGTGTGGTAGTCGAACTGTTCCCGATGATGTGATTGGCTGCTGTTCTGGCAGCAGTGATCTCTACCGCACCCACTGCATGATTCGCAGTTCCATTGTTGGTAGCTCCTCCCATATCGATCCCTACACCAGTAGCAGCCGTTGGATTTGCTCCGAACTGTGCAACTTCTGTGCTTCCCGGTACGGTAGCTGTAAGCCAGTTGGCGCTGGTCAGCCATACGTTATTGGATGGACTCTGGTAAAGTACCTGGGCATTGGCCGCAGTT
>JAZKEZ010000219.1:0-1518 GCA_040386675.1 Bacteroidota bacterium | reverse complement strand
ATTCCAATCAATCCAAAGAACAACAGCACGAGCTGCAGTACCGACGAATGATTGGGTGAATGAACGATAGTAGAATTTCTCATTTGTTTAATTTTGAAAGCGTTGCTTTTGAGAGCCGCAAACGTAGAATTCGTGTGTGGGGTGGAGGTTGCCGCAGGATTACCAAAAAGTAACGGGGGAGTTATGATCGTGTAAAGACAGGGGTGCTGTTCATCCAATTTCAGATTCCAAATTTCAAATTGCCCACCCATAAGCAGCGAACCTGGAATTGAAACCAAATCAGCTATTTCAAATTCCAGATTTCAAATTTCAAATTGTCCACCCATAAGAAGCGAACTTGGAATTTGAAATTTGGAACTTGAAATCAACAACCGTTTACCACTCCAACTCCACCGCCAAGTGCGTGACCCCGAACTTACTTCTCATCCGCTGGCGGATTTCTCTTTTGATCCTTTTGTACTCGTACACCTCCGCCGGATATACCCGGATCAGGAGATTGGCAGCCACTTCGTTCTCCCCGATCGTCCACACCTTCACTTCATCAATAGAAAGGATCGCATCGTGACGACCGTACAAGTCTTTGCAAATAGTTTCCTGGTCGATGTGCAGCGGACTGCTTTCGGCAAGTATGGTGGCACTGGTTTTCAGCAAACCGATACTCCATTTTGCGATCACCAGGGCAACCACGAAACTCAGGATGGCATCAACCTGGAACCAACCGGTGTAGTAAATAATGATCCCTCCGCCAATAATGGCGAGTGACGAGAAAGTATCGGCAAGCATGTGCAGGAAAGCAGAGCGGGTATTCAGGTCCTCGAGTCCGGCGAGGCTCAGTACAAATGCAGTAACCAGGTTCACGATGAGCCCGACAACGGCAACAGTAAGCGTAACACCCACTTCAATCGGCTGCGGATCGATCAGTCGGACGATAGCCGCGTAAACGATGTATCCTACAAAAAACAGAAGGCTCAGTCCGTTGATGAAAGCGGCCAGCACCTCAACACGCTTCATTCCGAACGGAAAGCGTTTACCATCGTATTTCTTCACGAGGTAAAGGGCAAGCCAGGAAACAAACAACGAGGCAGCGTGCGACAACATGTGTATACCGTCGCTGAAAAGCATCAGGCTCGCGGTAAAGTAACCCCCAATGAATTCAGCGATCATTGCTGCAAAAGTGATCAACAGGCACAACATCAGCGCCCGTTCTTTACTCAGCTTTAAATTCAGTGTAAAAGCTCCGGCAATTCTGGAGGGAAGGGCGATGATAGTATCCATGGATTAAATTTTTTTGCAAAGGAACCGCTGGAATGTTTCCAGCACATAAAGGGTGAGTAAAGCCGGGGTTACGATTGTGTTAGGACAGTGGTTGGGGTTGGGAAATGGCGGGGAATGTTAAGGGAATGCGGGGTGACTTATGGAGGTTCGAGGGCGACCGGGGAGGTCTCTCGCTGCGCTCGAGATGACAACGGTGATCAAGGGAGAGTGTTGAGGGTTTTATAGGAGGATGGACGTTCGAGG
>JAZKEZ010000218.1:25088-32498 GCA_040386675.1 Bacteroidota bacterium | reverse complement strand
GCAGCGACGGTTTTTGCGTTACTTTTTATAAAAAAGTAACAGCGACAAACTAAGCGATCCCAAGGCTTGCCTATCACGACAAAAAAAATTCTTAGCCACAAAAAAAGCCCCGGCAAAACCGGGGCTTTTTCTATTATATCATTAACCGAATCTTACTTACTTACCGTCATCTTACGGGTAAGAACCGCCTTACCATCAATCACAAGTGAATACATATAAATACCACTCCCCATCTGGTCGGTGTTGATCTCAAAATTGTCTGCCTTTGTATTGGTCAGTTTCACGTTCTTAACGATCGCACCGGTAAGGTTGCGTACAATAAGGTTGGCTTCAGAATATTTCTTACCACTAAGATCGTAAGAGATCTTCCCGATGTTCTGGATCGGGTTAGGGAATACTGAACTCAACACTTCGTTGTCTGACAACTGAAGGCTGGCGATACCGGTTGAAATATCATAAGTAACGGTATAACTAACCTGGTCTAGAGGTGCTTTCTGGTCGTAGAACGTGTAGGTAACACGGCTTACACCCTGTGCACCGTATGCCTCAAGATCTCCGTAAAAAGAATTCGCATCGCTTCCACCTGCGGGAATGGTAATGAAGTTAGGAGATTCGTTTACCTCAGGTTCGTAGCAGTTACCCCAGCAGAAATAGCTCACGTGACCTGTTGCAAGGTTCTCGATCACACGCTTCACTCTTACGTTCTTGTCAGAATCTGAAGTGTTCTTAATGGTAACGGTTGCTTTGTAAAGTCCGGACTCATTAACGATCTTCTGGTTACTCAGCTGAAGGCTTTGCGCCATGGAAACGAAAGGGGCGGCAATTAAAAGAGCAAGTAGAAATTTTTTCATATCAATCTTGAAGTTTTGGTAGGATAAGTAAAACCTGGCCTTGAATCCTGTGATCAAAAGTCGGTCCAACCGTTCTAATGGTCACTAAAGTAAAAAACCTGGTCAAATTTACCAAAGTTTATTGCGTTAATGCATCCGGGTAGGTCTATTTTAGAAATCGACAAAAATTGTAGAGAAACAAAAATAGGCAGTAGATTTATTTTACAAAACCGAATGAAATCAGACGTTTAACATACCAGAGCACCATAATCGGGAGTTTTTTTCTGTTTCATAACTTTCCAACAGTCAACCGTTTTAAAGCCCTTCATTTCCTTTTAACAAGCGCATCAAACGCGGTTTCCACATAATTTCGTAACCTTGAGTTGTTATTTCAAAAAACATTCACATGAAAAAAACATTTACCCTGCTTTTACCACTTGCTCTCTGCTTAAGTGCTCAGGCACAGCTGGCAAAGAAGTACGTTTATTTTGAACACTTCACGCAAGCAAGCTGCCCTCCGTGTGCACAACAGAACCCGATTTTTGAAAGTACCATCATGGCGGCCTATCCAACCGGGATACACCACATTGCTTATCACACCAGCTGGCCGGGATACGATCCGATGAATACGCACAATGCACCTCAGGTGGCAAGCCGCGTATCTTATTACGGAGTTACCGGTGTTCCGAATATGATGCTTAACGGAGCCAACAAAGGCGGTCCTGCAGGTGTTACCACCCAAATGGTAGACCAGGTCCTTGCCCAGGGAAGTCCTGTAAAAGTGGATGTTACCCAAACCATTGAAGGTACCGACATTAAAATCAAAGTAACCGTTACCACTGTGGGCGACAAACCTGCAGGTAGCTACAAACTGCTTACTGCAGTTGTGGAACGCGATATCGTTTATACTTCTGCTCCGGGAACCAACGGAGAAAAAGCGTTTCCTAACGTATTCCGTAAAATGGCCACTGCCGATAACGGGAACGACATTACTCTTCCTGAAAAAGGATTGAGTACTGAGTACAACTTTACTGTTCCTGTAAACGCAGCCTGGAAGCAGGAAGAAATGTTTTCACTGGCCGCAGTTCAAAGCTCAACGCGCGAAGTGATCAATTCAGGAACTTCACTGGATGCTCCGGCTCCTATTACTTATGGTTTCCTTGGCGATCCTTCAAAATCGATCGATGCAGGAACTTCAGGTGTTCAGGGTACGTATTCGGTTCCTGTAAAAAACACCGGTTCTTCAGCCGGAAACTTTAAAATTACCCTTACCTCGGTAAACCCTTCTGATTGGGCTGCTGCCCTTACTGTTGGCGGAACCACCATCCAGGGTACAGGCGAAGCACAGATCAGCATTCCTGCCAACACTACGCTTGACGCGTCTGTAATGGTGACTCCGGGAAGCAGCGCAGCTGTAGGTGAATATGTAATTACCTTCGAATCTGCAGATGCTCCGGGAACCATTGTTTTCACCAAAACAGTACGCATAATTGCTAACGTGAACGACCTGGTGATCAACCACAGCGAGGCGACCAGCGATGGTAAAGCGACTAAAAGCTGGGAAAACATCTTCCTTGACGGACTTAACGATGCAGGCAACACTGCACACGCTTCTGCTGATACCAAATTCCTTCTTGAGGCACTTAAAGGCGGATTACTTACCGACGTAAAAAGCCTTTACTACAACGTAGGCTGGTCGATCGGAAGCTTTGACGGCGAAATGGTTGCAGAACTGAAGAAATTCCTTGACAGCGGTAAGAACATGTTTGTTTCTGGACAGGATGTGGCCTGGGAATACAGCGACGGCCAGAGCCCATACCGCAACACAGCCGTGATCAACTTCTTCAGGGATTATTTCGGGGTTACCTATGTAAGCGACAACTCTGCCGTATACACCATGAATGCTGATGCAAACGAGTTTTTCGCTGCTGTTGGGAACGTTGTATTGAACAGAACTTTCTACACTACTGCAGGTAACTGCTACCCGGATGACATCAAGGCTGCAACAGGCGGTGTTCCGATCTTCCGTTACAATGCAACCAAAACTGCAGGTATCCGCTTCAGCGACAACACCAAGAAAATCAGAACTGTTTACATGGGCGTTGGTCCAGAGCAGTTTTCTGATGCTGCAAAGAAAAACCAGCTTCTGAAACTGACTCATGACTACTTCTACTCGGTTACTTCGGTAAATGAGAATAGCGCTGCAGCAGCCGGACTTCTTGGAAACGTAGCTCCAAACCCAGCTAAAGATATGATAACCTTCTCTTTCGGAAACCTTCCGAATGATATGACCCTTTCTATTATCGATGTTACCGGTAAAACGGTTTACACACAACCGGTTTGGACAGGAATGACCAGTACTTCGATTAAAGTTGACCAACTGACTGCAGGCCTTTACTTCTACCAGCTTGTAGACGGAAACAACGTGGTGGCTACCAAGAAACTAACCATCACCAAGTAATCGCATTTTTTTAAATCCAATAAAAGCGTCTCCGGTTATCGGGGACGCTTTTTTAAACCCATTTTTCAACCCGAATGAAACGTACAATTGCCTTGTTGTCACTACTGTGTTCAACGTTCTTTGCTCTGTCAGGCTATGCCCAAGACAACGGTAGTAAAAGAAAAATTCCGGCTTCGAAGATCAAGGATCTGAAAGGAGCGGAAATCAATACTGAGACACTAAGCAACAACGGTAAACCAATGGTGATCAGCTTCTGGGCTACCTGGTGCAAGCCTTGTGTAAACGAACTCAGCGCTATTGCAGAAACCTACGAAGACTGGCAGGCAGAAACAGGCGTAAAGATCGTAGCCGTGTCGATTGACGATGCACGGAACGTTGCCAAGGTAGGACCGATGATCAACACCAAGGGTTGGGAATACCAGGTTCTTACCGACCAGAATGGAGATTTTAAACGGGTGATGAATGTTAACACCGTTCCGCATACCTTTTTGATCGACGGTGAAGGGAACATCGTATGGCAGCACAATGCCTACGCTCCCGGCGACGAAAAGGAGCTGTATGAAAAGATCAAAAAGCTTTCTAAAGGAGAATCCATTCAATAATTCATCAGAACAGACGCAGTTACCCCCGGTAACCTTACCATGAAAAAAATTATAGGCGCACTTGCCCTGGCTGTTGGAGCCGGAGCAGCTTATGGCCAGACCACACCACAGGATCTTGGCCAGATCCACGGAAATTTTCAGACAGACATTCAATATTATCTTCCTGATTCAGCCATTCCCGGTGTTATCGTTCCCAACGAAAAGATCCTGATGAACGGCTTTGCCAACCTCATCTACACCAAAGGACCATTTTCTGCCGGGATCCGGTACGAAAGTTACCTGAATGCATTACAGGGATTTGACAAACGCTACCAGGGCAACGGTATCCCCTACCGCTTCGCTACTTATACCCGCGGTGACCTGGAAGTAACGGTAGGTAACTACTACGAACAATTTGGTAACGGACTGATATTCAGAAGTTACGAAGAACGCGGACTTGGACTTGACAACGCTATGGACGGTGTCCGCCTGAAGTACAAACCTTTCAGGGGAGTGTATTTAAAAGGAGTGTACGGGAAGCAGCGTCTTTTCTTTGCACAGGGTCCCGGAATTATGCGCGGCGGCGATGCTGAGATCCAGCTGAATGAACTGATCGGCGGGGAATACAACCCAGATGCGTTCCGCGTTACCATCGGCGGAAGCGTACTGAGCAAATTTGAACCGGATCTTGACCCGGTTTATGTATTCCCCGAAAATGTAACCGCCGGAGCCGGAAGGATCTCGGTTTCGAAAGGCAATTTTACCATCCAGGGAGAATACGCACAAAAAATAAATGACCCGAGTGCGCTGAACCGCTTTATCTACAAAAACGGACAGGCACTGCTCATCGGAGCCAACTACTCGCAAAAAGGATTCGGTTTCAATGCATCAGCCAAAATGGTGGATAACATGGACTTCCGTTCCGACCGGGCTGCATCCGGTAACGTATCGACCCTTAACTTCCTCCCTCCTATTGCCAAGCAGCACACTTACCTGCTCACGGCTTTCTACCCTTACGCCACCCAAAACCTGGGCGAAATGGGTGCGCAGGCAGAGGTATTTTACAAATTCAAAAAGGGTTCTGTCCTTGGCGGAAAATACGGAACCGAGATCGCCTTGAACTTTTCAAAGATCCACGGACTGGATTCAGTGCGAACCAGTTCTTATGAAGGGTACCGTGCAAAATTCGGGGCATTTGGGAAACAGCTTTATTTCCAGGACATTAATGTAGAGGTGACCAAGAAATTCAGCAAGCACTTCAAATCGGTGTTCACCTTCGCCAACATCAAGTATAACATGGAAGTGATACAGGGTCTGGGCGGAAAAGGAACACTGAACACCTGGCTGGGTGTTGCCGACCTTACTTATTACATCAACGATAAATACAGCATACGTACTGAATTGCACAACATGACCGTTGAAGGAAACCACGATCGCGGTAGCTGGGCAGCTGCACTGGTTGAGTTCTCGGTTGCACCAAAATGGTTCATCTCGGTGATCGACCAGTACAACTACGGAAACCTCGACAAAACTTTACGCTTACATTACCTGCTCGGTCAGCTTACCTTTGTGAAAGATGCCAACCGCTTTGCCCTCAGTTACGGGCGTCAGCGCGAAGGGATTCTTTGCGTAGGCGGTGTTTGTCGCCAGGTACCCGGAATATATGGGTTGACCCTTAGCATAACCAGCAGTTTCTAAATTTTAATGTGATGAAAAAACTCATTCTCCCCATTTTGGCCCTTGCTTTTGCAGGAACGTCGTGCGACAAGATCTCCGAAGATGAATACCTCCAGGAAGTGGTTATCGATACGGTAGACAACGGTCAGCAGGACAAACCTGCGGAAATTGTCCGGCGGCTTACGACATTCTGAAGGACATGAAAGACACCTACGGCAAGCGCCTGATCAGCATGGAGCTCCACGTTGGGAATTTCGCAACACCAAAGGCCGACGTGAGATACACCACCGATTACCGCACACCGATCGGTGACGCCATTAACGCTCAATTCAGTATTTCTTCAGGAATCGGTGTACCGGCTGGACTGGTAAACCGATACGTTGGTAACGGTCTGCGGGGCAAAACCAAAGACGAATGGAGATCGGTGGCGGCACAGCAACTTGCGCGTACTGCCATTGCCCGTATCGACCTGGAGGCTTCTTACACCGAGTCTTCGAAACAGATCAAACTGGAAGCCAGTACCGAGTTTCTCGACACCACTTCGCTTACTACCAAAATGGTAGCTTACATCGTGGAGGACAGCCTGGTAGGCTGGCAAACCGATTACCGCCGCACAGGCGACGAGCAGCACGTTGCAAATTTTGTCCACCGCCACGTATTGCGCGGTTCGATGAATGCAGCCTTTGGCGAAGACCTCACCACCGATTCTTCCCAAAAAGGAAGAAAAGTGAGCAAAAGCTGGACTGCCGCACTACCCGCGAATGTGAAAGAACCAAAGCACGTAAGCGTGATCGTGGTATTGTATGATGCCGTTTCATTTGAAGTGATCAACGTAAACGAAGTGGAGATCCTTCATTGATAAGATTGACGCGATTGATCGTATAAAAAAAGAGGCTGTTCAGTTACGAACAGCCTCTTTTGCTTTATTGATTTATCGGTTAACCAGAAATTACTCTCCTACGATAACGATCTTATTGATCTTGTCTCCTTTTTTGATCTCGTCTACAATGTCCACACCTTCGGTCACTTTGCCAAAGCAAGTGTGATTACGATCCAGGTGAGCCGTATTGGTGCGGCTGTGGCAAATAAAGAACTGCGATCCGCCGGTATCCCTGCCTGCGTGTGCCATGCTCAGTACACCACGATCGTGGTACTGGTTGTTTCCTTTCAGCTCACATTTGATTTTGTAACCCGGTCCGCCGGTGCCGGTTCCGTTCGGACATCCGCCCTGGATCACGAAGTCAGGAATGATACGGTGAAACGTCAGTCCGTCGTAAAATCCCTTTTCGCTTAGTTTGATGAAATTGTCTACAGTTCCCGGTGCATCCTCGTGGTAGAACTCCACTTTCATCACACCTTTATCCGTGTGTATTTCTGCTGATTTCATGTATGATTGAATTTAAAGTCGCAAAGGTACAGGATTCAGCGCACAGATTTTGCAGCGCCCACCGGACTATTCATCGAAATTCGTTTACTTTCACGATAAGCAAGTCCCGTTTATGCGTATCAAGAACCATTATCTCGAAGATCTATGTTTCGAGCCTTTACGATTATACCTTTCCTTCTTTTTGACACTGCTGGTGGTTTTCGGCGGATTACGCACCTACGAATTCTTTGGGATCATCAGTACACACACGCCGGCAGGTAGCCAACAGGAACTGGTATTCCGCGGACTGCTTTGCGACCTCGTCTTCACGCTACAGGTATGTGCGGTGCTGTTTCCCGTATTCGGATTGTTCCATTACGTTTCCTTTACCGTAGGAAAAAGTTTCAAGTACATTTTCTCAGTGTTGCTGTTCGTGCTGGCCTTCGGCATCAGTCAATATTACATCACCACCTCTATCCCACTCGGCGCTGATCT
>JAZKEZ010000218.1:18614-25078 GCA_040386675.1 Bacteroidota bacterium | reverse complement strand
ACCACTGTAAATGCCTCGGTGAGTTTCTCTGCCAGTCTGTTCCTGCTGGGTTTGCTCGGATTGGTGATCCCGATTATCCTTCAAAGCGTTTTTAACCGCATTGAATTCAAAAGCCAGGTGGTGGGATTGTTTTTCCTTTTGGCGATGATCCTGTCGCTCGTACTCAATTCGGTGATCATGCCCAACCGCGGCAATTTCGACAAGGAGGAGCATTTTTATGCGGTAGAGAATAAATCGCATTATTTCGCCGACAAAACGGTCGAGCTGATAGCCATGAGCAACGACGATGCGCCCGACGAACGTTTCAAAAGCCTGTATGCCAACACGACTTACCCGTTGATGCACAAAATGGATTACCGCGATATTCTCGGTGAGCATTTTAATACCGGCGAAGAACTGCCAAACATTGTGGTGATCCAGGTGGAAGGACTGGGTAAGGCATTCGTAGGGAAAGACGCTCCAAAGGGAGGTTTTACTCCCTTCCTCGACAGCCTGGAAACGCATTCACTGCATTGGGACAATTTTCTGAGCAGTGCCGGCCGTACATTCGGTATCCTGCCTTCGCTCTACGGTTCGCTGCCTTTCTACAAAAACGGTTTCATGGAACTCGGCGACCGCATGCCGAAACACGTTTCTCTCATTTCATTGCTGCGTCCGCAAGGCTATCAGACTAATTTCTATTACGGTGGAAATGCCAATTTCGACAAGCAGGATGTGTTCCTGGAAGCAGAAGGCATCGACCTGATCGTCTCTGAAAAAAGCTTCCCGCCGACTTACACAAAAATGAAGGCAAACAGCGAAGGGTTCAGCTGGGGATACGGAGATAAAGATGTATTCAAACGCAGTCTCGAAGTGCTCGCAAAACTTGAGCAAAAGCCGAGGCTCGACATCTATATGACGCTTACCACCCACGAACCGTTCAGGGTTCCTGAAGACAGGTATCACGCCAAATTCGACCGGCTTGCAGCCAGTTCACGGATAGACCGCGACATCCTCAGCAATAACCGCGGCGTATTTGAATGTCTGCTATACACCGACGATGCGATCAGCGACTTTATACAGGCCTATCGTTCACGACCCGATTTCGATAAAACCATTTTTATCATTACCGGCGATCACAGGATGATCCCTGTTCCCCATGAAAACTCGATCGATCGTTTTCATGTTCCATTCATGATCTGGTCGCCGATGCTGAAAAAAGGCGAACAATTTAAGGGCGTCGGTTCGCATCACAACGTCGCAGCAACCCTGATGGCCTTCCTGGCCGGAAAATACGGCCTGAAATTCCCTGCCGAACTTCCGTTTATCGGTGGGGTGCTCGACAACAGCAAAACCTTCAGCAGCAAAGTGGAGCAACCCATTATGCGCAACAAGAACGACCTGAGTTGTTACGTAATGGGGAATCACTTTCTGACCGACGGAACCGTGTTTACGATTACTGATGGGATGAACCTTACCCGGAACAGCAATGGAAGGATCACAGACGAAATCAACGCAAGACTCGAACAGTTCAGGCAGGTAAACCTGCTGGTGTGCGAGAAAAACCGGCTGTTTAACGGAAAAACGGCTGCCGCTGTCACCGCTAGTTATACTTTAACCCCTGGAGACAAGACGTTCTTACAGGCTTCGGGTATTGGAAAACTTGGCGTGGACGACCAGTTCTTCAAGGCAAGAGACCTGGCCTTCGACGGAAAATATGAGCAATCGCGGATAGTATTGAAAAACATTCTAAATTCTTCTCCCAACTATTCAGATGTACGTATCCTTCTGGGTCGTACCTATTTGTGGCAGGATCGCTACGACGATGCCCGGAAGGAATTGAAAGAAGCAGCGCGGAGATCGCCAGCCTACCAGGATGTATACATCGCCCTTGTAGATTGCGAAAACTACGCAGGACGCCCCGATTCTGCCCGCTTCTGGTTGGATGAAGGCATGAAGAATGCCGATGAAACCACAACACTTGCACAGAAAGGAAAATCAGTGAAAACGATACCGAAAAAATCAACAAAACCATAAACCTGCCATGTTACTATCCCCTGTAATTATCCGATCAGCAGGTATTGCTATCTTATTGACACTGGCGCAACTTACATTCGCTCAGACCGATACACTGTCGATGGGAAGTGACGACTTGTTTAAGATCGCCCGCGATGAGGCCTTTAACGGAAACCGCGAAAAGGCACGCACCTATCTCAAAACCATATTGGTAAAAAGTCCGGGATACGACGATGTCAGGATTTTTCTCGGACGCACTTACGCCTGGGACGGCCGGCGGAACGAAGCGCGAAAAGAACTGGAACAGGTGTTGAAAAACAGTCCGGACAACACCGAAGCACTTACCGCACTTATCGATGTGGAAACCTGGGACGATCAGCACAATAAGGCACTGGAATTAAGCAACGGCGGACTGGCCAAAAAGCCGACCAACACCGATTTGCTGTATCGTAAAGCCCGTGCCGAACACAACCTGAACAACGACGAGGCATCGGCAAAAACACTTCAACAGCTTTTTGCAATAGATCCTAACCACAAGGAAGGACTCGATCTGATGACGACGCTGAAGGTGGCCGGGATCAAGAATTCACTGACCGTTAACTATGCTGTAGACCGCTTTGCCCGTGTGTTTGATGCTGCACAGTACGCTTACCTGCAATACGGAAGGCGGACGTCGCTCGGCAGTTTCTTCCTGAGATATAATTATGCTGAACGTTTCGGGACCTCTGGTCACCAGTACGAGATCGATGCCTATCCGACCATTGCGAAAGGCTTATATGCCTACCTGAACTACGGATATTCAGGCACTTCGCTGTTTACCCAAAACCGCTTTGGTGGCGAATTGTACTTTAAACTTCCAAGGAGTTTCGAGGGTTCCGCAGGATTGCGTTACCTGTATTTCAGGAGCGGGACAGCGGTAACGCTATATACCGCTACTGTCGGGAAATATGCCGGGAACTACTGGTTTTCAGCGCGAACGTTCCTTACTCCCGATAAACTTGCAGGTCTGTCGCACTCTTACATTTTCCAGGTGAGGAGATACTTTAAAGATGCCGAGAACTACGTAACCCTGATCGGCGGCTTCGGTTTCTCACCGGATGTGACCAATATCTCGCAGGTAACCGAAAACACAGGTGTCCAGGCCAACATCGCCAACCTGAAATCACAGCGCATCGGGTTGAATTATGCCAAAACCTTTGGTCCACACTGGCAGGCTACTGCTACGGTAAATTATGCACGGCAGGCGTATCTTTTCGACCCGGAGAACCTGATTACGATTTATAGCTGGGCGGTGGGGATACAATACCGATTTTGAGGTTTAAATGGTTAAGGGGGTGAAAAGTTTAACCGCCCTAACCATTTAAACCTTTAAACCCTTAACCCTTTAACCCTTAAACAAAAAAGGCCTCTCCACCGAAGTGAAAAGGCCTTTCATTGTGTTTGTTTAGTCTTTAAACTTTACCCATAACCACCATCTCCTCAAGTGTTGGAGATGGTTTTCCTCCATAAGGCTCTTTAGTGATGGCAAACGCCTGCATTCCTTTTACAGATTTCAGCATTGCCAGTTGATCTTTTCCTACCGAATCGTTCGGGATCATACCCATATCGATTGGCTTGCCGTCTACCAGCGCCCATAACTGGTACTGGTATTCGTTGCTCAGTTCCGGAAGCTCGGTAGCTTTAATGGCTACTTTACCCGTTTTGGCATCGAAGAACACTACTGCTTTGCCTTGTTTTTCTCCAACTGCAGCAAGTTCGTAGGTTTTGATGTCTCCTTTTTCAAAGAAGTTGCTGATGGTTCCGTAGAAACCAAGATCCTGCTTCACTACTTTGATTTCGCCGGCGAGTACCGTGTTTGATGATTCCAGTTCCGCCATGCGGTCTCTTACCTGCTGATAACTCATAAACTGGTACGTATTTGCACCGAGGCTGATCAGCAGTGCGAGGCTTGCCGCAGCTGCGAGGAATCTGAATTTTGAACCGGAAGAAGTATTCATCTGAATAACTTTCGGTTCCGGAGCCTGTACCTGAGGTGCAGGTTCTGTGGTGTGTGTTGCCGCTTCTTCAGCAAAAAGAAGACGGTCCAGGTTGGCTTTAACACTGGCTGGTACTGGTTTTTCCATCTTTATGGAAAAATCGGCCAGGGTGTCGCGAATCTCCTCAAGTTCCTGTGCGATCACAGGATCAACGAGAGCCTCCTCAACCAGTCTGATTTCTTCCGGAGTAGCCACGTGCATCACGTATGCCTCCAGAATTCCTGATGATATTAATTCGTTTGTCTTCACTGTTCTACTACTTTATCCCGTAATGTCAAAATTGCATTTCGAATCCTTGTCTTTACCGTACCAAGGGGAATGTTAAGCATATCCGCCACTTCGGCCTGAGTATAGCCTTTCAGGTAGATGTAATCAACAAGTATCCTTTGGTCTTCTTTCAACGTGTCAAGGATTTTATCCAGTCCGATATGATCAACATATTGTTCTGAACTATTCCTGCCGTTGATTGCACTTACGGAATAATCAAGTGATTGGTTTTTGAGATCTTTCTTGTAATCTTTTGACCGGGTTTTATCGATCGCAGCATTTCGGGCAATATTGAGCATCCAGGTGTAAAGACGGCCTTTACTATCATCATATTGCGAGAAGTTATTCCAGATCTTTACGAAGATTTCCTGTAACAGATCCTGCGCATCATCCTCATCGGGTATCAGGTTAGAAACTACAGCGTAAATCGACCTTGAATAATTCTCATAGAGATAATCAAATCCTTTTTTACTCCTTTGTCTTAACAGCGCCACTATTTCCTCTTCAGTGTACTTCACGTAGTCGCGTTTAGGGTTTATTGCAAATATGATAAGAAACTGATCATTTCCAAGCTTTTACCCCGGGAACGTAGCGGAGGCCATAAGCAGTGAATTCTGTAACTCACTATGGTTCAATCCGGTATCTACATTATTTTGAGCAAACCAATCGATCATCAATTCCGTATTCATATTCCCGGTCAGATCGTCTTTGGCCATCGGGCATCCTCCGAAACCTTTCAGTGCCCCGTCAAAACGGCGGCATCCTGCATCATAGGCTGCTTTTACCTTCTCGTGTACCTGGTAGGGAACCGAATGCAGGTGTGCCCCTATTTCCACCCCGGGAAGCGCTGGAATGAGCGAGGCAAACAAATCGGAAATGAGTTCCGGAGTTGCACTTCCAATGGTATCCGACAAGGCGATTACTTTAATACCAAGTTCACCGGCCAGTTTTTCCGACCATTTAAGAGCGATCTCCGGACTGTATGCATCGCCGTAAGGATTTCCGAATGCCATGGATATGTAAACCACCATGGTCTTGTTGTGTTTCAGGCACAATTCCTGGATCTCTGCCGTCCGCGCCAGCGAATCTGCGATAGATGCATTGGTATTGCGCTGCTGGAAAGTCTCAGAGATCGAAAACGGATAACCCAGGTAAGCAATTTCCGGGTGACCGCAGGCCTCTTCTGCCCCACGCGCATTGGCAACAATGGCCAGGAGTTTCGAGGTTGTGGCCGACAGATCAAGTCCCGCAAGTACTTCACGGGTATCTTTCATTTGCGGGATCGCTTTGGGAGAAACAAAACTCCCGAAATCGATGGTATCGAATCCTACCTTTAATAATTGGTTGATGTAGCTGATCTTAACGTCCGTATCAATGAAAGTATGGAGACCCTGCATGGCGTCTCTCGGACATTCTACTATTTTGAGTGACATGTTTAAAGGTATTTATTTCTTCCTTTCCAGGATCGCTTTATTGATTTTTGTGATGAGTGCCGGTCCTTCGTAAATAAACCCGCTGTACAACTGCACCAGGCTGGCGCCGGCATCCAGCTTTTCGAGTGCATCTTCGGCAGAATGGATACCACCGGCAGCAATAATGGCAAAAGCCCCGTTTGAACGCTTGGCAATGTAACGCACCACTTCGGTGCTTTTTTTCCGAAGCGGTTTCCCGCTGAGACCACCGGCACCAATACTGCTTACCTGTGCTGCATCGGTTTTCAGTCCCTCGCGTGATATGGTGGTGTTGGTGGCTATTACACCTGCAATTCCAGTATCGCGGACAATATCAACAATATCATCCAGTTGTGTATCAGTAAGATCCGGCGCTATTTTCAGGAAAATGGGCTTCGGGGTTCCCGTCTCCCGGTTTTTGGTCTGCAGTCCCATGAGGATCTCAGTCAGTGGACCTTTTTCCTGTAAATCCCTAAGGTTAGGCGTATTAGGCGAACTTACATTCACCACGAAGTAATCTACATATGGATAAAGGCTGTCGAAACAGATCACGTAGTCGTCGTAAGCCTTTTCGTTCGGGGTAACTTTATTCTTGCCGATGTTACCACCAAGTACAAATCCTGGTTTACGGTTTTTCAATCGCGTGATTGCTCCCTGGACACCTTCATTGTTAAAGCCCATTCGGTTGATCACTGCCTCCTGCGCCGGATAACGG
>JAZKEZ010000218.1:13824-18604 GCA_040386675.1 Bacteroidota bacterium | reverse complement strand
AACCAATCGGAATAACCTGGGCTGCTCGTTCCCCGGTTGTCCAACTGGCGTGAGCGTACCAATCTCCACAAAGCCGAAACCTATGTCGCCAAACTCGTTGAACAGCTTTGCATCTTTATCAAAACCTGCAGCCAGTCCAACCGGATTCGGGAATTCAATTCCTGCCACGGTGGTTTTCAATCTCGGGTCATCAATCCTATAAATTGATCTGAATAAGCCTCTTACGATTGATGATTTAAATAAACGCCTTAAGTTTCTGAACGTGAAATGATGCGCATCTTCCGGCGTCATACGAAAGAGGATCAGTTTAGCGAGTTGATACATAGGGGCGCAAGATAATTAGATGATGGGATAATTAGATGATGTGAGAATGTGGAAATGTGAGAATGTGTTCAACAAATCAACAGTTCAACAAATTTAGGTCACCCTAAAAATATTTTTAACTTTGATGCTGAAATTCGTCAATCATGATCATTCATAAGGCAGAAGAGAATTACCTGAAAGCCATATATAGCCTTACTACCGCAGGGAACAGCGAGGTAGGTACCAATATTCTTGCCGAGCACCTTTCCACCAAGGCATCGTCGGTGACCGATATGGCCAAGAGACTGGCGGAGAAAAACCTGATCCATTATACGCCATACAAAGGGTTCCGCTTATCGGATGCCGGGCGTGACATTGCACTTCAGATCATAAGGAAACACAGGCTGTGGGAATCGTTCCTGGTGGAAAAGCTTTCCTTTAAATGGTATGAGGTCCATGAAATAGCCGAACAACTGGAACATATTCAAAGTGAGATGCTTACCAACCGACTGGATGAGTTCCTCGGATATCCGAAATTCGATCCGCACGGCGATCCCATTCCCGATAAAAACGGGGTGGTGGCCAAACTCAATACGATAGTGCTTTCTGAACTTGAAATCGGAGAATCGGCGCAGATCATGGGAGTGAAAGACAGCTCTGCCCCTTTTCTGCAGTACCTGGAATCGCAGCAGCTGGTTCTTGGAACGCGGTTGTCACTGGTAGAGCGCTTCCCGTTCGACCAGTCGCTGAAACTTGAAGTGAACCGACAGGACACCCTAACCATTTCTCAACTGGTGAGCAAAAACCTTGTGGTACAGCGCTTATGAACAGACTTCTCCTCTTCCTGCTTCCACTCTTTGCATTGGCCGGTTGTCACACCTACCAGAAAAAACAAGGCAGGAAACTCATTGTCTGTACCACCGGGTATGTTGCCGATGCCGTAAGGAACATCGCTGGTCCTGAAGCAGAGATCGTTGCGCTGATGGGTCCCGGCGTCGACCCGCACTTGTACAAGGCCAGCCTTCGCGATGTGGATTACCTCTCCCAGGCGGATCTTATTGTGTACAGCGGACTCCACCTTGAAGGCAAAATGAGCGAATTGTTCTCGCGGGTCAGCAAAACGAAGCCCATCATTGCCATTGCCGACGGATTGGAAGAAGGCGATGCCATGGAATTGGATGACCGTGGCACACACGATCCGCACTTCTGGTTCAATCCGCTGCTTTGGAAAAAAGGCGTACAAAACTTCACTGTATTTTATACCCGCTTGAATTGGGGAAATCCCGACAGCATCTCAAGCGGGAGCATCGCGTATTGTCAAATGCTCACCGAACTCGACAGTTACGCCAAATCGAAATTCCGGTCCTTACCTCCCTCACGCCGCTACCTGGTTACGCCACACGACGCTTTTGGGTATTTCTGTAAGGCTTACGGTCTGAAAGTCAAAACCTTGCAGGGAATCAGCACCGTGGCCGAATACGGCATCCGCGATGTAAGCGGCCTGATCTCTTTTCTGATTGATAAGCAGATCCCTACACTGTTTCTCGAAAGCTCAATCAGTCCAAAATCAAGCGAAGCCATTCTCGCAGGATGCCGGCGGAAAGGACACGACATCGGGATAGGCGGCGAATTGTTTTCCGATGCACTTGGAAAAGCAGATTCTCCGGAAGGAACCTACCGCGGAGTATTCCTGCACAATGTGAACACCATATATAACGGATTGATCCTTAATCGAAAACCACATGATCCAACACGTTAAAGACCCCATTATCGAGACCCACAACCTTACGGTTTCGTACAACGCCAATCCGGTGTTGTGGAACATCGATTTTACGCTTCCGGCAGGTGAACTTACCGGCATTATCGGTCCAAACGGCTCCGGAAAAACCACGCTGCTAAAATCGATCATGGGTCTTGTTCCGTTGAGCAGCGGATTTGTCAAGATCTTCGGTCAGTCGCTCGAAAACGTCCGAGACAAGATCAGCTATGTGCCCCAGCGCGAAACGGTAGACTGGGATTTCCCGGCATCCGTACTCGACGTAGTTTTGATGGGCAGGTATTCACGAAAAAACATCCTGCGTTCGCTAAGCCGTGAAGATCACAGCATTGCGCAGGAATCCCTTGAAAAAGTAGGGATGCAGGATTTCGCCAAACGACAGATCTCACAACTCTCCGGCGGACAGCAGCAACGCGTGTTCATTGCACGTGCACTGGCCAGGCAGAGCAGCCTGTTCCTGCTCGACGAGCCGTTTACAGGTGTGGATGCCGCTTCTGAAGAATCCATCCTGAACCTGCTTATTGACATGAAGAAAGAAGGCAAAAGCATCGTGGTGGTTCATCATGACCTGCATACAGCAAAAGCCTATTTCGACTGGATCGTACTGCTCAACACGCGCCTGGTGGCTTCAGGACCGAAAGAAGACATCTTCAATACCGAACTGTTGCAGGAGGCTTACGGCGGGCGACTTACCCTGCTTTCCAAAGTAGGCGATCTGCTCAAACAGGAGTCGTTTCCAATACGCGAGAAATAAGATGGAAATACTACTCGACCCCAATGTGTTGCTCATTGTTGCCGGTTGCTGCCTGCTGGGCATATCTTCCGGAGTGATCGGCGTGTTCTCGTTTTTACAAAAAAAGGCGCTGTTCAGCGATGCCGTGGCACATGCGGTGTTGCCCGGAGTTGCACTCGCGTTCATCCTCAGCGGACAAAAAAACCCGCTCATTCTCATCGCCGGTGCACTGGTGAGCGGCTGGCTTGCACTCGCCTCCATCGATATCATTTCTTCGAAAAGCAAGATCAAACCCGATACAGCCATTGGTATTGCCCTCAGTTTTTTCTTCGGGACTGGTATCCTGCTGCTCACTTCGATCCAGCAAAGCGGTGCCGCCTCGCAAAGCGGCTTGGACAGTTTCCTGTTTGGAAAAGCGGCCTCCATGCAGCAATACGACGTGATCACTTTTATCGGTTTTGCAGCCGTACTGATCATTGTAGTGATCCTGTTTTTCAAAGAGTTCAAGCTCATCATCTTCAACCGCGAATACGCCATCAGTATTGGCTTACCTGTGCGTACGTTCGACCTGTTGCTCAGCACGCTCAATGTACTTGCCGTGGCCATTGGTATCCAGTCGGTGGGTGTGGTCCTGATGTCTGCACTGCTGATCAGTCCGGCGGGTGCTGCCCGGTTCTGGACCAACGACCTGATCCGTATGCTGTTCTTGGTGGCTGTCTCGTATCGATCATGCAGCCGGGAATGCCAACCGGTCCGTGGATCGTTGTGGTGCTCACCGTTTTTGTGGTGGGCAGCGTACTTTTTGCTCCGCAGCAGGGCATACTGGCCCGGAGCAGGAAAAGCAAAGCCAATTCAAGGAAGATCAACCGGGAAAATATCCTGAAGATCCTATATCGGTTAGGTGAAGACAGCGATGATTTTTCGCGGACCCGGAACAACGATGAGATCAGGAACTGGAGGAATTTCAACGCCGCCAACCTCGAGCAGGGACTAAAAGAACTCGGCAACCGGCAACTCATCGAACTGAAAGGTCCCGACATTAACCTCACAGCAGCCGGACTGCTGGAAGCCAAACGCATTGTACGGCTGCATCGCTTGTGGGAACTGTATCTTACCGTTAAACTCCGGCTTCCGAGCGATCACGTTCACCAGGATGCCGAGGCCATTGAACACGTGATCACTCCCGAACTCGAGGAACTACTCATCGCAGAACTCGAAAACCCGGGAAAGGACCCGCACAACAGCATAATCCCATAATCCATGTCACATTTACTCATTATTATAACCGGGATGTTAACGGCTGTGTGTTGCAGCCTGCTGGGTACTTTTCTTATCCTGCGCAGAATGGCGATGCTTGGAGACGCGATCTCTCACGCGGTTTTACCCGGGCTGGTTATTGCCTTCCTCCTCTCCGGTACGCGTTCCTCCTTCCCGATGCTGATCGGTGCCTCTGTGGTGGGGTTACTGACCACAGTGATCATTGAGTTCCTGAGTTCCAAAAGCCGTTTACAGGCTGATGCGAGCATCGGCATCACGTTTACCTTCCTGTTTGCCGTGGGTATTATCCTGGTTTCCTCACTTTCCGGCCAGATCGATCTCGACCAGGACTGCGTGCTGTACGGTGAGATCGCTTACGTGCCGCTCGATAATCTAACCTTGTTCGGAACCGTACTCGGACCGCGGGGAATCTGGGTCACCGGACTCAACTTACTGATTGTCTTTGGTTTTATCAGCATTGGATACAAAGGATTACAGATCACCACCTTCAATCGGGATTTTGCAACGGCCATCGGCATTAACGTTGCCGCCTGGCAATACAGCCTGATGGGCGCCGTGTCGCTTACCACCGTTCTCAACTTCGAACTGGTCGGGGCCATCCTGGTCGTTGCTTTCCTTATCGTTCCTCCCGCTACCGCTTACCTTGTAAGTACCGAACTGAAAAAAATGCTGATGTGGTCGGTCGTTTT
>JAZKEZ010000218.1:10919-13814 GCA_040386675.1 Bacteroidota bacterium | reverse complement strand
TCACTAACGGGTCGATTGCCGGAGGTATGGCCACGGCTTCCGGTTTGTTGTTTTTTGTGGTGTTCGTAGCCAGGCAGTTCAGTGGTAACCGAAAGCCGTCGGCCACAATTCACAATCCGCTCTGAATAAATAACATGCAGAGCTAAGGCAGGGTAAGCGAAGCACCGTACTTTTGATACATGGAATACGGTTATTGCTCCACTACCCTTGTGCCCTGCCGGGCTGAAGGTTCAGACCGATCAGAAATGGTCAACCAGTTGCTGTTTGGTGAAACCTACCAGGTACTTGAAACCACCGATAACTGGGTGCGGGTGGTTACCCTGCTCGACAGGTATGAAGCCTGGATAGACCGCAAACTGCATTGCGAACTGAGCGAAGAGCAGCTTCACACTTACCGGGAATTACCCAAAACCGTGGTGAACGAACCGGTTGTACAGCTGCTTTCCCTTAAGAATGAATCCCGCATTTCCCTGTCTTACGGCGCAATTCTTCCGGCGTCCGAAAACGGTACATTCTCTATCGGAAGCAACGTCTACCGTCTGGAAGCTCCATTAAACCAGGCAGATGCCTCACTTACTGCTTTCAGCACCCAATTCCTGAATGCACCCTATCTGTGGGGCGGAAAAAGTCTGTTCGGCGCCGACTGTTCGGGTTTCACCCAGGTGGTATTCAGGATATTCGACCGATGGATCCCGCGTGATGCCTGGCAACAGGAATTGGTGGGAACTGCTGTTGAACTGGAAAATGTACTTCCGGGCGACCTGGCTTTCTTTGGAAAAAAAGACGGAAAGATCACCCACGTAGGGATTTGCATGGGAAGCGGCAAAATTATTCACTGTTCCGGGCGTTGTAGGATCGATCTGCTCGATGAAAAAGGCATTCTGAATACAGAAACCAACAGTTATTCGCACGATCTAAGATCAATTAAACGACTTTGAAAAAACAATCACTCCTCCTCGCCTGTTGCTGTCTGCTGGTGATGGCCTGTGCTGCACAGGCGCACAAATACAAGCGCAACTACTACAGCGGGTACATTCTCACCAATTACGGAGATACTCTGATCGGGCGGGTGAAGTCAGACCAGAACTTTACGCGCAAGGTCCGTTTTATCGCCGATAACGATACTTTACAGAAAACAGTAAGTATTCCGCTTGCCGATATTAAACTCATGAGACTCAACCTGATGATCTTTGAGAAAGTAACCATTAAAGGCAAAGTAAAGATGCTGGAAAAGGTAGCTTACGGGTATTATGACCTGTTTGCCTACAATTACCAGCGCGGAGAAGTATCAGAAAACCGCTACATCCTTCAGCTTCCCGACCAGGTAATAAAAGTGGAACCGAAAAACTTCCGCGAGGTAATGGAACGTTACCTGTTCGATTGTCCGGAAATACGCCAGAAGATCGTTGCCCGCCAACTCAATTTCGAAGACACCGTTAACATTTTCAGGATCTATAATCGCTGGAAACAAAATCAGATATAGACAAAATGTCACTTGAATTCAGTTTTAAGTGACATTTTTTCATTAGAATGGTAACTAAAGGCGTTTGGCAACTATTTTGTTTATCCCCTACACCAAACAACTCAGTTATGAATTTCGATAAATATACCATCAAGTCACAACAGGCGGTTCAACAGGCACAAGCCCTGGCCCTTCAGAAGGACAACCAGTTTGTTGAGAATTCCCACCTGCTTAAAGCCATTCTTGAGGTCGACGAAACCGTAGGACCACTGTTACTCAAAAAACTGAACGTCAATTTAGACAACCTGGTAAAGGTGCTCGATCACCAGATCAGCGGATTACCAAAGGTGAAAGGCGGAGAAATGCAGTTCTCACAGAATGCTGCCCGTACCATTATGAAAGCCCCGAATTTCCTGAAGGAATTCTCAGACGAATTTGTTTCGATCGAGCACCTCCTGCTCTCCTTGCTGGATTCGAGCGACAAAACCTCACAGATACTTAAAGATGCCGGCGTTACCCAGAAAGACCTGGTTAGCGCGATTAAGCAATTGCGTAACGGCGAAAAAGTAAATTCGGCCAGCCACGAAGAAACCTTCCAGGCACTAAACAAGTATGCGATCAATCTCAATGAGAATGCAAAAAACGGAAAGTTAGATCCCGTTATCGGTCGTGACGAAGAAATTCGCCGCGTGTTGCAGATCCTTAGCCGCAGGACCAAAAACAACCCGATCCTTATCGGTGAGCCGGGCGTAGGAAAAACCGCTATCGCAGAAGGCATTGCGCACCGTATCGTAGATGGCGACGTTCCGGAAAACCTCCAGAGCAAACGGATCTTCTCTCTCGATATGGGAGCACTTATCGCAGGAGCCAAGTACAAAGGCGAATTCGAAGAGCGCCTTAAATCGGTGGTAAAAGAGGTGGTGAAAGCCGACGGCGAGATCATTCTTTTCATTGATGAGATCCACACGCTGGTAGGAGCCGGTGGCGGTGAAGGAGCCATGGATGCCGCAAACATCCTGAAACCGGCACTTGCCCGCGGTGAACTCCGCTCTATTGGCGCAACCACACTCAACGAATACCAGAAGTACTTCGAAAAGGACAAGGCACTTGAAAGAAGATTCCAGAAAGTAATGGTCGATGAACCGGATCGCGATGCAGCGATCTCCATCTTACGGGGGATCAAGGAAAAATATGAGAATCACCACCGCGTACTGATCAAAGACGAGGCGATCATGGCTGCTGTTGAATTGTCAACCCGCTACATTACTGATCGCTTTCTTCCGGATAAAGCCATCGACCTCATTGATGAAGCCGCGGCTAAACTCAGGATGGAGATCAACTCGAAACCCGAGGAACTCGACGAAGTGGATCGCAGGATCATGCAGCTGGAAATTGAACGCGAAGCGATCAAACGGGAAAAGGATACCGATAAA
>JAZKEZ010000218.1:0-10909 GCA_040386675.1 Bacteroidota bacterium | reverse complement strand
CCAACCTGAACGACAGGAGAAATCACCTGTTTGGCAGCTGGCAGGAAGAAAAAGCCTTAATTGAGGGTATGCAGCAGGCCAAAGAAGATATTGAAAAGCTGCGTCAGGAAGCCGATCAGGCCGAACGCGAAGGGAACTATGGACTGGTTGCCGAACTCCGCTACGGAAAGATCAAACAGGCTGAGGAAAAGCTGGCCGATATGAAAAGCCACATCAAAGAAGTTTCTCCCGAAACCAAACTGATCAAGGAAGAGGTTGATGCCGAGGAAATTGCACAGGTGATCAGTAAATGGACCGGTATCCCGTTGAAAAAAATGCTGGAAACCGATCGTGAAAAGTTGCTTCACCTGGAAGATAACCTGAAAGACCGCGTGGTTGGACAGCCGGGTGCTTTGGAGGCTGTTGCCGATGCGGTGCGAAGAAGCCGGTCCGGATTACAGGATGAGCGTAAACCCATCGGTTCGTTCCTCTTCCTGGGAACTACGGGTGTGGGTAAGACCGAATTGGCCAAAGCGCTGAGCGAATACCTGTTCAACGATGAAAATGCAATGACCCGGATCGACATGAGTGAATACCAGGAACGGCACAGCGTAAGCCGCCTTGTGGGTGCACCTCCGGGATACGTGGGTTACGAGGAAAGCGGACAGCTGACTGAAGCCGTAAGAAGAAAACCCTACAGCGTTGTACTGCTCGACGAGATCGAAAAAGCACACCCGGATGTATTCAATACGCTGCTTCAGGTGCTCGATGACGGTAGGCTTACCGATAACAAAGGCCGACTGGTTAACTTCAAGAATACGATTATCATCATGACCAGTAACATCGGTTCATCGATCATCCAGGAGAATTTTGAAGGTCTGAACCGCAACAACCGCGAAGAAGTGATGGAACGGACAAAGGATGAAGTGTTTGAGGTGTTGAAGCAAAGCCTGCGTCCCGAATTCCTGAACAGGATCGATGAGGTGATCATGTTCAACCCGCTCGACAAAGACATGGTGGAGGAAATTGTTAAGATCCAGATCACCAGCCTGGCCAAAAAGCTACTCGAAAAAGACATCGAGCTGCACCTTTCGGAAGAAGGACTGCACTGGCTGACTGAAATGGGCTATGATCCGCAATTCGGAGCACGTCCGGTAAAAAGAGTGATCCAGAAGCAGGTGCTCAACGAACTCAGTAAGCAACTGATCGCCGGGACCATAGATCGTTCAGAACCGATCGTACTCGATGTCTTCGACTCGAAGATCGTTTTCAGGAAGGTGCTGGAGAATGAAGAAGTGATCGTCTAAGTTCTACGGATTGGTTTAATGCAAAGGGCGCAAAAGAGATCATCACCTTTGCGCCCTTTGTGCTTAAACCTCCACGTGCTTTGCGCTTAGACAAAAAAAAACCCGTCTCCGAAGGATCGGGACGGGTTTCTATTCACCAAGAGGTGTAATTCTTATTTCTCAACTTTAACGTCGATAGTGATGCTACCGTTTGCACCGGTAGTGATTTTGCTTACTTTGAAAACACCATCTTTACCACCAGCAGTAGTAAAGGTAACTACGTTTCCTACTGCAAGAGCAGTAACAGAAGACGCGTTTGGTGAAGCAGTAAGGTGAGCAAGACCGATACCAGCACCGTCGTTAATACCATCAAAGGTAGAAGCTGAAGTTAGTGGAGCCTTAGCATATTTAGTGCTGTTTTTGGTAGCCCAGGTCTGGATACCGTTGCTTGCGTTGTTGTAGATAGAAGCAGCAGTTGCATCATCCGGAGCAGCCATAGAAGCCATGTTAGTAGTAGTGTAGTAGTACACGAAATCGATCAGGCTAGAGTTGGTCTTAGCGTTTGCGATAGTGTAAACAACACCGTTACCTGTGCTTAGGAAGCTACCTGTTGAGCTGTTTACAGCTCCAAGGATTTTTGCAGTGTAAGTGCTGATTGCAGTTGACTCAACTTTGATGCTAAGGGTTGTAGAACCTTCAAGACCATCTTTGTCAGTAGCAACGAACTTGTACTGGATAGAACCTGTACCTGAAAGGGTAGGAAGAGTTCTCTTGTACGTGTAGTTGTTTTCGTTAAACGTGGTGTCGTTGTTGCTTGGAGTAAAAGCATTACTGTAATCAGTAAACGGACCACCGTTTTGAGAAACCTGAACTGCAAAAGATACAAGTTTCGCGTCACCTGAAGCAGCAAGTACTTCAACAGTAACTGTACTTCCCGGAGTTACGGTAATCGAGCTGTTAGCAGGAGTTACCAGCGCAACGCTAGGTTTTTTAACTGAATTGTCATCGTTGTTTTCTTTTTCGCAAGACACGAATGTTGCAGACGAAAATGCAACAAGACCTAGTAGGAATAGGTTCTTTAATTTATTCATCTTTGGATTGTTTTATGATTTGGACAAACATATACCAAAAATCTTTCCGAATTGTTCCCGTTTGTCCATTTTTATACCCAATCGTAATAAACTATGAAATCGCTTTTCCTCATCCGTCACGCAAAATCGAGTTGGGATAATACCCAGTTAACTGATTCTGAACGTCCTCTGAATACAAGAGGAATCGCATCCATCCCTTTAATGGCTGATTTTCTCCTGAAGCGTGGCGAGCGTATCGAGCATTTTTATTCGAGTTCTGCGGTAAGAACTTCATCTACCGCGAAAGGAATTGTGGGAAAAATGGGCTACAACGAGCAATTAATTTCCCATCACCCTGAACTGTATCTTGCATCCTCAAGGGAAATGCTTCGCATTACCTGTGGATTGCCGGATACATTAAAAAGTGCCGCACTCGTGGGTCATAACCCCGGAATCACCGAATACTGCGAATACCTTACCGATCAGCACATTGGAAACCTTTCCACGTGCGGGATAGCCAGGATCGATTTTGAAACAGAAAGCTGGAAGGAAGTATCAGGAGGAACCGGGAAGCTGGTGTTTATGCAGGTTCCGAAGGAATTGGGGTGAGAATTTAACCGCAAAGAGCGCGAACTATGGCGCAAAGGACGCAAAGACTTCGTGCCTTTGCGGTTAAAAAAAATCAAAGCACCTTAAACTCCGTACGTCTATTCAATGCCCGGCCCTCAGCCGTCGCATTGTCTTCGATCGGTTTTGATTCGCCGTATCCTGCCGCAGTAAGCCTTGAGGCAGCGATGCCTTTGGTATTCACCAAATAAGTAAGTACTGCTTTCGCCCGGTTCTCACTCAGCTTTTGATTGTACACCGCATCGCCCTGGTCGTCGGTATGACCGCCGAGTTCGATCCGTAGTGCCGGATTTTTGTCCAGGAAATCGGCCAGCTTATCCAACTCTGCTTCGGAAGTAGGTTTCAGGTCGAATTTATCAGTATCGAAGAATACATTCCTCAGCACCACTATTTCTCCTTTTTCAATCGGACTGAGTTTAATGTCCAGTCGGATCGGTTCGTTCACACCCGAACCCTCTTTCAGCGAGAAGTTTTCAGAATGGAACAGGAAACCGGGTTTCGACACATTGAGCGCGTAATCTTTGTTTGCAGCAAGTGTTACCAGGAACTCCCCGAGTATCTTGTCTGATTTGGAGCTGATCACTACGTTCTTGGTCTCCAGGTCGATCAGTTGAAAACTGGCTTCGAGCGGAGCACCGGTTTTCGCATTGCTCACCAGTCCTTTTACATATGAAACCCTTAACGGCCGTACATTTTCAGGAAGAATGAAGCTGTACAGGTCAAGTCCGCCGAGTCCGCCGGCACGGTCGCTGGCAAAATAGGCCACTTCCCCACCCGCTGAAACGGTAAGCGAGTTTTCGTCGTTGCTGGTATTGATCGGGTAACCCAGGTTTTTTGGTTCTCCCCACTCGGTTCCTTCTTTATAGGATACGAAAATGTCTTCGCCACCAAATCCCGGGTGACCGTCGGAAGCAAAATAAAGCGTATTGCCGTCGGGGTGGATCATCACCGATGACTCCTGTCCCGGTGTATTGATCTTTCCTTCCAGACGTTTGGCTTCCGACCATTTCCCATCGTCTTTCATTTCAGAGATCCAGATGTCCTGGCCGGTAATGGTGCGCGATTTATCGCGGAAACCCCTTATAAAATACAGTGTACGACCATCAGACGACAACGAAGGTTGTGTTTCCCAGTGTACCGAATTGATGGATTCACCAATGTTTTCAGCCTTTACCCAGCTGTTGCCTTCTTTGTGTGCAATAAAGAGGTCACAGCTTCCGAAGCCGGTGCGCTTGTTCCCGTAATCGCCGTCGCCCATGGCTTCGCATACCACGAAAACCATGATCCGGCCGTCGGCAGAAATGGTAGGTGCTCCTTCGTTGTGATCGGAGGTGTTTATGGGTGCACCGAGGTTCCTGCTTTTGTTCCAGCCGTCTTTCTCCATGGTCGAAACAAAAAAGTCTTCCTGGAATCCCTGTGGGTGACTGCGGTCGATCAGCCGGCGGGTGTAATAGATCGTATTGTCGTCGGCGGTAAGTCCGGGGTAGTATTCTCCCATCGGACTGTTGATCGCTTCGCCAAGATTTTTGGGATCAAAAGGCTGCGGATGCTTAATGGCTTCTGCCGAGAACTCGCTGTTTACCAGGAACTTTTTAGCCACTGCATCAAGCGAAGGTTTACGTTGTTTGCGGCCCAGGTAAGTTTTGAAATGACCGGAAGCAGTGGCATAGTCCATTTTAATGAAATACAGTCGACCCAGCAGGTAATATGCTTCAGATGAGAAATCCGGATCGAGCTCGAGCACTCTTTCGTAAGAAGTTATCGCTTTTTCGAATTCGCCGGTTTCGGCATAGAGCTGCCCCATCAGCATATAAGGATCAGCAAAATTTTCGTCGTAAGAGGCCGCGCGCTGTGCCTGCTCTATTGCTGCCTTATACTGGCGCGCATTATTGGCTTCGAGTGCTTTGTTAAAGGCGGCAAGTGCCTTTTTATCCGATGTACCCGGCTGACGCTGCGCCTGTAGCGTGGTGACAACAGAAAGGGAGAGTACTAAAAAGAGGAGAAATCTGTTCATGCTGCTACAACAAACGGGAATAATCAGGGAATATTCAAATATTTATGCGTTTGAAGGGAGATTCTCCACTTCGGATTAGCCTTTACATACTCTACAACCAGTTCGGCCATTACCTTTTCTTTTCCCCATTCAGGCTGAAGGAACAACTGGCAGTTGGGATTGACCAGTGCCGCATATTTTTCTGCAAACTCAAAATCAGATTTGTTGAATACCACAATCTTTAACTCGTTGGCTTTATCAAAAACAGAAGGATGAGGTGCTTTGAATTTTTTTGGAGAGAAACAAACCCAGTCCCACTCCCCGCTTACGGGATGAGCACCTGAGGTTTCGATATGTACCCGTTTGCCGGCGGTTTTGAGTGCGGCGGTAATCGGACCGAGTTCATACATCAGCGGTTCGCCGCCGGTGATCACTACTGTATTTCCGGGACTTCCGGCAGCCAGGCTCACCAGGTCCTCAACAGCAAGTACAGGATGGTCGTCGGCATTCCAGCTCTCCTTCACATCGCACCATACACAACCCACATCACATCCTGCCAGTCGGATAAAATAAGCAGCAACGCCGGTAAAATTGCCCTCACCCTGGATGGTGTAAAAATGTTCCATCAGGGGTAAATGTGTGCCAGTGGCTACTAATTGTTTGATATCCTGCATGATGTGGCCGGACGGCATATTGCTGTGTTAGGTAAGCGCAAATAACGGGAAAATCGATGGAAGGGAATAAAAAAACCCACATAGCAAGGTATTGAGGAAACTTCTAAAAAAAAATGGATGGAGCTTCCAGACAAACTTTGTAATCCTCCGTGACACTGGTGTCATTCCATCCGAAGATGGCTGAGGCCCGCCATTGCTGGTCCGAGGACGCTCCAAAGAAGTTCAAACGTTAAGTTTCCCAAATGGACTATGTGGGCGACCACAGAGTGGTCTGATACCAAATGCCGACCGTATCGGATGGTATCTGGAGGTAAAAATAAAGCATATTTTTAAGTGCGCAAGGCTTGTTGAATTTTTTTGGTGAAAGGGTTAAAAGTTTAAGAGGTTAACCCTTTAAACCATTAACCCCTTAACCCAATTTTCGCTATCTTAAGCCTAAATCCCCACACCTATGCTGAGCAAAGACTGGATCACCGAAGGCTTATCAGATTTTGAATACAAACAGTACGTGTTATTGGCCTGGCTCAAAAATGTGAAGGAGCGTTTTGCACGGAAACAACTCTATCCGGATCTTCCGGAGCTTGAGGCGCACTACCGGAATATGCAGGCCATTATCAGCAGTTACTCTGCTTTCATCACGAAACTTCCCGGTGAGCTTATAGGTACGGATCTTGAAAATCAGCGGCTTATTTACGAAAAGGATTTATCGGCGGCAGAAGCCATGAACGAAATCCTTGATATCGTAGCGTATGCATTGCCACAGCTCGATCCACTGCGCAGCAACGGCCGCAGCATTTATCAAGAGGTAGAGCAGCACCTTTCCATTGATCCGGTAGGGATCGTACCCTTGTATAAGAGAGAAGGATATTTTATCCTGAGCTGCGGTCGCCGGAGAAGCTTTATTTACCGTTTCAGGATTTCAGGACTTGATATGAATGGGCAACCGCTATCCGGCATCAGCACACGATTCATTAAATCAACTACGTTATCGCCGGCTTTGCAATCCACACAGATCAAGCTCGAACTCATTAATAGTTATCGGGAATTACCCAATCCTGCCACTTTCGTGGTGAATTGCAGCATGCCCGTTCCGATTTATCACACCTTGCTGCCCATAAGCAGCGAACTGGTGCTCAGGGCCGTAGCTGCCTGATCACTTACCTCCATTGGCAGTAAGGTCTGCCCTGCAATCGATATCAAGTGTTGGGATATTCGCGGTCATCAGGTTGGCTACCACATCTGTGGTTTCTACCTGGTAGTACATCAGGCAGGAAGAATTGGTGCAATGTCCGCCGTGTTGAGTGTCCTGGTGGTCCTTTTGCATGGGTGTACCAACATTCACCAGTCCGAGTATATGTCCGAACTCGTGTTCTGCTACGGTAGATTCCAGTTTGTCTTTTGAAGGTCTGAACAATCCGCCTGTATTCTCATTGATGGTTTTTCCGAAAATGCACATTGAAGTGTTGCGATACGCCAGTCCCAATACATTAGGTTCGTTATATGCCCCGTCGGTAACCAGGATATAGGTCGCGATCGTATCTCCGGTATTGAAGGATGAGCGGTTCAGTGTTTCGATCGCGTTGATGTCTTTTAATGCATAGGCCGACTTTCCCTGTGCAGGTATTTCATTCAGCACAATACGCACACCCGAAGGTTTATTCACTACCGAAGCAACAAACCCTTGCAGGTTGCTAATGGTGGCATCTGTAGGACGCATCCCTGTCATGTAATCGATCTCGACCACCAATGCCTTGAATTTTGATGACGACAGCAGATCGCGGGCTGAAGCTCCCAGTGCTTTACCGTTGGCTCCGTCATCTCTCAGCGGATCGTCTTTTTTAACACAAGACATCACGAGTAACAGGGAGATCGAAAAGAGAAGCGGGCGCATAGATAGCAGGATTACGGGTTTTGGAAATGCAAGTAACGAATTTACAGGATGCACGGACCGAAACCCACTGCAAAAAATCACCGCACACTGCCGGTAAAAACTCCGGCTCAACCGGTTTTACATCTCAACATAGGCTTCAGTTCTAAGAGGTTACCCACAACCATTTGTTACAAACATTTGACGTGTATATGAATTAATCGGGATCAAATACTACATTTGCTTTCAACAACCAACAAAACATATAGTTTATGTCTAATGTTCAATTTTCTGATGCAGAGATCAATATGCTGAAAATGCATTATCTGCAGGAATATAACACCACCGTAAAGAAGCTTGAAGAACTGAATACCATCCTGAAAAGACTTGGTGTATCTACTTCAGTATCTCACATTCCTTCCCAGTTACCGGGCAGTGCTGTTTCAAAATCAGCAAGACAGCCTTCTGATGCTGCTTTGGAAGAAGCGGTTGATTCGATGGATGAGCTGAGCGCTGATGCCAATGGCACCCGCAGACCGGGAAGACCTGCTAAAGGTGGATTTGACCAGGCTCCGGCACCGAAGAAAAAGTTTGTGAAAATGTCGTGGGCGAAATTTGTAAAAATGACCCTAAAGGCAAGTCCAACTCCAATGTCGGCTCCTGAACTTCTTGAGGCAGGCAGAGATCAGTTCTCTATCACCGATGAGACCAGGACCAAAGCCATGCAGGCACTCCAGGCTACTTTATTCCGTCTTTCGAAGAAAAGCGATGTACTTGGAAGTGAGAAGCAAAAAGGAAGCTACGTAGGCTATTTCCTGAACAAATAAGCTCCGTTTATTTTAGTGCAAAAGCCCCGTTCGCCGGGGCTTTTGCATTCTAATCCACTCCATTTCAAGATGCCTGGTCCCGACTATATCCTGGTTGAGAAAGCGAAACGCCTGCTTTCTGTTTTTTCCTGCAATCAACTTGTAAAGAGCTACACTGTAGACCTCGGTGAGCAGCCCATCGGAAAAAAGGAATACGAAGGCGACTGTAAAACCCCGGAAGGCAGGTATCTGATTGACGACAAGAACCCGAACAGCATTTTCTTCCTGAACCTGGGCATCTCCTACCCGTCTGAAGACGACATCCGGAATGCCGCGGCGCTTGGCAAATCACCCGGCGGACTGATCAAGATACACGGTCAGCCTAACGATCCGGCGCGTATTCCACACTATCCCTGTGCCGACTGGACCCGTGGATGCATTGCATTATCCAACAGCGACATGAGCGAATTGTACGAACTGGTGGCTACAGGCACCATTATTGAGATCGTTCCCTGACGCCAATTTTCATACATTAGCCGCCATGACCGAGGTGAATATCAGAAATAAAAAAGCAAGCTTTGAGTACCAGTTCCTGGAAACCTTTACGGCAGGAATGGTATTGACCGGGACCGAGATCAAATCGATCAGGGACAATAAAGCGAGTATCACTGAAGCCTATTGCTATTTTACTAAAAGTGGTGAATTGTATGTGAAGAACATGCACATCGCCGAATACGAAAAAGCATCCTTCTACAAGCACGATCCCAAGGGCGACCGCAAATTACTGCTCACCAGTCATGAGTTGGGGAAACTCCAGAAAGGCCTGAAAAACCAGGGACTTACAATCATCCCACTTAAAGTTTTTATGAGTGAGAAAGGTTGGGCAAAGATGGAGATTGCCTTATCTAAAGGGAAAAAGATCTACGATAAACGCGAGGACATGAAAAGCAAAGATGCGCGCAGGGACATGGACCGGAGCCTGAGTTAATTTCCTGCTATCCGCTGTTTTTTAACCAGTTTGTAGAGCTCAGAAAGCAGTGCATTCCTGGAATTCTCCACATTTATTCCTTGTTCCAGTTCTTTTAAACTTCTGGCAATCAATACCGTATCGAGACCATTGGCGATCTTAAGCGAATCATCGTAACCCGCAGGCCAGTTTTCGGGTGTGCCATAAGTAAGGCAGATCTGTTCAAGAATTTTCTTTTCGAATTGTGCGGTAACCGCGATCATACCTTCTGCTTCTGAACGGATAGCCGGACCGAATGCCGCTGCAGCCAGACGGGTTTTGTACCCCGACATTGCGGCTTCATAACCAGCAATGAGATGATTTTCTGGCAACTCAGTTGCAAGGACGCCTGATGCCGGAGGAATGGACCCCGGGAGCAAGGTTTCGAGTGCCTCATCCAGTTTCTCCAGTTTTTGTAATCGTTTGGAAAACAACACGGCAATTACGGGTGAGGTCAGAAAGAACTGTTTGACCACAAACAGCTGTTCTTCGTAAGCGTCTGTAATCTCACTCGTATCGGCTGCAGCTGTTACTTCAAGGCCAAGCAGCTGTAATGCTTCCTGCTGATCCATGCTGATTCAGGTTAATGCGGGTATGATCTTCCCGGGATTCAGGATATTGTTCGGATCGAAAGCCTGCTTGATGCTTCTGAACAGCGCAAGATGATGCTCCGGGAACATAATGTCCATGTATTCCTTTTGAACCAGTCCGATGCCATGTTCGCCGGAAATGGTACCACCAAGGCTTTTCACGAGTTCAAAAAGTTCGCGGATCGCGGTTTTCAACTCGTTGTTCCAGAAGGCTTCACTCAGTTCGCCGCGAATAATGTTTACGTGCAGGTTTCCGTCGCCGGCATGTCCGTAACATACCGACCTGAATCCGTATATCGCACCGATCGCCTTTATACCGTCGAGCAGCTGTGGCAACTGGTAACGCGGAACCACTGTGTCTTCTTCTTTATACACCGAATTTGATTTCACTGCTTCTGCAACGCGCCTGCGCATGCGCCACAACACCTGCTTTTGCGTATCATCTTCGGCATACAGGATCTCTCCGATGTCAAAATCAGTCAATACGCCAACAAGTTTTTCGGCCTCTTCCTGCAGTTGCTGCAGGTTGTTCCCGTCGAGCTCGATCAGCAGATGTGCCTGTTCATCAAATACTTCCACCCGAATATCCGTATCAAAAGCAAGTATCCAGTCGATCGCATCGCGTTCCATGAATTCCATTGCAGATGGAACGATACCCGCGTGAAAGACCGCCGATACTGCCTCGCAGGCCTCCCTGGCGCTTTTAAAAGGCACCAGCATCAGCACATTCTGTTGCGGCAACGGAAGGAGTTTCAATACGGCTTTGGTAATGATCCCAAGGGTTCCTTCGCTGCCTATCATGAGGTGCGTCAGGCTGTAGCCGGTGGAGTTCTTCAGGACATTGGCACCGGTTTCTATCACTTCCCCACTCGCCAGTACCACTTCGAGGTTGAGGACGTATTCGCGGGTAACCCCGTATTTTACTGCTTTTGGTCCGCCGGAATTATTCGCCAGGTTCCCGCCGATGAAACAGCTGCCGCGACTACTCGGGTCGGGTGGATAAAACAATCC
>JAZKEZ010000217.1:0-13075 GCA_040386675.1 Bacteroidota bacterium | reverse complement strand
AGGTTGTTCACCACCTGGTGCTGCACGATGCCCTCCTTGTCGATCAGGAAGCTGAGGCAGGCGCGGTGCAGCAACTGGCTGTCGTTAATGATCGTAGAAGACGAATAGTCGGGATTGAGTTTGAGGATGCCTAAACTCCGGGTGTTGTATGGTCCTCCGCTTCTGGAGAAGTAAATAGGGTTAATGAAATTTCGTGTGGACCAGTCGCCGGTGTCCACTTGAGCTATATAGGATTTGTTTCCACGAAAAACGTCGGTCTGCCTGAGGCGCGTCATTGCGACGATCTCCTTTTTCTTCGCGTCAATAATGGCAGAATTTGAAAACTGGAACGTCGGGAAGTTTTTTGACAAGGCATCAACCGGCGTGCTGCTTATGGCGACGTACTTTCCATTGTGAAACCGGACCACTCCTTTCAGCATACCTAAAAAAACCATGTGGTGATCCCAGTCTTCGTTTACGGAAACTATCTTATCGCCGATATTGGCGTTCAGTTTTTCCTGGCGATCTATTTTACCGTCGCATATAGTACCTACACGACCGTTAAGTGCTACGAACCAGATGATTCCCCGGCTGTCCTCAAAAAGTTTAAGGATCTCACCATCAGGAAGCCCGTTTTCCGGAGTAAAATTGGTAAACGATTGTCCGTCAAAGCGACTGATTCCGGCCTCGCTGGAAATCCAGATGAACCCTTTGTGGTCCTGAATGATATTGTAGATGAAGTTGCTGGGTAGTCCGTTTTCAACCGTGTAGTTCTTCAGGGTAAGCGACTGGCTCCGGCCGTAAAACGGCACAATAAGCAAGAGGACAAGCAGCGACAGTACCGAAAAAGGATGTGTTATACGCATTGAGGCAGGATGTATGACCAACGTAGCGGGATAAAGAAAGTACTTTTTCTGATAGACTGCTCCGATAGCATCGCAGTTAGTTGGAAGAGTTGGAAAAGTGTCGTAAATCACCCTTTATTTTGTCGGTTTTGCAGGCCTTAAAACCGGAATTTTGGGAATAGTTTTGGCTAAATTCTTCCACTCAAAAATCAATGATTATGAAAAATACTCAACAAATTACTCCACACCTCTGGTTTGACCGCCAGGCTGAAGAAGCAGCACAATTTTATGTTTCTGTCTTTAAGAATTCTTCGATCGACGTGGTGTCCCGATACGGTAAAGCGGGCCAGGAAATTCACGGGATGCCTGAAGGACTGGTAATGACCATGGTGTTCACGCTTAACGGACAGAAGTTCATGGCCATCAACGGCGGACCTGTTTTCAAGTTCAATGAGGCGATATCATTTGTGATTACCTGTGAAGACCAGGACGAGATCGATCACTATTGGAACAAGCTGACTGAAGGCGGAGATGCAGCGGCGCAGCAATGCGGATGGCTGAAAGATAAATTTGGCGTGTCGTGGCAGGTGGTTCCCGCGAAAATGGGTGAATTGATGTCGTCGGGGAACCCGGCAAAAAGTGATGCGGTGATGACGGAAATGCTGAAAATGAAGAAGATTGAGTTGGGGGTGCTGGAGGAGGCGTTTGAGAGGGGGTAAGAGTTTAGACGGTGGAGGTCCCTCGCTGCGCTCGGGATGACGGTGCTGGTAATTGATTGGCTTTGTGTTCTTTGCGTAAAAATTTAGCGGTCTTTGCGGTTTAAACTACTTTGCTATTAACGAATAAATAGGAAGTTTCACTTCCATATAATTACGTACAGTACTTTTAATTTTAACTAATATGGAAACGAATCAAAAGCAGAAATTGACTATCGGGGTTACTGTGAGTGCCCCGGTGGAGAAGGTTTGGAAGATGTTTAATGAGCCTGAGCATGTGAAGAAATGGAACAATGCCTCGCCAGACTGGCATACGCCGCATGCGGAAAACGATGTTCGCAAGGGCGGGTCTTTTAATTACCGGATGGAGGCGCGCGACGGGAGTTTCGGGTTTGATTTTGGTGGTACGTACTCTGAAGTGGATCATGAAAAGTCGCTGGCTTATACGCTTGGTGATGGCCGGGAGGTGTCGGCTACGTTTACAGCTAATGGCGACAGCACACGGATCGATGAGACGTTTGAAGCTGAAGGCCAGAATCCGGTAGAGATGCAGCAGGCCGGGTGGCAGTCGATACTGGATAATTTTAAGAAATACGCGGAGAGTAATTGAGAATTGAAAATGAAGAATTGAAAATTCATAAATCACGAAGGCCCTGCAACTTATAGCTGCGGGGCCTTTGCTTTATATGGGTGAGAGGTTTACAGTTCAATGTTGCCTTCCATGGAGTCGTCGAAGGTTTTGCCAACGAGTGCACCGACTACCATTTTCATAGTGGCGACCACTTTGCCGTGCTTGGTGGTCCAGTAATATCCCTGTGCGGGAACGAATTTTATAACGGTGATACGCGGATCGTCTTCGCCTTCGGTGAACCATACTTTGATCATTGGTTCCCACAGTTCGTGGATTTTTTCTTTATCGCGGCTGATGATCGCGTTCCCTTCGAGTACCAGGAAATCGGAATAGGCTGAACCCTGGAAATAAAGACGTACTACGCTGTCTTCTCTAATTTCCTGGTTCTTGTGACTGTCTATCGCGCTCAAAAACCAGATATTTCCCTGATCGTCGATCTTTTGAACCGACATTGGGCGGGTGTTTTCAAAATCTCCTGTTGTGGCTGAGGTGCAAAAGAAACAGGATTGTCCTTTTTCTACCAGTTCTTTGATCTTATCGCTGGCTGCTCCATCCTGCAGATCTCTATGATTGTCTTCAGGCTGTTGTTTGTTTATGCTGTCCATAGGGTTGAGTTTGGGAGAGTAAGACAAATGTTGGGCCAAGGGGAGGGAGGTGGTAAGTGGTAGGGGTAAGTGTTTAGACGGTTTAGACGGTTTAGACGGTTTAGATGGTTTAGACGGTGGAGACGGTTTAGAGGAGTTGAGAAAAAAATGAGGGGGTGAGGCAACGCGGGGATGTGGTTTTGCATTTAACAGGTAAGGACTTGAAGAAACCTAAGACGTGGAAGAAAAGGAACTGGTACAACGGTGTATTCAACAGGATAAAATAGCGCAGGAGCTGGTATTCTCGCGTTATGCTGACCGGTTTTTCAGGCTGGCTTTCCGTTATGTAAAGGACCAGGAAGAGGCAGAAGATGTTCTGATCGTGGCTTTTACGAAGATTTTTGCATCGCTGGGGAAATTTACGTTCCAGGGAGCGGGAAGCCTGGAGGCCTGGATGAAGCGGGTGGTGGTGAACGAAGCACTCATGTCGCTCAGGAAACGCCACAATTTTAACCTGACTGAAAGCCTGGATGCCAATACACCCGAACCGGTGCTTGAAGATTTTGCCGCATTGGAAACCGAGGAAATCTATGCTGCTATCGAGGCACTGCCTACCGGTTACCGAACGGTGTTTAACCTGTTTGTTGTTGAAGGTTTCGGCCACGAGGAAATTGCTGCGATGCTGAACATCAGCGTGGGAACTTCGCGGTCTCAATTGTTCAAGGCCCGGTCAATACTGAAAAAATCGCTGAATGAGGAGGGAGTGAGATATGGAAACTGATCAAAAGATATCGGAAAAGATACAGGCGCTGGAGCGGGAAACTCCGTCGTGGAACCGCCAGCGGGTCTGGCAGGGAATAGAACGTTCGCAGGCAGGTAAAAGAAGAAAGAAATACGGTTATTGGATCGCAGCGGCATCAGTGGTAGCTGTCGTATTTTCGCTGTTCCTGTTCATGCGACCGGAAGCTGTGCCGCTTGCCACGGTTCCGCAGAAGGTGATTAAAGCGCCGGAAAAAAGAGAGCAGCCGGTGATTGCCCGGCCTACAAGCGTCCCGGAAACCAGCACTACTACCCGAAAGCTGAGAGCTGTTGAGAAACCGCTGTTGCAAAAGGTAGAAACTGCAGAAATACGGCCTGAAGCAGAAAACTATGTGGTGCAAAACGAACCGGAGGTGTTGCCGGAACCCACATCAACCCAAAAAAAATCAAAGCGACGAAAGGTAGAGGCTATCGTTGGTGTGTATCCTGATGAGGTACAATTCGCGAAAGTTACCAAACCCTACCGCATCCAGGTGAAGGCTTCTTTTAACCGGGAGAGTTATGCAAGTTCGTCGCCGGTGGTTATAAAAACAGGATTCAATCCATCTAAAACCCAATAAATCCCTATACATCATGAGAAATTTACTTTTCACGGCTTTGCTGTGCGTGTCGTCTGTTGCCTATTCTCAACAGGAAAAACAGAGTTCGAGTACTTCGCGAATTCCCCCGGGCATCTATGACGTAGTGCGCGATATGGACAATTATAGTTATCCTGCCAACGAGATCAAGCATTTTCCGGACTCGCTCCTGGTTGAATTTCAGTCGCTTGGGGCGCTGGTCGTGTTTAATTTTGCAGATGTGGACAATGAATATGGAGCGGTTTCGGTGCTGCCTGAAGATCTTGAGATCTGGCTTTCTGAAATCGAACCGGCACTGGCCGACACCACCATCCCTCATATCATCCACATTTCTTTTGCGAGGAATGGTGACCGCTACATCAACATAGAAGAACGGAAGAAAATGGTAACCCGGGTAACCAGCAGAAGGGATAAGGTGGTTCAGCTTCTTCCTCCCGGATGGGAAATTTATGTGCACAAAAGTATAACGGAAACCTACATTTATGCCCAGGACCTCGACGGCTTGAGGAAGATCTGCAGGCAGGATTTCAAGGTCCTGGAGGATTCGCTGAGAACTGAGGTGAAGCGGACGCCGTATAAAAGGCACCGATTGGAAGGAAATCTTATCGTAGCAGACAATCGTGTGGTACATTCCGCTTTTTATCGCCAGAACGTGAACGATGTGGTAGAAGGTAATGCAGGCGCAGGATTTGGCTTCGCGGGAAATTATTTTTACCCGGAATTTCACGGAAGCGTGAACTTTATTTTAAGGGATTGGAAAAATGTAAAACGTACCAAGATCACCTTTGAGGGATCCAACCAGGTGTTTTCTGTAACGCTGCCGTCAGGAAGGCTGAAAGCTTATAATACCCCGAGTCTCAATTTTTCTGTCAATACCAACCTGGTGGACAGCAACGATGAGCCGGTGTGGGTAGGGATCGGTATGGGTATTCTGCCGTATACCAATTCGCCGCTGTTCCCGGAACGAATGGTGAAGTTCTTTATCAATACTACCCTTGGGCGGTTTACGCTTTCGCCTGAGTTGTACCTGATCAATAAGTATAAGGATGCCACGGCGGGGTTCAGGATGAGCTATGGGTTTTAGGGTTAAGGGGTTAAGGGGTTAAATGGTTAAGGGGTTAAAGGGTTTAGACAGTTTAGACGGTTTAGATAGTTTAGACGGGATAAGTACCATAGGTTTTGCACTCTCCCCCATTTTCCATTCTCAATTCTCCATTTTCCACTAAATAAAAAGGGGCGACTGATAATTCAGACGCCCCTTTTTTCCTGGTGGAGGATAAAACTAGAAACTTAGGTGGAACGGGCCTTCCTGTTGTTTTGGTTTGGCCCAGTTCAGACTCAATACATGGGAGATGCTTTTCTTCAATCCTTCAAACGAATTTGGTTTGGTGATAAAGAGCGATGCTCCGAGCGATTTACAGTTTTCGATTACCTGGCGGTCATCTGATGTAGAGAAAACAACCACTGGCGTATTTTGCAACTCATTTGAGTCCTTCATGTCGTTCAGCACATCTATGCCATTTTTAACCGGCATATTCAGGTCAAGAAAAATAATAGAAGGTTGTGGCGGCGGATTTTTCAGTGCATTTAACAACACATCGCCGTTTTCGTGGGTAAATAATTGGGTGTCTGCCTTTATAGAAGTGAGGGCCTCCGTAAAGAACTCTCGGTCTTCCTGATCATCATCCGCATAGAAGAGAACAAATTCACTGGCAGGAATACGTGAGAGGTTTCCTGAATTTTTCATTACATGAAGGTACGAGAATTTGTGGGATAAGGGTGGACGGTGGTCATTTATTGTGTTAAAGATTAGCCGGGGAGGGGATTATAGAGGTTGAATGGGGGTGGATTAAAGGTTAATGGGTTAAAGGGTTAATGGGTTGAGACGGGTTAGACGGTTTAGACGGTTGAGACGGTTTAGGGGAATAAAAAAGGTCCGTTCTGAGGGAGAACGGACCTTTTGGTGATTAGTCTTTGATGATGCGGCGGACGGTATTGGTTGCTCCGCTGCTGATTTTTAACTGGTAAACGCCTTTCGCTAATTCAGACAGATCGAGGTGAGTAGTGCCTGGATGGATAGTTCCGTTGGCAACGGTCTTGCCTCCAAGGTCGAACAACTGGTAGGCTGCTGTTTCCTGGCAGCTTACACTCAGGATGTCTTTTACGGGATTGGGGTATACGCTGATGGCTTCGCTTTCGATGCTGCTGATTCCGGACAGGTTCTGGCTATAATTATCGGATACTGATGAGCAACCGGCTGCAGAAGTGTAACTCACGGTGTATACTCCCGGACCGCTGAGTTCGAGCTGGCGACCGGTGGCCCCGTTTATCTTCTCGTTGTTCTTAAACCATTGCAGGCGCTCGGTGTAGTTACACTCCAGTACATTAGGCTGGATAAGCACTACAACAGGCTGTGCCGGTACAGTTGATGCATTAACCAGCACTTTTCTTGATGTGGCGGTACAGCCTTTTTCTGTCGTTGCGGTAAGCTGGTACAAGCCGGTCTTGTCGATGCGGATGTAGCTGTTGGTAGCTTCGGCAACTGCCTCGTTGTTCCTGCTCCAGCTGTAAGAAGTTGCTGCAACCTGAGGTGTTCCGATGGTAAGCAGTTTCGGAAGGCAAACGGTTCTGAATGTGCTGCTCTGGATGTCGGCTACCGGAAGCAGGTTTACGCTGATGGTCGCAGGATCGGAGAAGTCCTTACATCCGTTCTGGTCTTCAACAAACGCGGTAAATACTCCTGGTTTGCTGTTTACGTAGGTGCGGAAAACTGCTCCGGGGATCTTGTTCCCGTTGCGGTACCACTGGTACGAAACGAAGGCTCCGGTGGTTACCAGTTTGGTGGTGGCTCCTTCACAGATTTCGGCGGTACCGTCGATACGCACCTGCGTTCCCGGAAGACTGATGTGACGTTTTACCTCAAGCGTGGCTGATGTTGCACTGCAACCGTTCTGGTCGGTGGCGGTTACGTGGTAAACTCCGGCTTCGGTGGTGGTGTAAGTTGCAGCAGTTGCTCCGTTAAGCGGGGTATTGTTTCTGAACCACTGGTAACTTACTGCATTGCTGCACGAAAGCGTAATGGATTCGTTCGGACAGATCGTCGGGTTCTTGTCGCTCGAAATGACCACCGGGCTGCTTGAGCTGATGTTTACTCCGATTGAAGTTCCCTGGCAGCCGTTCTGGTCAGTTACGGTCACCGAATACGTTCCGGTTTCTGTAGCGTTTACTGATGCCTGCGAAGAAGTGCTGTTTCCGTTGAGTTTCCAGTTGTAGCTGTCGAAGTTCTGCGTTTGAAGGGCAACCGATGCACCTGAGCAGAATACCGGGTTAAGCGGATACGTAATGGATGGTGCAGGCAGGCTGTTGAAAATCACCTGAATTTCCGGTGAAGTACCTGTACATCCGTTTCCACCGGCGGTCAGTGAATAGTTACCGGCAAGTGTAGCGGTATACTGCGGTGCCGTGGCTCCGCTGATGAGCTGGCCGTCTTTGTACCACTGGATGCCGGTGGTTGAAGTGGTTTCCAGTACCACTGATCCGCCTGTACAGGCTGAATTTCCAGAAGGTGCAGTGATCGATACGGATGAAAGTGCTTTTACCTCTATGTTGAATGTGGCCGAAGTGCTGCATCCTTTATCATTGGTAAAGCTATAGGCGATCGGGTGAACGCCTGTTCCTGCAACCGATGGGTTGAAATTCAGTCCTGAAATTCCGTTTCCTGAGAATTGGCCGCCAATTGGTGACTGGCCGGTGAGCATGAATTCAGTTGCATCGATGCAAACCGACTGAGCTGCCGGAGCAGTAACCGCGGTTACAGCCTTTACGGTCAGGTTTTTCTCAGCGAATGTGCTGCAACCGTTTGCGTTGGTGTAGCTGTAGCGAATAGTCTTGTTGCCGCTGCCTTGCTCCGATGGGTTGAATGAAGTTACGGTTGATCCGTTGATGCTGTAGGTTCCGTAGTCCGGAAGTCCGCCTGAAAGGGCGAATCCTGGTGCGTTTTCACACACTTCCGGGAAATCAGCAAGGGTAACGAGTGGTAGTGCATTTACGGTGATGCTTTTTTCTGCTGAATTGCTGCATTGGCCGTTGGTGTAAGTGTAAACAATGGTTTTTGAACCTACGCCGGCGGTTGCCGGGTTGAAGGTGCCGTTGCTTACGCCCGGTCCGCTGAAGCTACCGCCCGCAGGGGTTGCCGACAGGGTGAGTGCAGCTTCGTTTGTACAAATGGCGGTCTGCAATGCGAATGCGATCTCAGGCTTGCTGATCACGCTGATCTTTTTTGAGGCGGTTCCGGTGCAGCCGGTGGTTAGACGGGTGTAACTGTAGGTAACGGTATAACTTCCGGTTCCTGCAGAAGGATCGAATTTACCATTGCTTACTCCGGTTCCTGAATAGCTTCCGCCGGAAGGAAGTCCGCCGTATAGTTTCACTTCACCTGAATTGATACAGATCGCAGGCTGATCGGCGAGGCTCACCGACGGTACGCTATTGATCACAATGGTAGTCGATGCTGTTCCCTGGCAGCCGTTGGCGTCAGTATAAGTATAAAGGATCTTACGGCTTCCTACACTTCCTGAAGCAGGATCGAGCTGGTTGCCGGTCACGCCGGTTCCTGAATACGATCCACCTTCAGGAGTACCTGTGGTAAGGCTTACCAATCCGCCATTGCTGCACGCCGGGTTGATTGCTCCCAGGGTCACGCCGGGAAGCTGGTTCACCTGGATAGCCGAAGTGTCGGTTGCGTTACATCCGTTGGCATCAGTGTACGAATAGCTAAGGACGAATAAACCGCTTCCGGAAGTTTTCGGGTCGAATTTGCCGCTGGTAACCGAGGTTCCTGCATAGGTTCCGCCGGCAGGAGTTCCACCGGTTAAGGTAAATGCAGGTGAACCCAGACAAACTGAACTCAACGGAGCGAAGTTTACGGTTGGTGGTGTGAAGATGGTGAGTGCAGAAAGATTCACGTTATCGGTGTATGCCGGTACCGATGAACGGATGCGCAGCTGGTAGCCGCTGCCTGCGGCGAGTGCGGGAATAGCCGCTGCAAATGTTCCGCTTCCGGTTGAATCTACAGCAAGAATGGTTGGGTTGCTGAAGTTCCCGTTTGCATCGCTCAGTTCAAGGGTGAAACGGTTTTGCGGTGCGAATTTACCTGCTGCGGTAAATGAAAGGTTGGAGGTCGATGAAGGGCAGACAGCGCCGGTTACAGTGACTTTCAGCGAAGGGTTGATCACTTTCACGCGGAAGGTATCGCTGATGCACTGGTACTGGTCGGTTACGATGAAGGAAGTGTCGGAAGATGCCGATACGTTCACGGTTTTGGTGGTTTCGCTGCTGTGCTTCCATTTGTAAGCTCCTTTCCATGCAGCGGTAAGTTCCATGTTTGCGGTATCGCCAAGGTCTACGGTGTAGTCTTTAACGGTTGCCCCGTCTTTGATGATGGTAAAGTTGTCGCGGATTTGACCGTCGGCACAAACGAATTTTGCATCCATTCGCGAACCGTCGAATTCGAGCACCAGCGAACCTGATGTAGTTACATCAGAATAATACATCATGTTGTGAGGGTAACCTGAAGTTGTTCCGCTAAGTTGCCCGGAAGAACCGGCAACTACATACACCGTTCCGTCGGTGTGCAGCGAATCTTTAAGATAGGTACACGAGTTGGCCGATCCGTCGTATTTACCGGATGACTGGCTGATGTTGTGAGTGTTTGCATTGAAAGTGGTTTCAACGTCGTAGTGCCCTTTTTGCAATTTGCTCCGCTCGTAGCTGTGGCTGTGTCCTGTAAGGATAAGGTCTACGCCGTGACGCTCAAGGATACGTACGAAGTTGGTACGGATGCGTTTCAGTTCATCTTCGGTGTCTGAGTTGTGCGATCCTTTGGTAAAAGGTGCGTGGTGCCAGTAAGCAACTACCCATTTTTTGGTGTTGGAGGCAAGGTCTGCCTTGATCCATTGTACCTGTGGCCCCAGTGTATCGTACAGTCGAGTTCCTTCTTCACGTCCGTAAGAATCGATCGAGATAAAGTGGACGTTTCCATAGTCGTATGAATAGAAAGCCTCACTTTTTGAGGGTACACCACCTGCCTCAGCGTTCTTAGGAAGGTCAAATATTCCGAAATAAGGAACATTGTGTGAATCCTGGTTGGCGAAGTTGTTGGCGTAATCGTGATTACCAAGAGCCGGCCAAAGCGGCGCGTGCTTCATGATGTCGTTCTGGTAAATGTTGAAGAAGTTGGATGTGAATTCCGATTCGGTTCCGCTGTTGTAGGCGTTATCACCCAAAAGTAACCAGCCGTTGGTCACGCCGTTGCCGATGTACGTATTGTAACGGTCACGCACGTTTTTCTGGTTGGTTGAACTCGTTCCACAGTCGCCGGTTACCCAGAAGGTGTATTTGCCTTCGGCTCCGGGAGTTGGAGAGGTCATGAAATAATTGGCAGAATCACCCTGGATCTTCACAGTTGTCGATCCGATCGTGTAGTAATATTTGGTGTATGGCGTTAGTCCGGTCAGTTTTACGATGTGCTCGGTGGTCTGAGCGGTATCTGTAACCGAATGCGGGTGACTGTTTGCGGTTGGTCCGTAGGTCACCTTGCTGTTGGTTGGTTCGTCGGTCTGCCAGTGAATAATGATCGATTCTGAGGTTCCGGTCTGAAGATACGGTCCGCGTACAATAGCCGCGGCTCCGGGAATCTTCCCGATCACTTCACACGAGAAGGTAAGATCGGAACTGGTTACTGCATTCTGGTGAACCTCAGCTGTGATCACGTTTTTTCCGTTTTTCAGCAAGCTGGCCGGAATGGTAAAGCTCTTGGTAAGCAGCGCTTGTCCATCGTCAGAAATATCAGAAGAAAGGGTGTTGTACAATACGTTTACCGAAGCGCCGAATCCGTCCCTGAACAATTCGGTGCCGTTTACGTAAAGCACCATTCCATCGTCACGTTTGTAGTTGAACTGGATGCTGGTGTACTGCGAAAGATCAGAAATGGTAAATGACTTTCTGAAGTAAGCAGTGATGTATTTATTTGATGCATCCGGACCGAAACTTAGTACGGTTGCCTCGTCGCCTTCGCCGAAACCGAGTTCTGCAGGACCGCTTTTCCAGTTGCTGTCGTCAAAATTTTCTGCTCTCCAGGCGGTTCCCTGGTTTGAGCCGTTATCGAGGTATTTCCACACTGCATTGGTTCTTACCAGCGGTGCATTGATGGTCAATACGGTGAATGAAGCGTTAACAACGGTAGTACAACCCGATCCGTTTGTATAGGTGTACTTCACGGCATAAGGTCCGCCGGTTTCGAGTGATGCAGGATCCAGTACATTTCCGGTGATTCCGTCGCCAGAAAAAATTCCGCCCGAAGGAAATCCGATGAGTGCAACGGGTGCGCTGTTTTCGCGGTATTCGCTCTCAATGTTGGTGATGCTTACGATCGGATCACGACCAATTATAATGGTGTCGCTTGAAGCACAAACTCCTGAACGGGTGGCCCGTACCCAGTATTTGCCTTCGGTAGCTACTGAAATGGTTTGTGAAGTTGCGCCTGTGGACCACAGGTAGCCTGATCCGGCGTTCCCGGCATCAAGTGTGCGTTGTTCGCCGCAATCCAGGTTGAAATCGCTTCCAAGATTGACGTTCGGGGTGGTAATGGTTGAGAAAGCGAAGGTAGTAGTGGTGCTGTCGTAGGATCCGTCGCTCACATTGGCGTACCATTCAAAATCTTTACTGTCGGGAAGTGCGGTCCAGTTGTAGGTCAGGGTATTTCCTGTTGATGAGGTCTGAGTAGAAAGCAGCTGGAAGGCGCCTTCTTTGTTTCTTCCGTAGAATTTAACGGTCAGTACATCTGATGCATTTACATCGGTTAAACTCAGTTTAAGCTGAACGGTTCCCGCTGCAGATCCCAGGCATTTTTCTCCGTTTGCAGGAAAAAGCAATTTGGCCGATGGGATCGGATCCGGTTCGGTGTAAGTAATGGTGAGTTCAGGAATGTAACTGGTGTTGGAACCGGCTCCATTGAAGGAAAAGGTGTTGCGCACACCGTTGGCTCCGCTCAGAATCACTGAAAGGGCATTCCCGGAGTTCCAGTCCGATTGGTTCACAATCTCCTGGATAATGGCCTTCAGATCAGGTGTTTTCTGGTTGGTGCCGCGGGTTCCGGCGGCTGATAAACCCCAGGTTGAGCTGGTGCTTCCAGCCCAGGTAACTGCTGCTGCGGTAGTTGGGCGTGTTGAGATTTTTGCGGTAGCAGAATAGGTTGCCGAGTTGGCAACGAGTTCTCCTTTTATAGTGGCGTTTCCAAAGGTTGCGTTTTTGTCTCCTTTGGTTGCGAATTGTATGAAAGCGCCTGTAATTACTGCGTTTTTAGGAATAGTCACTCCTGTAAAACGGATCCCGATATTCTGCTTTCTATAGCTTGTCGCGGTTGTAGAATCGCTCATGATCTCAAGATCTGAGCTGGTCAGATCCATATCGCCAATGGTATATCCAACCGAGCCCGTTACCGCTTCCTCGGCATCGTCGGTGCCCGTTGCGACCTTTTTAGTAAAGGTGCTTTGGGCCTGTGCGCTGATCCCGAATCCGGTGAGGAGAAGCGGAAGGATCCATTTTCGTAAAGTAAAGTTCATTGCAGTGGTGATTTAAGGCTGCAAAGGAACTTGGGTAGTGTTAGGCGGGGATTGCGCGGTGGTTAAGGGATTGTGACGGGAAGGTTATGTTTGGGAACGGTGGCAGGGGGAGGCGGGGGAGGGCGACAGAAGGGAGGGGTTTCTCGCTGCGCTCGAAATGACGTCTGTTACAATAACTAAATGACAGCTTGTTGCAATTCTTCAAATGACAGCTGGTTACAATTCTTCAAATAACAGCTGGTTAGAGGTGTTTATGTCAAAGGGCCACTTTCAACATACTGTCATTTCGAGCGCAGCGAGAA
>JAZKEZ010000216.1:0-5055 GCA_040386675.1 Bacteroidota bacterium | reverse complement strand
CGCCCTTTGTGCTTTCTCCACTCTTAATTCTTAATTCTTCCTTCTTAACTATTACTTATATTCGCGCTCCTTATGAAAGAGGCGATTGAAGCAGCATTAAAAGTTCTGAAAGAGGGCGGAGTGATCCTCTACCCTACCGACACTGTGTGGGGACTGGGTTGCGATGCCACCAATGCGGCGGCAGTAACCCGGATCATGAACATCAAAAAAAGAGATGAATCCAAAAGCCTGGTGTGCCTGGTCAGTAATGACGGGATGCTGCAGCGCTTTGTAAGACAGGTCCCCGATATGGCCTGGCAACTCATCGACATTTCCGACAAACCACTTACCATAGTCTATCCCGGTGCCATTGGCCTTGCTGCCAACGCCATTGCCGACGACGGTTCGATGGCGATCCGGGTGGTGAAACATGAGTTTTGTCAACAGCTGATCCATCGCCTGAACCGTCCGCTGATCTCTACCTCTGCCAACATCAGCGGGGAACATACGCCTGCTTCACTTGCAGAAATATCGGAAGCAGTACGATCAGCGGTAGATTACACCGTTCCAAAAGAATTCCAGGGTTCCGCCAGCGGACAAGCCTCGTCAATACTAAAACTTGAACTTAGCGGTGAGATCAAAATCATCAGGAAATAACCTCCAACAGGTAGTAAACGGCAAGCTTTTCCAGACCATTGGCCGTGTTGCTGCCGAACAGCAGGTGGAAGCCTACGCCATTGGCGGATTTGTGCGCGATGCCATCCTCGGTAGACCGTGCAAAGACATCGACTTCGTAGTGACCGGCCGCGGTATAGAGATCGCGCAGCTGGTGGCCGCCGAACTGAAAGTAAAACGCGTAAACGTTTTCAAGAACTTCGGCACAGCCATGTTCAATTACGGCGATACCGAGATCGAGTTTGTCGGTGCCCGGAAAGAAAGTTACCAGCGCGACTCCCGTAAACCCATTGTAGAAGACGGGACACTCGAAGACGACCAGAACCGCCGCGATTTTACCATCAACGCTCTGGCCATCAGCCTCAACAAAGATTCTTACGGTCAACTGGTAGATCCGTTCGGAGGTACTGCTCACCTCGAAGAAGGACTCATCAAAACCCCGCTTGATCCGCACATTACCTTCAGCGACGATCCGCTGCGCATGCTTCGTGCCGTGCGCTTTGCCTCGCAACTGGGTTTCACCATTTCTGATGAAGCCCTCGAATCGATCACGGCCAATGCCGACCGCCTGAAGATCATCTCAGCAGAACGTATCGCCACCGAACTCAATAAGATCATTCTTTCTCCAAAGCCTTCGGTTGGCTTTAAGTTGCTGTTCGACACCGGATTACTCCACCAGTTCTTTCCCGAAATGGTGGCTTTGCAGGGCGTGGAAACCAAAAACGGTTTTGCACACAAAGACAATTTCTACCACACCCTCGAAGTACTGGACAACATCTCGGTGCATACCAACGACTTATGGCTGCGCTGGAGCGCCATTTTGCACGACATTGCCAAACCGCCCACCAAGCGCTTTGAACCCGGCACCGGCTGGACCTTTCACGGTCACGAAGATCGCGGGGCACGCATGGTACCTGAGATTTTCCGCCGACTGAAACTTCCGCTCGATCAGAAAATGAAATACGTGCAGAAACTGGTAGCCCTTCACCTCCGGCCGATTGCACTTACCAAGGAAGAAATCACCGACAGCGCCATTCGCCGATTGCTGTTTGATGCCGGTGAAGACCTGGAAGACCTGCTCACCCTTTGCCAGGCGGATATTACCTCGAAGAATCCCCATAAGGTAAAGCGTTACCTTGAAAACTACGAGAAGGTAAAGATCAAGATCGCAGAGGTAGAGGAAAAAGACAAGATCCGCAACTGGCAGCCGCCGGTAAGCGGCGAGGAGATCATGGAGCATTTTAACCTGAAACCCTGCAAGGAAGTTGGACTGATCAAAAACGCCATCAAAGACGCCATCCTCGACGGGGATATTGAGAATACCCGGGAAGCTGCGGTGCAGCTGATGATGGAGAAGGCGGTGGAGTTAGGGTTAGCTCCGCAAGTATAAAATTCCAAATTTCATATTTCAAATTCTTGTCCCGGCTTAACCCTTGGTGTATGCAACGAATCTGAAACTTGAAATTTGGAATTGCGATAGCATTCAATTCTCCTCATGATACAACGCCAGCGCCGCCACCGGCTTCTCCACGATCGTCCCGATGTTCACTCCCTCCTGCTCTGCTACACGTTTCAGCAGGTTGCCGAAGTAAAATGCCACTGAACCTGTGAGGTGCAGCTGGTACTTTTCCCAATCAGGGTATCGTTTGATCTGTTCACGGAAAAATGAAGTGAATCCATTGATCACCAGTTCGGTACAAAATGGATTTTTGAGATTCTGGTAGATGAACTTCGCGAATTGTGCCAGGAAACGATTGGGTAAAGGCTTGCGGTATACGTGTTCAATCACATCATTGGGAGAAAGCTGGAAACGCAGGTCGAAATTCCGCTTCAGATCTTCGGGTAGCTGGTTCTTCAGCCAGGCTGTTACCAGTTGTTTGCCCAGATAGGCCCCGCTTCCCTCGTCGCCAAGCACATAGCCCAGAGAAAAGTGATTTTGGGTAATGTTGCTGCCATCGTAAACGCACGTATTCATCCCGGTTCCGAGGATAGCGGCCATTCCCGGCTGGTTTCCGCACAGCGAACGGGCCGCACCCAGCATATCGGTTTCTATAAACACCTCTGAAGCAGGAAAGAATGGTTGGGCCAGCTGTGCCACCCGTTCCCGGTTTTTCTCCGAACCGCAACCGGCACCGTAGAACCAGAACTGACTGATGTTTCCGGGATCGGTAAGCGAAGCGATGTGGGCAAATGCGCTGGTAAAATCTTCGTCAGCAGCAAAATTCGGGTTCAGTCCGATGCTTTCTGCCTGTTCAAAACGACCGGTTCCGGTAATGATCCTCCAGTCTGTTTTCGTACTTCCGCTGTCTGCCACTATTTTCATAGGGCGAATGTATGGTTTTCTTGTATTTTCGAAAGATGACAAGTCCCCGCTACCCCGCTTACCTGTTCTTACTGTTGTCTTTTCTCGAAGGTGGAGCCGTTATGGCCGCCGAACTCATCGGGGCAAAAATGCTGGCGCCTTTCTTCGGTTCGTCGCTATACGTGTGGTCGACCGTATTGGCCGTAACCCTCGGGGGACTGGCAGCGGGCTATTTTACAGGCGGCTGGCTCAGTTCGAAACGCGGAACGCCCAAAACCCTGTTCATCTGCCTGGCGGTGGCCGGTATGTTCATGGCAGCCATGCCGGTTACCAGCAAATTCATCATGTACCGCATCGGGTTTTATGAACTGATCCCGGCAACGATTTTTTCTTCGCTGGTTTTTCTTTTCCCACCGGTGTTCACAATGGGAACGGTATCTCCGCTCATCATCGGCAACCTGGCGACTGATCCGGCACAATCCGGGAAGTATTCTGGACTGGTGTACGGAATTTCCACCATCGGCGGTATAGGCGCCACCTTCCTCACCGGCTTCTGGGTCATTCCCCAGTTCGGATTATCAGTGCCCACTTTCATTATTGGCGGATTGCTCGCCGCTGTTCCAACCGTGTTGCTGTTTCGCGAATACAAATGGTTTCCGCTTGTGGTGATCCTTTTCTTCGGTGCGTGCATTTTTCGCTATACCAGTCGCAAACCTTCTTCAGCCAACATCACCATTAAGTACCACAAAGAAGGACTGCTCGGACAACTTACCGTGGCCGATTTTCCTGTGGGAGATTCAACCGGGAAGCATCCGCCGCAAACCGAACGCTACCTTACGGTAAACCGCGTGTGGCAATCGCAATTCAACCTGGATACCAATAACACTGCGATCCCGGAGTACGATTACCTGATGGAGATGTTCAGGGCGACCTCAGCCCAGCCGCCGCATGCAAGAGTACTTACCCTCGGACTAGGTGGCGGAAACTTCCAGAATCAGTTGTGTGACAGCGGCTACCACGTAGATGCCTGCGAGCTCGATCCGCGAATGGAAGAAATCGCCCGGACGTATTTCCGACTCCGCAAGAATGTGAACGTGGTGATCGACGATGCGCGTCATTATCTCCGGATGAACCGCAAACCCTACAACGCCGTGTTTTACGACATTTTCAAGGGTGAGCATCCGCCTGAACACTGCTTTACACTCGAGGCTTTCCGGGAAGTGCGTAACAATATGATGCCCAATGCCGTATTTGCCATCAACCTTTGGGGGTATTACTCCGGAGAACGCGGCCGCGGAGTGAGAAGCATCTTTGCAACACTCGCATCTGCGGGCTTCAATGCATTTACTTACGCCACCGGACCGGACGAAAATCAGAGTAACCTGGTGTTGCTGGCCTTTCGCACGGATTGCGACCCGGCTCTGGTGGCCGAAACAAAATCGCGTTTAAAAGGTATTCCTGTTGATTTGGGACCGCTTTTAGCTGACGCTCCGATCCAAACCGATGAAAAACCGGCCCTGGATCACCTGAATATGCAGGCCTACCGGGATTTCAGGCATTTGTATGTCGCGTATTATTACACCCTGAGAAGGTACCAGCAGGAGCCACCGGTTTTCTATTAAGCTCAATCGCTTTCTTCTTCAAGTTCGTTTCTATTTTTCCGTTTGACGCATGGTTTGTTGTTGTTCTTTCTTTTCAAAGAAAGAACCAAAGAAAGTGTCGCTTCTTTTCCTTCACTGCGCTCCACTCACACCATTGCGACCCGTTCGGCGATCTGGTCGTTCCTCCCAGCTTCCTCCGGGTGCCCGCATGGTGTTTCGTTGCGCTTGTTCCAGAAAAGGATGCGACATCCCTTCGTATTTAGGATTTATCTGGCTTTGAAGATTTTAGTTCGTACTAATCACGAACCCAGAACACACTTATTTGCACAAACATCCATACGAAGGAAGGTCGCCTTCTTTTCCCGACCGAACGGAGCGAACTGGAACGCGGGCACCTTGACGGAAGCCGCGGAGGTACGGAGCGGATCACCGTCAAGGTCGCAGTTCCAGGAGTGGAGTGAAGGGAGGGAAAAGAAGCGACGGTTTTTGCGTTACTTT
>JAZKEZ010000215.1:20143-24368 GCA_040386675.1 Bacteroidota bacterium | reverse complement strand
CGACAAACAAATCGACAAACAAATCGACAAACAAATCGACAAACAAATCGACAAATAATTTGGCAAAAAACGGCAAAAAAAATCCCCCAAAGCTTGCGCCGTGGGGGACATTTTATATCTCAGAAAGAATTACTTCTTCTCTTTGTTTTCAAGATCAGCTTTCAGCTGAGAAAGAACGTCAAGATCACCAAGAGTGGTTTTCTCAAGTTTCTCGTTGTTAGCTTTCACGCCGTCGTTTCCGCCTTTACCAGAACCTGGTTTGCCAGAACCGCCTGAAGTTTTCTTCTTAGGCTCATCAACACCTTCTTCGAAAGTACGGGTGTGAGAAACTACGATCTTCTTAGCGTCTTTGTTGAATTCGATCACTTTGAACTCCATAGATTCGTCAACAGCAGCTTTGCTTCCGTCTTCTTTCTTCAGTTGCTTAAGTGAGCAGTATCCTTCAACACCGTATGGAAGTGCGATGGTTGCGCTGTTGCCGTCAAGAGCGATGATGGTACCGGTATGAGTGGTGCCAACTTCGAAGATGGTTTCAAATACATCCCATGGGTTTTCTTCCAGTTGCTTGTGACCAAGAGAAAGTCTGCGGTTGTCTTTATCTACCTCAAGAACAACAACATCCATCTTATCGCCTACAGCGCAGAACTCAGATGGGTGCTTGATTTTCTTAGACCATGAAAGGTCAGAGATGTGGATAAGTCCGTCGATACCTTCTTCAAGTTCGCAGAATACACCGAAGTTGGTGAAGTTACGAACGGTTGCAGAATGCTTGCTTCCAACTGGGTATTTGGTCTCGATGTCAGTCCATGGATCTGGCATCAGTTGCTTGATACCAAGAGACATTTTGCGGTCTTCGCGATCAAGAGTAAGGATAGAAGCTTCAACCTCATCACCTACTTTAAGGAAATCCTGTGCAGAACGCAGGTGCTGGCTCCAGCTCATTTCTGAAACGTGGATCAGACCTTCAACACCAGGAGCGATCTCAACGAAAGCACCGTAATCGGCAAGAACAACTACTTTACCTTTTACTTTATCACCAACTGAAAGGTTGGTATCCAAAGCATCCCATGGATGAGGCTGAAGTTGCTTAAGACCTAGAGCGATACGCTTCTTGTCGTCATCGAAGTCAAGGATAACCACCTGGATCTTGCTGTCAAGCTGCACGATTTCTTCCGGGTGATTGATACGACCCCATGATAGGTCAGTAATGTGGATAAGTCCGTCAACACCACCAAGGTCGATGAATACACCGTAAGAAGTAATGTTCTTAACAGTACCTTCAAGTACCTGGCCTTTTTCAAGACCACCGATGATCTGGCGTTTTTGCTCCTCAAGTTCAGCTTCAATAAGAGCTTTGTGAGAAACCACAACGTTTTTGAATTCGTGGTTGATCTTAACCACTTTGAATTCCATGGTTTTACCCACGTAAATATCGTAGTCACGGATAGGCTTAACGTCGATCTGAGAACCTGGAAGGAATGCTTCAAGTCCGAATACGTCAACGATAAGACCACCTTTGGTACGGCACTTCACATAACCTTTAACGATCTCGTTGTTCTCAAGAGCAGCGTTAACGTTAGACCATGCAGAGTAAGTACGGGCAGTTTTATGCGAAATGATAAGTTGTCCGTTTTTGTCTTCCTGAGACTCAACGTAAACCGGAATCACATCACCGATCTTAAGATCAGGATTGTAACGGAATTCAGAAAGGGCGATGATACCTTCTGATTTGTAGCCAACGTTAACTACAACTTCTTTTTTGGTAATGGCCACTACGGTACCGTTTACCACTTCATTTTCATTAATAGAGGTCAGCGTATCTTCATACTGCGCGTCCATTAATTTGATCTGAGATTCAGCAACTGCTTCAGTTCCGTTCTCAAATTTATCCCAATCAAAATCCGCGATTGGAGCGATGTTCTTGTAAATTGCCATGTGTTATGTTGGCTTTCTTACTTGTATTCTGACCGGTGATGGAACAGAAGAGGTTAGAGTACCGCGATCACCCACGGTTAGAATTAAGGGCGCAAAGATAGGAAAAAGTTAAGAAGTAAGAGGTAAGAATTAAGAAGTAAGAGGTAAGAATTAAGAAGTTAGGAGTGTGCAGGCTATTATCCTCCCTCTAATTTAAAAAAGCGTCATCCCGAGCGCAGCGAGGCACCTCCCCCGTCTAACCCGTCTCCCCCGTCTCCACCATCCAACCCTTTCCCCCCTTAACCCATTCACCTTATTCCTACCTTTGCCCCTCAAGCACATTCATGAAGCCTCTTTTATACTCTTTCGCTGCCGCGCTCTTATTCCCGATCACCCTGCTGGCCCAATTGCCATCATATCCCACGCTAGATTCTTTTCCCTCTGCCGATGTGAACTGGTACAACCGCGACATTACCGACGATTTTATCGTGGGTTCTTCGGTGGATAAAGCGTACAAAGCACTGGCGGGTAAACAGCCGAAGCAAAAAATAATTGTCGCCGTGCTCGATGGCGGAATAGACATCACCCATGAAAAACTGAAAGACCAGGTCTGGGTAAACAGTATGGAAATTCCCGGAAATGGGAAAGACGACGATGGCAATGGCTATGTGGATGACGTGAACGGCTGGAATTTCCTGGGCGGACCCAACGAAAGGAACGTGAGTACCGAAGTACTGGAGTTCGTAAGGATAGTAAGCGAACTCGACAGCGCATTTATTGGTTACGCTTCTGTTGATGTGGTTCCCGATTCGCTGAAGCCGCGCTATAAGATGTATGCAAAGGCCAAAAATGAATACAACCGGGTGCGTTCGGAATTTAAAACCACGCTTGGCCGCATAGATACACTTGAGATCGAACTGGCTTATTGCGAACGGATCGTGGCAAAGGCGCTGGGGAAAACTCCCAATACGCCTGCAGAGATCTGTGCGCTATATACCGAAGATAAAACTGTGGCCCGTGCACGGGATTTTCTGTGTATGCGTTTTGCCCAGGGATTCACCTACGATGGACTGAAAGCCTACAAAAGCCGCCTACGCACCAACCTGGATGAGGTATACAATGTGAATTACAAGCCAAGAAAGATCATTGGCGACAATGTAAAGAACATCAACGACCGCAGTTATGGAAACCCGGATGTAAAAGGTCCGGCGGCTGGTCACGGCACCTTCGTTGCCGGGATCATAGGCGCATCACGCAACAATCCTGCGGGTATGATGGGCATTGCAGACAACGTGGAGATCATGCCGGTGAGGGTCGTTCCTGATGGCGATGAAGACGATAAGGACGTGGCACTGGGTATTCGCTATGCGGTCGATAATGGGGCAAAGATCATCAACATGAGTTTCGGGAAAGGCTATTCGCTCCGCAAACCGTTCGTGGATTCGGCGTTGGTATATGCACAGTCCAAAAATGTACTGTTGGTGCACGCCGCCGGCAATAGCGCGTTTGATCTGGATGACGAAGATAACTTCCCGACTGCAGTGATCAACGATACGCTAACCGTAAAATCGTGGCTCAACGTGGGTGCCCATTACCGCAGCGCCGACCTGGATTTTGCAGGCATCTTCTCGAATTACGGCCGTAAATCGGTGGATTTGTTTGCTCCCGGCGTACAGCTCATTTCGCTGGCTCCTGACAATAACTACTCACAGGGCGACGGAACCAGCTTTGCAGCACCGGTAGTAAGCGGAATCGCCGCGCTGATCTGGAGCTATTACCCTGAACTTACCGCGTTGCAGCTGAAAGAGGTGCTCACCACATCGGTACTGAAGCAAAACGATCTTACCGTATACCTGCCTACGAGCGGCGAAAAGAAAAAGAAGATCAAATTCTACAAGCTGAGCAACACCGGCGGAATCGTAAACGCTTACGAGGCAGTGAAAAAAGCAGAACTAATGGTCCGTGTCCCAACAGTTACGCCAGAACCCGAGATGAAGAAGCCAGAACCTGCAGTAGAGAAGAAGAAAAAAAAGAAGAAAGACTAACCCTCAACATTCTTACCTCTTACTTTTTAATTCTTACTTCTTAATTTCTTCCTGTTTGCCGTAAAACCTCCTGCCGCAACCACCACCACGCCGGTCAGCGCCCACCACCACATCCTGCTTAACTCCAATGGAGATCTTGATTTTAGCGGCTTCCTGAGGTCTTCTTCATCACCAATGGACATCCGGGAAAGTGTTGCGCCTGGTGTTGACTTCACCACAGGGTAATCAACCGCGCCTACCGCTTTGTTGCCGTAATACAAATAGTA
>JAZKEZ010000215.1:2816-20133 GCA_040386675.1 Bacteroidota bacterium | reverse complement strand
CGTGAAATTGATCGTTGTCGTCGCAATACCGAGCATAAGGTTTCTTACCGGCAATGCTTCATCGCCGCGGTTGTTGATCACCAGCAGTAATCGCCGGCTCAGTACGCGGTCGAACATGAAGGTGTTGGTTCCTACTGAACTCAGCAATCCTGCACAGATTTCTTCGTAATGATATTCGGTAGCACCGTTCTTCAGGGTACTGTCGGTGGCAGTATATAGAGTGAAATGCCTGAAGTATTCGGCGGTACTGTCGGTAGTCAGCGTAAACCTATCTACCGGAAATACTTCAGCAAACCGGAGTGCTACCCTGGTTTCCTTCGATTTACTGTTGTCAATGGACTGGTGTCCGCCGGTAAGTTCGTTTGCATCTCTTTTCCATATGCCGGTATTCCTCAATACGAGGTTAAGCAGCAGCGGCGCAATATCAGCCGGAACCGACAAACGGTAGTAGGAGTAGGCTGAAGTAGGGAAATACGGTGAACTGAAACGATGCAGACTGTCGGCAATCACAATGGCGCCTATTCGCTGCTGCGTCAGCAAGCCGGTCCATGAATTCCGGTCGTTACTTCCCTCAAGCGTGATCCTGGTATTGAGTGCCTGCTTGTCAAAAATGAGTTCAAGCTGATCGAAGGTGCCGGCTTTTTCAGGGCTGAACACAAGTTTCACGGTATCGCCCGAAAGCGATTTTTCGATTTTTCGTGTCCCGGTAACATTTCTGTGATTTACCGACGAAAGGTGCCAGGGAACTGCAACCGTATCCTTTTTATGGATCCCAAAAATCCTCAGGTCGCCCAAATCTTCGCGGCTTTTGCCCGCTACCTCGGGAGCGATCTCCATCGCGTAGTTTCCGGGAACACCGGTGTCCAGTTTTCTCCGGTATATCCATTCACCCTGCTGCGCCGCGGCACCGGCCGTGAGTAGCAAAAGCAGCAACAGGAACGGGTAATCAGCCTTGATCTTCATCCAGGTAAGTTTTGTATTTGTTGTACAGGAAAGAAATGATGAGCAGCAACACGCCCAATACCACAAACAGTATTGTTTTCGATACGGTAGACAAGTTGGTAAGATCATAGCTGAACAGCTTCAGCAGCGTCGCGCCGAACAGGGCAAGTCCGAGGATACGCAATTGTCGCTGGTGCCTGCGTATACCGTACACAATAATCGCCAGTGAATAGGTACCCCACAATATGCTCAGGCCCAGCTTTTTTCCTCCGCCAATACCCGCCTGGTCAAGCCAGTGCAGCAGTTCACTGCCAAGGATCCACACTACCACAAGATGCAGGAACAGCTGGAAGAAGTTGGAGGTTCCGGGGGTTGTTGTGTTTTTTGTGAGGTAAGTGTTTGTAAGCCAAAGCAGTATGCCGGCTAATGCAATTGCAGGATAACGCAGCAGCATCAATGCCGGATGTACCTGTGGCACCGCAGCGGTATACATTTCGCGGAATTGACCCAGACTGTACAATCCGGCAAAGAGAAAATACAGCAGGGCAAGGCTGTTTACCGGAACGAGGTAATTGACCGACTGCTTGTTCCTTGTCAGGATAACCGTGGCTATCGTCATAAAAACCAGTCCGAAAACGCTGCGCGTAAACTCGGTCAGGTGCTCTGAAAGAGCCACTGCACCGGTAAATACATCACCAATCTCCAGGAAAATCAATACAAACAGCTGTATGGTAAACACAAACGGAATCGCTGTATCAATGTTACGCATCTTACTTTCGCCGGCTGCCGAAGACGGTGACTGAGCTTGTCGAAGTTGGTGGCTGAGGTCTGCAGGGAACCGGTTGCATACGTACCACGCCCCGCCGAAGCAGGCAATGGCGGCCAGTTCGGTAACAAACTGAAGGTTAAAAAAGGCAGGGGAAGTGTCGTTTGATGAAAATACCCATCCCATCCAAAGACTGGCTACGGCAATGACCAGCAGCGGATAACTCAGTGTTGCGTAAACCGGTGAGTTCCGGCTTCTGCCAATCGCAAACAGCAGCAGGAATTCTGCCGACCACATCAGGGTTACCCATTTCCCGTCGAACTGCAGCGGTATGGCAAGAGTAAGGAACACCAGCGCCAGTCCGCAAACCAGGAAGAACAGCTCTTCTTCAGCCAGTCGACGACTGTAAATGATCACGCCGGCCGCCAAATGCAGCGTGGCAACGCCAAGCGCAAACAGACCGAGATACATAGCCGTCTGGGGATAAGCATCTAACACCGCATAGCCGATGGCAAACGACAGGAACGAGTTAACGACCAGCAGACCGATCTGTCCATGACCCAATTTCTGCCTGGCCAATACACGATTGGCTAGCATCGAAACCTGGAATACAGCGAAAAACAGCAGCGAGAAGACCAGGGCCGTTAGTTGATGTGGCTTGGGTTGGTACTTGGTAAGAAACCACAGGAGGAAGATCAGCCAGCTCGCTATAAATGCGCCATAAAGCAACAATTGCCAGTTCCTGCGGAAAATGATGTACAGAATTCCGCAATTGATAATGGTCATGTAAGTAAACAGGATACTTACGTTTCCCTGACCGGTGCTCAGTAATACGGGGACCAGGTAAGCGCCGGTCATCCCGATCAGTGCGATCACCTGTTGATTGTACCTCAGGGCCGCATATACCGTGATTGCGGTAAACAGTACCATGAGTATAAATGCGGGGAGCTGCGGGATAATGGAATACGCACTGTAGGCAAAATAGGTGAGGAAATACAGCATGGTGAGCGAACCGCTCAACAATACCGCGCTGTAATTGTGGTAATTCTTTTTGAGTTTCAGTGCCAGTGCTGCCAGGGCCAGCGCAAAACCGTAACCCGACAGGATCCTCATCAGCGGACTGATCAGGTTGTGACTGATGGCGTAGCGGGCACCAATGGCAACCCCGAGGATCGTTATGGCGATTCCCACCTTATTGATCAGATTCTCGCCAAGGAATTTTTCCCAGTCGGTTACCCGTTTCTTCACCGGTTCCACAGGAGCGGCAGGGGTAAAGTAAACCGCAGGCTGTGGCTGTTTTACCTGTGCAATGGGTTCGGCGTCTCCCATCGGGTGCGAAGTTGGAGGAACCGCGGCAGTCCGGTAGTTGTTAAGCTGTGTTCTAACCTCGCTCAACTCCCGGTCCAGGTAGGATTGTTTTAACAGCAACTGGTCCATTTTCCGGCTCAGTTGCTCAAATCGTTCGTCGTGCTCAGTCATTGGAAATCAGGTGGGGAATTATTTTCTCGCGCTGCGCCGCCGAAATGGGCAATGAATGGTGCACGTTGAAGTTAAAATACACAATTCCGTCATTAGCCTCCGCAACCAGCTGATTATCTTGATTATAGATTTTATGAAGCAATCCGAAACTGCTGTTCTTCAGGTACGAAACACCGGTTTCAATTCTGATGTTTCCCTTGTAAAATAAGGGTTTTAGAAAGGTACATCCGGTTTGTGCGAGGATAGGACCGATACGCGCCGTGGCAAAGCCGCCGTAAAGTCCTGTTTCTTCCCAAAAATGCACTCTTGCCGATTGAATATACTTGAAATAAGACACATTGTTAATGTGTCCGTACAGGTCTAATTCATTCCAATCCAGTCGTATAGATAATGTGGTAGCCAATGGCGGTGAGGTTTGTACCAAGATATTAATTTATAGGTGAAGGAAGAAAATGAAATGAGCGGATGGGAAAGGGAGTGGAGGAATTTTCCCGCTGTGATCTTGCGGCACGGTTTATGCCTTCATCCGGCCAAAGTTTCAAAAACAGTAATAATTTTAAATCTAACCCTAAATGAAAAAGATCATTTTCCCTGCACTGCTTACAGTAGCTGCATTCGTTGGTGCATGCTCAAATGAAGCAGAAAAGCAAAACAAAGATGCGATTGGTGACCTTCGTAACTACGTTGATTCAGTTTCTAAAATTGATTCTTACGACAATGAGCGCTGGACCAGTATCGAATCAGGATACCAGGAAAAATCTACCACTGTTGACGCTAAGCAGGCTGAGCTTAACGAAAGCATGAAAAAAGACTACGAAAAAATCAAGGCTGACTACGAAGAACTGAAAGCTAAGGCTCAGGCTCAGGTAGTTCAGAACCAAAACGCTTACAAAGTAGTACTAAGAAATGCTTTGTTTGGTGAAGGTGTGATCGGCGACGATATGGGCTTTGGTTTTATGACCGCTGCTAACGCTGCTGCAACTTACGATCGTTTCGTAAACACTGTAGACGCTAACAAAGACAACTACTCTCGTGAAGACTGGGATGAGATCAAAGTGCTTTACGAAGCAATGGACACCCGCAAAAACGAAATCGAAAAAGAACTTCCTAAAGGAGACAACGGTAAGATCGCCGGCCTGAAGATCAAGTTTGCTGCTATCAAAGCAACAAACCGTCCAGGTGCTAAGATCGACGAGAACTCTGCTGCTAAAGAAAACAGATAATAAGTAATCTCTTTTGAATTTTGATTACTGGAAACCCGGGCCATTTAATTGGTCCGGGTTTTTTTGTGTTTAACCGCAAAGGACGCGGAGGTTTTTACGCAAAGACCGCAAAGGCCTTCGCGTCCTTTGCGGTTATCCTTAGTGTCCTTTGCGGTTATCCTTCGTGTTCTTTGCCGTTAAATCTCAACTTCATTAAACCAAAAAATCCCGGATCTCTCGACCCGGGACTTCTTACTTTTTACTTCTTAATTCTTACTTTTTTCTTACTTCTCCTGGTCTCTCAGTGAGCGAATGTAATTGTGCGCTTCCTGGATCTCAGATTTCTGCCTTTGAACAATGTTCCGGGCTTCACCACTCAACTCATCTTCAAGTGCTTCTTTGTATGTTCCCAATGCTACGTCCTCGCCGTATTCGCATGAATTTAGTACGCTTTTGCGGTCGTTTCCTGCCAGTGAAGATTTTACATCCATCCAGACACGGTAGAGTTTACCTGAAAGAGTGGTTTCTCCGCGGTCCGGCTCATCTTCGTGATTCACAAGTGTGCGCAGTTCACGGTTGAATTCATCGCTTTGGCGGCTGTATTTGTTAAACAGGTCTTTTAGTGAGCTGTCTTTGGTTTCTTCCGCAGCTTTGCGGTATCCTTCGCAACGGTCATTATTAATAATGATCAGGTCATTCAGGATAGATACTTTATTTTCTGTAGTTGCCATGATGGTTAAGGTTAGCGAACGCAACTGCGTTCAGGGGTGAAAAAAAGCCGGCGGTAAAATGCTGTCTCCCAACACTTCACCGCCGACAGTTTACTTATTAGTGGCTTGAAGCCGAGTTTTTGGCAGAGTAAGCCTGATCTTTTGCTTTGTCAAGCGTTTCTTTCGCACGGTCTCTGAAGTCCTGTGCGTTTTCTTTCGCCTGTGCTACAGCATCTTTTGCCTTATCGCCAAGATCGTTTACGGTGCTTTTTGCTTTGTCAGCAAGGTCGCTGCCGTATTCTTTGGCTTCGTCAAAAAGATCTTTAGAACCGCTTTTAATCTTGTCAAAAGCCTTGCTTCCTTTTCCTGAAGCGATTAGATATCCTGCTGCGGCACCTGCTGCAGCTCCGATTACGAATGGAAGGATTGAACCTGATGGAGTTTTCATAGTGGTATGTTTTATTTATTAGGGGTTGAGTGAATTATTCTGAGGTGTTCAGACCTTTGTTTTGTTTTGCAACAGGGTCGATGTCGCCTCTTTCAGGACCTTTGGTCTTATCCGGATCGGTGAGTTTTTCCAGATCCTTGTCCTGCTGATTTCTTTGGAAATCATCGGCTTTTTCGTTTTGAGGAACACGGCCTTCTTTTTGTCCGCTAAGGGTAGAACCCTGGTGAGTGCTGCCTTTTCCGGCTACGCTTCCTTTTCCTGCATCAGGAGTCTGACCGTATTGTCCGTGGGTCTGCTGACCGTAAGAAGGAGTCTTCTGCTGCTGATCTTTGTTCACGCTCTGTGCAGGAGACTTACCTGGTGTAGAACCTGAAGTTGGAGAGCTTTGTGGGTTTTTCTGACCGAATTGTCCGGTACCAGCCTGGTTCTTAGAATCCTGACCTGGATTTTGATTTTGATCTTTCATGATTGATAAGTGTTAGGTGAGTTATTTCGACTTTTTGTCGTCTTTGTGAGAGGTAGTTTTGCTTGCGCCTGTTGCACTGCTTTTCGCAGTGGTTGAAGCGCTTTCAGGCGTTTTAGTTGTCTTTTTATCGCCTGTTGATTTTGGTGTGGTTTTCATGTTCGTTGTATTTAGATTGGGTTGAGAGTTAACTGTTTATAATTTCTCCTCCATTGGGATGGATGACCTGCCCGGAGATAAACGATGAATCGTCGCTGGCCAAGAAGGTGAAGCACGAGGCAATTTCGTAAGGCTGTGCCGCCCGTTTCATCGGACCGTCACTTCCGAAGAATGGTATCTCTTCAGGTTCCAGTCCCGAAACAATAAGCGGAGTCCATACAGGACCCGGCGCTACAGCGTTTACGCGGATTTTACGTTCCATTAATGAAGATGACAAAGAGCGGGTAAACGATACGATTGCGCCTTTACTTGCGGAGTAATCGATCAGGTGACTGCTTCCGCGGTAAGCGGTTACACTCGTTGTATTTATTATACTGCCGCCTTCAGGTAAAAATTTCAAAGCGGCTTTGCTGAGATAAAACATTGAGAATACGTTGGTAGCAAAGGTTTTCTTCAGTTGCAGCGAACTTATTTTCTCCAGTTTATCAGTACTCGTATGCGTTCCGGCGTTGTTTACCAATATGTCGAGCCGGCCGAAATATTTATGTGTATCCTCAATAATTTTGCGGCACTGTCTTTCTGAGGTCACATCACCGGGAAAGAGAAGACATTTTCGCCCCAGTTTTTCGATGTAGTCTCGGGTGAAACGTGCATCTTTTTCCTCAGCAGGCAGATAACTTAGGGAAATATTTGCACCTTCTTTAGCAAACCCTACGGCCACGGCCCTTCCAATGCCACTGTCGCCACCGCTGATCACCGCTACGCGGTTTTGTAGCCGAATTCCACGTTCATGAACCGGAGACTCAAACTGCGGTTGCTCCACCATCTTATACTCGAATCCCGGCTTGGGTTGAGCTTTGTCTGAATGGATCTTACGTTTGGTTCCTCCCTTTTGCATGATAGTTTTATTCTGATCATCAATTGGTTACGAATACCGGCCAGAGTGTTGCCGTTTCCGAAAGCCCGATTGTGGTTTCTGCGGAATGAATAGACAAATAGCGCCCCACAACACAGGGAAAAGGATTGTTTTCGGGTGTAACTTATTTAAAATCAATGAATTAGTTTTAAATAAACCGGGGTGCTGCGTTGACGCTGTGCTGCGGGTTTGAGGAATCAGGAGGTACATTCAGGGAGAAAATGCCCGGGGGAGAACAATTGAGAATGGAAAGTTGAGAATGGAAAATGGGGCTTCGCGGTCTTTGCGTGAGTCTTTGTGTCTTTGCGGTTAGAACACAAAAAAGCCGGTTTCTGAGGTGAAACCGGCTTATACTAAATAGGAATATAGTTGAATCAGAGTTGCTTGAACACTTTACGGTCGGCGTAAATGGTTCCGAATGGTATTACCGAAGCGGCAAGGAGCATAGCGGTTCTACCAAACTTCCAGCTCATTTCGATGTGCATCATAATGATCAGTAATACGTATAACACGAACAGTAATCCGTGAAGCATTCCGATAGCCTTGGTCGCCTCAGGCATTCCAAAAGCATACTTCAATGGCATCGCAATACCAATGAGAATCAACAAGGAAATGCCCTCGGCAAGTCCTACAAGGCGCAGACGGCCCTGGCTGGTAGTGATCAGTTTCATAATGGCGTCTAAAAAATGTGTCGCAAGTTAACGATAAGTGCCGGAACGGAAAGTTAAAATAGCAGGATGTTCGCCCGCCTTATCTCCGCAATGTGCCATAAACACTACAGGTTGCGATTTGGAGCGTTATTTGCCATATTGCGGAAAATTCAACCGATGAAAAAGTTACTTTTCCTATCTGCAGTCTCGCTGCTTACCGTTGCGCTGCACGCACAACCTACCTGGACCAAGATCAAGGAAAAAGCAAGCCAGGGTTACAATCCAAACCCGGCTGCGACAAACGGACTCACTAACGACGAGATAATAAAAGGGCTTCGCGAGGCACTCAACATCGGAGTTAAAAATTCGTCTGCGCGTGCTTCTGTAGTCGATGGATTTTACAAAAACCCGCTCATCTTCATTCCTTTTCCTCCCGAGGCCGAAAAAGTTGCCAAGAAATTGCGCGAACTGGGGATGGGTAAAAAAGTAGATGAGTTCACACTTACACTGAATCGCGCTGCCGAAGAAGCCGCCAAAGAAGCTGCACCCATTTTCTTAAGCGCGGTGCAGGGAATTACCATCCAGGACGGGCTCGGTATCCTAAAAGGAAACGAGATCGCAGCGACCACTTACCTGAAAGGGAAAACTCAGACCCAACTTACGCAGAAATTCAGCCCGGTGGTGCAACGCGCATTGCAGAAGACCTACGCTACAAAATACTGGACCGAGATCGTAAACATCTACAACCGCATACCAACCGTCAAAAAGGTAAATCCCGATCTTAATGCATACGCCACCGGCAAAGCCATCGATGGCTTGTTTTTCCTCGTAGGCGACGAAGAAACCAAGATAAGGAAAGATCCTGCAGCCCGGGTTACCGATATTCTGAGAAGGGTATTCGGCAGTAAGTAAATCGCCTTAACCGCAAAGAGTTCTCTACAATTCACCTTGCGTTCTTTGCGCAAAAACTTAGTTCTTTGCGGTTAAACATTATCACTCAAATCACCTTTTCTGCAACGAAACCAGTTTCTTCCACGCGATCACCGCGCCAACTGCGATCACCATGACCAGTCCTTTATTTACAGGAATGCAACTCGCCGGCGGCCAGCAAGGTTCGGGTGTGATGGGTCCTGCGTAAAGACCGCTGCAATACAATAGTGCGAAAAGAGTAAGGATTCTCACAAGCATAGTAGTTCCTCCGTGCGTTAAAAAGTGATCTTCTTGGTGAAAAGGGTGTTTTCCGACCGGACTACGAGCAGGTAGACCAGGTTGGAGGAGGGTAGGGAAATGACCTGACTGGTTTCTGATGAGGTAAAGCTGTTCACCAGTTTGCCATCGGTGGTATATAAGGAATAAGTGGTGTTGTAGTGTTTCGGGTTTTGAATCGAAACGGTAGGCCCGGTTTGAACGATGCGGTACGATCCGCTTGCAGTTGTTCCCACCCCGGCAGGCGACGCCACGTGTACACGGACCGGTATGGTTTTCTTCGAATAGCAGGAAGGATCGCTATTGGTTGCGGTGAGGGTCACTTGGTATTCTCCCGCCAGAATGAAGGTATGAACCGGGTTGCTTTCCACAGAACTGCTCTGGTCATCCTCAAAAAACCACTCGTAATGCACCGCCCCCAATGACTGATTGGTCAACTGGATTTCTTTTCCTGCCTCGGGTGATCCGGGAAGGGTAAAACTTGAAATCACTTCTTCAGGGTCTTTAAGTGAAATAGGGTAATCAACTGTATTACAGGTTGAAGAAGAATCGGTCAGTAGGTATTTACCAGCCGGAAGTTGTACCTTGATCAGCTCAAGGTTTCCTTCAAATGTTCTGTGAGACCCGGCGGGATCGGTAAGTACAAAATGGGCCGAACGGTTGTAATTGCGCAAATCGACCTTTAGCAATCCATTGTCCGACTGGTAGCAGCTGGGATCAGTGGTTACTACTTGTTGATTTGGCAATGCCCTTCCCATCACCAGTTCAAAACGCTCGCCTGAGAAAGGACCGGTTGTAGTAAACGACATACCGGAATCGGTTTTAAGATTAACGATCGCTCCGGTAACCAGATCTTTGAGGTACGCGCAGTCAAAATTACTCAGCAGGCCGGCAGCGTGATCCAGCCAGAATTCGTAAGTATCCGCGGCAGGAAGATTTACCTTGATGGTCTGCCTGTGATTCAGTTTTCCGGCAGGAATCGCATTTACCCACAATGGAAGTTCGGCGCCGTTTTCTGTAAAAGCCAGGTATGCGGAGGCAGAATCCGGATCGCCCAACCGGTCGATATCAAACGATCCGTCGAATCCGTTTTCCGCGTTCTCAAACTCATGGATCCCGATCTCGGATAGTAAATGCCCGTTTCCAAGCTTGATCCGGGTGATCTCGGTTTGCGCCGACGATTTGTGAAAGTTCCCGGCAGCATCGTATTTATGCGTTTCCTTGAAGGTAATGTTCCAAGATTGGGACGCAGATGCACTCCTGGTTTTTACCCAGACCGCCTGGTAAGCCGGGATTACCTTGTCCATTGTACTCCCCGAAGGATACCAGGCCGCATGCGTAACCGGGTTATACGCGCTGTACGATTGCGGCTGATTGGCGTAGCCGTTCTCCTGCGGCATAAAAATGTAAAAGCTGTTCCCGATGCCGGTAGTAGTCCCCGAATTTGAGGTGCCGAGTGCCTGGTTGTCGCCGATAAACGAGGTATTTGCCGCATCTGCCTGTACCAGTTCCCAGTCTATGGCGCAGGGATATGGATTGGCGATCATGTTCCAGCCGTTGTCGTATTTCGAAGAGGATCCGTTGGTATAGCTCACCTGCTGGAGAATGGTCCCGGTTTGGATTTGTCCGCTGTCGGCGAGCGTCAGGTTGTTGCCAATAAATATGCGGTAACCGGGAAGCCTGAATTTTGTGCCGTTCATGCTTACAATGCTGTCGGAGGTGCTGGTCGGTGCAATAAAGCCCTCATCAAGGTCGCCGGTCACCGATTCCACATAGCGGTAGGCACACGAAGGCAGGTTGGCATACGGGTAGTTCGATCCGGGGAATCCGCTCAGGATCATTCCGTTGTACATCCAATTACTTAATAGTGTTCCCTTTACGGGCGAAGTGAAATCGCGGTAGCGCGCCGGACCGCTGCCAAAGCTGAAGTAGCGCTGAACCACGATCTTTCCGCTGGTGTTGTAGGTAATGCTGCCATTCACCGGAGCGACCCACGCCGAAGAACTGCTGTTGGATACCAGAGTGAGCACGGCAGAATTGGCAATACTCAGTACACTTCCGGTTCCTATCGAAAGTTTTCTCCCAACGCTTACACTGTCGGCGAGCGTTTTGGTTCCGGTACCGCTCAGGGTCAGGTTGCCCAGTACGGCCAGCTTACCGGATCCTGCGGCCATGCTGTGCATGCGGTAGATCTGCTGACCGGTTCCCGTGTAGCTTACGGTACTGTTCAGGTCGAAATCGAATTTACATTGTGGAGCAGCCGAAAGGTTTTGGGCAAAGTTCAGCGTAGTTCCGGCATCTGCACTAAAGGTTTGGGTCGGAGTGTTCACGTCACTCCTGAGATTAAATGCGGTAGCGGCGGCAAAACCCAGCGTTCCCTGCAGCAGCGAAACGGTTTCAACGTCGATGTTGGCAGCAGAAAGATCGGCCTGTATTTGCTTGGTACCGCTTCCGGTAAGTACAACGGAGTAGAATTTCTTCGCACTTCCGGTACCGCCCAGGATCTGCTGAACCGATGCCGTGGTGTTTCTGAATACTACCGAAGAACCCGACGATGCATCGGTGTATTCAACAAGTGAAGGGAACGCTCCGCTTAAGTGCTCGATCACCAGGGCTGCACTGCCGTTGAGCCTGATCGAGTCGTTTCCGGTCCCGCCAAGTGCGTTGCTGTTGTCTTTCAGGATCACCCCGTCATTTAAGGTAAGCAATCCCATAAGTCGGTTGGCCGCGCGGCTCAATGTGCCACCGGCTACTACGGTGTCGTAGGTATTGGCGAGCACAATGCGCTTAAACTGCCAGTTGTCGTTACCCGGAATGGTCTGGCGAACTGTGGTTCCATCGAACGTAAAGGTGAAATTGGCATTGTCACCGGCATCAGAGCGGATCAGGCTACCCGAGGCCAGATCGGAAACGGTACCCGAAAACCTGATGTTTTTTATTTTTCCAAGTCCGGACGCGTTGCTGTTTTCCCACAGCAGCTGGTTTCTCAGCTGGTTCGAGCCGCTTAGGGTCAGGTTACCGTTCAGGTCGAGTTCGCCGTGGTTCAGTATTACCTGGTTCCGGATGGTATTCCCGGTGCTGGGAGAGGCCATGGTCAGTGCTTTCAGGCTCAGTGATCCCACAGTATTCCCCGAACCGATCACTACCTGGTTGTCGATCCCTGCGGTACCCGATGAACTGCCTGAGCTCAGTGAAAGACCGGAAGCACCGTTAACGGTTACCGCGGCCAATGCCTGGAAACTGTTAGCCCCGTCGAGCGAAGTAGTACTGATGCTCGCACTCCCGGTTATTACGGATGTTGCAGTAAAAGACAGGGTGTTCACACCGGTATACGACGATCCCGCACCAGTGTGCGACAGCGACAATGCTCCGTTGCACGTCAGTCCGCCACTAAAACTGTTGGAACCGTTGGCACCTGAGATCATGCGCAGATTCCCGCAGCTTGCGGTACCGGTAAAATTGATGTTACAGGCTGATGTGGAAGTGTTGGAGAAATAAAGACTGTCGGATACCTGTACAGAACCGCTTACCGTGCAGGTAATGTTTCCTGCTGCGCCGCTGCCGGAAAAGGATGCGGTATTCAACAGGTTCACATCATCGTTCACGATCAGCGTTCCGGCAACCGTTAAAATAAGTTGTTCTGAGGTGCCTGAAGTAGTGGATGCGCCGTTCTGCAGCAGCGAAACATCGCTTGAAATGGTAAGGGTAGCTCCTGAAAGTACGATGAGTTCCGCGTTTGCACCATCCGTACCGACGGCTGCGTTCATTGTTACCGATTTACCTGAAGCGTTGCCACTCACGGAAACGGAGGAAGCACGGCCAATGATTACGTCGTCATTGGAGTCCGGAATGCCGTCGGCATCAGTCCCCGAGGTCAGGGTCCAGTCGGTAGAAAGCTGCCACGAGCGGTTGCCGGTTTTAGCCTGGAAAGTAGCCTGCGAAAAACCTGTATTGTACAGGAAGAGCAGGGCGGGGGTGAGAATAATCCAACGCATCGATCAGGTTTTAAGTAAAAATGGAACTACAATCGGGCGAGAGACGTCTTAGGGTATGATTGAAATTAGAGTATTCTAATAAGTAGGGGAGGAACTATTGGAAGAAGCAGGCTTCCTGTCCGACGAGTACACCAAATTTCGTGATCAGGTAATTCCCTGGTTTGTCGATTTGTTTGTTGTCGTCTGGTTCGTGATGATCCTGGAACTCAAAAAATCTGGAACTAAATTATTTGCACAACCACTCATACGAAGGAGTGTCGCCTCTTTTCCCGGTCGAACGCAGCGAACCGGAACGCGGGCACCTTGACGGAAGCCGCGCAGGTACGGAGCGGATCGCCGCCAAGGTCGCGTTCCGGGAGTGGAGTGAAGTGAGGGAAAAGCAGCGACGGTTTTTGCGTTACTTTTTATAAAAAAGTAACAGCGACAAATCAGGCATCATCGAACTTGCGGAACAAATTAGTTAAACAAAAAAAGCCCCTTCCGTTTTCACGAAAGGGGCTCCTTCAATCTCAAAAATATTTCTTACTTCACTGAGTCAACAACCGCTTTGAAAGCAGCAGGGTGATTCATCGCAAGGTCGGCAAGTACTTTACGGTTAAGACCAATGTTCTTACCGTTTACTTTACCAATGAAAACAGAGTAAGAAAGACCGTGCTCTCTTGCACCTGCGTTGATACGCTGGATCCAGAGTGCTCTGAAGTTTCTTTTCTTTTGCTTTCTTCCGCTGTAGGCGAAGGTAAGACCTCTTTCTACTGCGTTTTTAGCTACGGTCCAAACATTTTTTCTGCGGCCGTAGTAACCTTTCGCGCGCTCAAGAACTTTTTTCTTTCTCTGGCGTGAAGCTACGTGATTTACTGAACGTGGCATTTCTTAGTTGTTTTTGGAATGAAGTGGTTGTGTGACCAACTCTTTAAACTTCTGTCCTGGTTAATTACTCCCTATTAATTGGATAATCTCGGAAAGATTACTTGCAAAGCATCAGTTTCACGTTGTAAGTATCTGATGTATGTACCAGACCTGCGTGAGTTAGATTGCGTTTGCGTTTTGTTGATTTCTTGGTCAGGATGTGACTTTTGAAAGCATGCTTTCTTTTGATTTTCCCGGTTCCAGTAAGCTTGAAGCGCTTTTTGGCACTGGAATTGGTTTTCATTTTTGGCATTACGCTACTTATTTATTTGTTTTTATTTTTTCTTTTTCGGGTTGATCATAATGATCATCTTCTTTCCTTCCAGTTGCGGAAGGCTTTCTGCTACCCCGTAGTCCTCAAGTTCGTTTACAAAGTTCAGAAGCAGTAACTCACCTCTTTCCTTAAATACGATCGAACGGCCTTTGAAGAATACGTATGCTTTTACTTTCGAACCTTCTTCAAGGAATTTCTTAGCGTGGTTCAGTTTGAAAGCCAAATCGTGATCGTCGGTATTCGGACCAAAACGGATTTCTTTGATCACCACGTTTACCTGCTTGGACTTCAGTTCCTTTTGCTTTCTTTTCTGATCGTAAAGGAACTTCTGATAATCCAGGATCTTACACACCGGCGGATCAGCATTCGGGCTGATCTCTACCAGGTCAAGTTCCATATCCTGGGCCAGCTTCAGCGCATCGGCCGTGGAAAACACCCTTTGCTCAACGTTATCGCCAACAAGCCTTACTTCTCTCGTATTGATAAACGAGTTGATACGGTGAGGATTTTCCTTTTCCTGTGGTCTGTACGGCTTTCTTGGCCCTGAGTTGTTCTTTTTTGGTGGATACAAGTTCTTTAAGCTACTGGTTAAGTGGTTACTTCAACTATTTTTTTGATCTCGTCGTTGATCAGGTCGGCGAAGTCTTTTACTTCAAAACTTCCAAGATCTCCTTCTCCCTGCTTACGTACCGAAACCTTGCGATCGTTCTGCTCATTTTCCCCAATGATGATCATAAAAGGGATTTTTGCCATCTCCGCATCGCGGATCTTTTTGCCGATCTTTTCGTTACGCTCGTCAACGAGGGCGCGAATATCGTAAGATTTTAACGAATCACAAACTTCTTTTGCATAATCGTTATATTTCTCAGAGATCGGAAGGATCATCGCCTGTTCGGGAGTGAGCCACAACGGGAATTTCCCGCCGGTGTGCTCTATAAGTACAGCGGTAAATCTTTCCAGCGAACCAAACGGAGCGCGGTGGATCATTACCGGACGGTGCTTCTTGTTGTCGCTGCCGGTATACTCTAGTTCAAAACGCTCAGGCAGGTTGTAATCCACCTGGATGGTTCCCAGCTGCCACGATCTTCCGATGGCATCTTTTACCATGAAATCGAGTTTCGGACCGTAAAACGCAGCCTCACCGTATTCAATCACGGTTTTCATGCCTTTTTCTTCGGTAGCCTCAATGATCGAGCGTTCTGCCTTTTCCCAGTTCTCTTCAGAACCGATATACTTGGCGCGGTTCACTTTATCACGTAGTGAAACCTGTGCGGTGTAGTTGTCAAAGCCAAGTGCCTTGAACACATGCAGCACCAGGTCGATCACCTTCTTGAATTCTTCTTTTACCTGGTCGGCAGTACAGAACAAGTGGGCATCATCCTGGGTAAATCCGCGAACGCGGGTCAGTCCGTGAAGCTCACCGCTTTGCTCGTAACGGTATACAGTTCCGAATTCTGCGTAGCGAACCGGCAGGTCGCGGTACGATTTCGGAGTTGCTTTGTAGATCTCGCAGTGGTGCGGACAGTTCATTGGCTTAAGGAAAAACTCCTCTCCTTCGGCCGGTGTTTTGATCGGCTGGAAGCTGTCGGCACCGTATTTTTCATAGTGACCGGAAGTAATGTACAGGTTCTTGTTCCCGATGTGCGGGGTGGCTACCTGCTGGTAACCGCCTTTTTCCTGCGCAGTTTTCATGAAGTTGATCAGTCGTTCGCGCATGGCCGCTCCTTTTGGAAGCCACAGCGGAAGTCCGGCGCCAACTTTTTCAGAGAAAGTGAACAATTCCAGTTCCTTACCCAGTTTGCGGTGGTCGCGCTTGCGGGCCTCCTCAAGCATCACCAGGTAATCTTTCAATTCCTGCGCTTTCGGAAAGGTAATTCCGTACAAACGGGTTAGCTGCTTGTTCTTCTCGTTTCCTCTCCAGTATGCACCCGCAAGGCTCAACACCTTGATGGCTTTTATTGGACCGGTAGACGGGATGTGTGGTCCGCGGCACAGGTCGGTAAAATTACCCTGGGTATAAAAGGTAATGCTGCCATCCTGCAGGTCGTTGATCAGTTCCAGTTTGTATTGGTCGTTGGTCTTCTCGTAACGTGACAGTGCATCGGCCTTGCTTACTTCAGCACGCACAAACGCATTGTCCTGCTTCGCCAGTTCCAGCATTTTGGCTTCGATCTTCTCAAATTCCTTGTCAGAAAGCGGAGTATCACCAAAATCAACGTCGTAATAGAAACCGTTTTCAATCGGCGGACCGATCGCCAGTTTTATCCCGGGATAAAGCGCCTCAAGCGCTTCGGCCATCAGGTGGGCAGAAGAGTGCCAGAAGGTAGATTTTCCTTCCGTGTCGTTCCATGTCAGCAATTGCAGGGTTGAGTCGGATGTAATTTCACGCGTGGCATCCCACACCTGTCCGTTAACCTTTGCAGCCAGTACATTCCTGGCAAGTCCTTCACTGATACTTTTTGCGATGGCAAGAGAAGAAGTACCTTCAGGATACTGCCTCACCGAACCGTCGGGAAGTGTAATGTTGATCATGGAATCGATTGTTTTTAGGGCAGCGAATATACATTTCTTTGGCACAATCTTTATTATTCAACGCCGTCATTAATCTCACACCACAAATGAACATCGCTATTTTAGGGACCGGTATTGCCGGTCAGACCATCGCAACTAAACTGGTAAGTCTCGGGCACCGCATCATGCTTGGATCTCGAACGGCAGATAATCCGAAGGCATTATCCTGGGTCGACCAGGCCGGAGAACTGGCATCTACCGGAACGTTTGCAGAAGCTGCTGCATTTGGTGAAGTGATCTTCAATTGTACTCAGGGCGGGGCAAGTATTGCCGCACTCGAAGCGGCAGGAGAGGAGAACCTGGCTGGCAAAGTGATCATTGATGTGGCCAACCCGCTCGATTTCTCCAAGGGACTGCCGCCGTTTCTTTCCATATGCAATACTGATTCGCTCGGAGAACAGATCCAGAAGCGTTTCCCGGCTTCCAGGGTGGTGAAAACCCTCAATACGGTAAACTGCACCATAATGGTCGATCCGGCGCTGTTACCGGGTTCGCACGACCTCTTTTTATCAGGCAACGATCCGATAGCGAAAGAAGATGTGCGAAACTGGCTCAAAACCTGGTTCGGCTGGGAATCGGTGATCGATCTCGGAGACATTACCACCAGCCGGGGCACTGAGCAGCTACTCC
>JAZKEZ010000215.1:0-2806 GCA_040386675.1 Bacteroidota bacterium | reverse complement strand
TGCATTATATTCTCTGGTGAAGTTGCCGTAACTATCCATAAACTCATTCAGACCTGAATCTGTGCCTTTATAGGTTACGCTATTATTTTTTGGAATTCGCCGGTAGTCAATTTCAATTTCAAGATCGTGAAGTGAAGTGATTTAACCGCAAAGAGAGTACAGAGTATACAGCTAAAGTCCTCGTAAACCTATGAAACAAAAAACGCAGCCCGGAAGCTGCGTTTTTTAATTAAATCAAATCAACAATTACTGCTTGGAGAATTGTCTGTGATACGTATTGCCTGAAGAGGTGATACGCACGATGTAGTTTCCTTTGGCAAGATCGCCAACCTGTACAAGTGAGGCGGTATTCCCGTTTTCTTTCTGTGTAAGAACAATTCTGCCAACCGCATCAAGGATGTCTACCTGGTCTATCGGGAACTGCTCACCCAGGGAGATGTTGATCGCGGTAGTTGCCGGGTTCGGATAAATGTTGACCGGTGTTTCGGTGTGATACTGCTCATCAATTCCGACACCGCTGGTCACGTTCAGTGAATAATCCTCGAACTCCCCGTAAGTAATGTAACACGGATCCGGTGTGCTGATGTAATCAGCGGTCAGGATACGCATACGGAGCGGGGTGTTTTGCACGGCGGTGGAAGGAACCACGATGTTGGCTTCCATGCTGTAAGCGGAAATAGACGTCAGCACGAATCTTTCGTTGGTCGCAAACGCTCCGTTGTTGTTAAAGTCGACCCATACCACACCGTCCATGTATGAATAGCCGGTGTATACACGAAGTTTGTAGGTCTGACCTCTCTTTACATTGGTACTGTTCGAACAACTGAAGTCCTGGTAAAGATTTCCTACGGTCGAAGTATTGTTGATGTCTCCCATCAGCACGGTTTCGATACCGTATCCACAGCAGGTATATCCATCAGGAGTACACGCTGCTTTTGGTCCGCCTACACCGGTAATGACTACGTTTTTAGAAAGTGTGTCGCAGCCGCTTCCGTTACAGGCAATCAGCTGAACGCTGTAGGTTCCTGCTGCAGTGTATGAATGCGATGGGCTTTTGTCAGTCGAGGTTCCGCCGTCTCCGAAGGTCCACTTGTAGGTGCTCACCGCATTTTTCGTGCTGTCGCTAAAGCTTACCACTCCTGAACATCCGCCTACTGCATACGAATAGTTAACACAGGGAACAGAAGATACGATAGTGGTCACCGGCACTCTGTAGATCGGGTTAACCGGATCGTTACTCGCAAAGTAAAGCGTGTCGTAGTAAGTTCCGCCGGTAAGTCCGTTGTTGGTAATGGTGGTAGTCAGTGAACGTGAGCCACCAACACTGATGGTACCGCTGTTTGGTACAGTGTTATAATCCACTTCGCTCACCGCAATCTCAAAGTTATCCATGGTCCACGTGTCGAGGTAAGTCCCGTCGTGAGTTGGCTGGTAGATCTTAAAGCTGGTCGCACCGGAATAAGCCGCCGCCGGGATGGTAGCCACTACTTTTCTGAATGTGGTTGCATACGCTGTAGGATCGAGGACCATAAAGTCTACCCAGGTGAACCCTCCGTTAAGGCTGTAAGCAATCCTGATCTTTTTGCTTGCTTCAGCAACATCGCAACCGCCGGTTTTAAGGTAAAACGACAATTCACCAAGATAAACCGGGAACGAATTGGTGATCATATAGCGATCGTAATAATAGAATTCCATACCGCTGCCCTGGTAGGTGTTACAGCTGTTTCCAACGTAACCGCCGATGTTCGACCAGATATTGTAGTTATAGGAATCGAACGGGTCGCTCAACTTCTTTACGTTGTACTTTGTCCAGTTCAGTGTACTCTGACCGGTATTGCTTAATGTGATGTTGATCTTTGCCTGGTCTTCGTCACAAGATCCGAGGTTTACAGTTACCGAAGTCGGGTTAGAGGTAATTACCGGTGCCGGTGTGGCGGTTCCGGTTACACAGATCGAAGCACTGCCGGCGTTGCTGTTTACCGTGATGGTAGCAGGGAATGAACCGGTGGACTGGGGATAGAAGGTAATGTATGCCGAATCTGTTTTACCTGGCGCAATATTAAAGGTTGCAGGAGCAACCGAGTAAGCAGCATCTGTAGAAACAAAAGAGGTAATTCTCAGGGTATCACAACCGGTGTTGGTAATGGCCTTGGCAAGGGTTTTCTTTGTTTTTTCCATGATCGAACCAAAAGCCACGCATGGAGAGCTTACCGAAATACCGGCAGTACCATTTACAGTAACTGAAATAGGATAATTCACCAGCTTATGCAATGGGTCGTTGGTATTGATCTGGGCCACAAAGCGATAGGTTCCGTTCTGAAGTCCTTCACTCTTTATTTTTACATAAACGGTTTGCGACGAACCTGCTGCTACGTTTCCTGAATACTGGTTGATAGTGGCCCAGCTGGCGTTCCCCGAAGCACTGTTGATGATGTTCGACAGCACCGTTTCAAAAGGAACACTACTCACCCCATAATTGTGTGCGCAATAATAGGCTTTACCGGTACCAACGTTTGTTGATGTCAGGGCTGAGTAATAGGTATTACTGGTTAAAATGTTGTCTGTACCAGTCCCTGTTGGCGGGGCCATTACGATACCGCCGTTGTAATCAAAGGCAAACGACGAAGGAAGTCCCTGAGCGGCGGCTGCCCCTGGTAGAGCATTAGTTACAAGGTCACCGTTGTAAATGTAGTTTCCTGGTGCCATGCCGAAATAATTGGTGTAATAAATAGCGGCGTAATCGTTGGTAAGAAAGGTTCCTCCCTGGTTCAGGTAAGCGGTATAAGCCGCCAGGTTGTTACTTATG
>JAZKEZ010000214.1:2446-6518 GCA_040386675.1 Bacteroidota bacterium | reverse complement strand
GGACCCCCAAGTACTAACCTCTACAACGTTTATTTCTTCTTCTTTTTTTCCTTCACCGCCTTCTTCGGCTTCACCGGCACCACCACCGGCTCCGGCACAAACTCCCGCTTCATGATCTCGTCCTTGCTCATTGGCCGGCGATCGCCTTCCCATTTGAAGTTCTTGAGCAGCAATTCCGGGCTTCCCAGTTTATCTACCGCCATCGCTGTCGCCACAGGATCTACGGCGAAACTGATGGTTTTCAGCTGACTGTTTTCGAGGGTAAGGGTGATGTTGGAACAGGTGGCTTTATTGATCCCGATCAGTTCTTTAACGTCCTGCTTACTGGTGTCGGTTTGAGTGGTGTCGGTGGCATCTTCCTGGATGTAGAATATGGTTTCGCCATTTCCTGAAATGTACACTTTGTAAAGCTCACCATCCTTGAAATAACCGAACAACTCGCGGCCTTTCACCTGGTTATACTGGTTGTCGATCGTGTCGACCAGCTGGGTGACGAATGAATCCTTGTTGATGTACATTTCCTTCGGGTTCTTGCCGTCGTTGTACAGGATAATGGTGTGACCGGTGATCTGGTTTTCCTCGTTCCACACGATCGGTTTGCTCAGCATAGTGATCGAGCTGTCTGCTTCGGAATATACAATGGTGTCGCAAACGCCCTGCATGTCGTTCTTGAAATAGGCGACGTTGTGGTAACCTACTACGGTTTTCATTCCCGCCGAGTCTTCGATGGCGTAAATGGTGTCGGCTTTCATGTATAAGCTATCGGCCTCGAACAGCTTGACCGCCTTTGGTTGTTTGGTGATCATCGAGCGTTTCTCGTTCTCGAAATGGATGCCGTAGTCGCCGTAGATCAGGAATTTGTTGACGGTATCGGTAATGGTGATGTTTTTGAATACCTCGCCGTAAGCTTTGTCACGGTCGTAAAACAGGCTGTCGCCCTCCAGTTTCTGATCGTTACTGATCATGAATGACTTTTCCTTGAAACTCGCCCGGTCGGTTTTGGTATTGTACCAGCCGTTTTCAGCATACAGCAGGTTTTTGTCGGATTTGATCACGGTAGGACCGAAGAAGAACGCGGTTTCGGTCCTCGAACTGTAATCCATCGTATCGGTATTCATGGTATACTCCGGGTTGGTGAGCTGCACGCGTTCCTTGAAGTAAAACATCTTCAGCCGCGAAGCATAGGTGCCTCGAATGCTGGTCAGTACATTCTTGTTTTTCTTCGATACGATCTTACCGCCGGTGGTGTAATACGCTTCCGATTTGATAGCGTTGTACAACAGAACATCGGTAGTGAGGTCGGTCTCTTTTTCCTGCATCAGTACATTCCCCATGGCTTTTCCCTGGCGGATATTCCCGTTATAAAACAGGCTGTCGCTAAAGAGGTACAGCGTATCACCCTGGTTTAGTTCTACTGTTCCGTAGGCTTCCAGTTTGTTTGAACCCTGGAAGAACAATGCGCTGTCGCAGAACATATTAACTCCGTTATGCTCAAGCTGAACATTACCTACCAGCATTTGCGCATCGGCATTGATGGACTGATCAAAACTGATCCGGTCGGAATGAATGATTTCGATCTTTTTCCCGGGAGGTTCGGGTGTTTTCTTTGCCTGCGCGAATCCCCAAAGGGCAGGCAAGAGCAACAGTGCGGTCAGTACCGACCTACGGGTAAAAAAAAGTCCCTCCGGTAGTACCGAAGGGGCTTTTGAAAATGGGATATATCGTCGGGTGATGGCTGTCATTCGCCTCGCAATTTTTTAGGCGGTTACCTTTTCTTTGATCAGGGTCTGGCTGCGGTCTGGACCTACAGAGATAAAAGTGATCGGAACATTCAGTTCGCGCTCCAGGTAAGCAATGTACTCGTTCAACTCCTCAGGAAGTTCCTCAAGACGGGTAATGCCGGTAAGGTCTTTCGACCATCCTTTGAAATCAATATACACAGGAGTTACCTGCTCGCCGGTGATGTCGAACGGAAGATAATCTACCACTTTGCCTTCGTAGTTGTAGTGCGTACACACGCGGATGCTTTCGAAATTGCTCAGCACGTCGGCCTTGGTCATGCACAACTGGGTAACCCCGTTGATCATGATGGCGTATTTCAGTGCAGGAAGATCGATCCAGCCGCAACGGCGTGGTCTGCCGGTAGTTGCGCCAAATTCGTGTCCTTTTTCACGCAGTCTTTCACCTACTTCGTCGTGTAATTCGCTTGGGAACGGACCACTGCCCACACGGGTACAGTAAGCCTTGAAGATCCCGATCACTTCGCCGATGCGGTTTGGAGCGATACCAAGCCCGGTGCAGGCGCCTGCAGTAACGGTGTTTGATGAGGTAACGAACGGATAAGTCCCGAAATCAATGTCGAGCAGTGATCCCTGCGCGCCTTCGGCCAGAATGCTTTCCCCGGCCTGGATCTTTCCATTCAGGTAGTGCTCGCTGTCTACAACAGTGAGTTCCTTAATGGTTTCGAGGCTTTCGAACCAGGTTGGCTCAAGAGTATCCAGGTTATAATCGAACTGGTAGAAACTAAGCAAGCGTTTGTGCTTGTCTACCAGGTTGTTGTATGCTGTTTTGAATCCTTCGGTAAAGATGTCCCCGATGCGCAGACCGTTCCTGCCGGTTTTGTCCATGTAGGTCGGTCCGATCCCTTTCAGGGTCGATCCGATCTTGGTCTTTCCTTTGTCGGCCTCGCTTGCTGCATCCAGTAAACGGTGAGTAGGGAGGATGAGGTGGGCTTTTTTAGAGATCAGCAGGCGCGATTTTACATCTACACCCATTGCCTTCAGACTGTCGATCTCTTTTTTAAAGATCACAGGGTCGATCACTACACCATTCCCGATGACGTTCATGGCATTGTCGCGGAAAATTCCCGACGGGATCGTATGTAAAACGTGCTTTATACCGTTGAATTCCAGTGTGTGACCGGCATTCGGACCACCCTGGAAACGGGCGATCACATTGTACTTAGGGGTAAGGACATCGACAATCTTTCCTTTTCCTTCGTCTCCCCACTGAAGACCCAGTAATACGTCTACTTTCATTACAATCTTTAAAAATCAGAAGGGGCAAATATAGTAGTAATCATTCTACCTCTACCCGTTCTACAGAGTATATTCCCGATATATTTTTCAGTTCACTGGTCAGTCGCTGAAGGTGGTCAGTATCATTGACATACAGTACGATCTTTCCTTCAAAAATTCCATCATTGCTCTCAAAACTGATCGAGCGCATGTTGATGTTCATCTGGTTAGAGATCGTAGACGTGATGCGGTGTACAAGACCGATATCGTCAATACCCTTGAACTTCACGCCGGCCAGGAATTCGACCTCATTATCGCTGTTCCATTTGGCCTGGATGATGCGGTAGGCGTAATTGCTCATCAGCTGCACGGCATTCGGACAATTCAGCCGGTGGATCTTGATGCCTTCGTTGATCGTCAGGAAGCCGAATACCTTATCGCCCGGGATCGGGTTGCAGCATGGACTCAGCTTGTAGTCGAAGCTCGAATCGGTATCGCCGAGTACGATCACCTTGTCTTTTCCCTTGCCGCGCGAAAGCATCTCAAGCATTTCCTCGCTGTTGCCGGTCTTTATCTCAGGCTTGTGTTCCTCGGGAAGTTTGATCCTTCCGTTGACAACCGGCATTTCCTTGAGTTTATTCAGGTTGATCTTGTTCTTCGCAATCTTGAAGTACAATTCCTGTGTACTGTCCTCGTGGAACAGCTTTTCAACAATGGTAATGTTCTCGCTGCTGAACGGAATTTTAAGATTATCGAATTTCTTGTGCAGGATGTCTTTGCCTTCCAGCGCAATGCGTTTCTTTTCTTCTTTGAGCAGGTCTTTGATGCGTGACTTGGCTTTTGCCGTAACCACGTATTTCAGCCAGTCTTCTTTCGGCGTTTGCTTTTTGGAAGTGATGATCTCTACCTGGTCGCCGCTTTTCAGCCTGAAACTCAACGGAACCAGCTTGTTATTCACTTTTGCCCCAAGACAGTGCGAACCTACCTGTGAGTGGATCTCAAAGGCAAAATCGAGTGCTGTCGAATCTTTCGGGAGTTTTTTCAGGTCGCCACCG
>JAZKEZ010000214.1:0-2436 GCA_040386675.1 Bacteroidota bacterium | reverse complement strand
TTTTACAGAGGAAAGCGCCATGCAAACAGACCAGCAACAAAAAGATAGCTTGCAGAAAGATAATTTACAAAAAGACAACCAGCAAAAAGACAACCTGCAAAAAGACATAACGCTTATCGCCATTGAAAATCAGCTTAAAATCATCAATAAAATCGAGCGCACCGGCATCGGTATTCTCCAGCGATTCACGGATCTTGCCCAGCCAGTGGTCGAGCGCACTTTCGCGGTCCTGCGTGCCTTTTTCCTTGTATTTCCAGTGTGCGGCGTATCCTTTTTCGGCAATTTCATCCATCCGCTGCGTACGGATCTGAACCTCAACCCACTTACCCGTAGGCGACATTACCGTAGTATGCAGCGATTCGTAACCGTTGCTTTTGGGCGATGAGATCCAGTCGCGCAGACGGTCCGGACTTGGCTGGTACAGATCGGTTACTACAGAATAGACCTTCCAGCATTCTGATTTCTCGCGGTCGTAATCGCTTTCCACGATGATGCGGATCGCAAACAGGTCATAGATCTCCTCGAAAGGAATGTTCTTGTTCTTGATCTTGTTCCAGATGGAATAGATGGATTTGGTCCGGCTTTTAATTTCGAAGGTAAATCCCTGTTTTTCCAGGTCGCGTTTGATCGGGGCAGAAAAAGCCGAGATGAAGCGGTTACGGACGGCCTTCGATTTCTCGAGTTTCTCGGTAATTTCAGTGTAGAGTTCCGGTTCGGTAAACTTCAGCGCCAGATCCTCCAGCTCGCTTTTCACAGCGTAAAGTCCCAGACGGTGGGCGAGGGGAGCATAAAGGAAAAGCGTCTCGTTGGCAATCTTCAGCTGCTTGTCTTTCGCCATGCTGTCGAGCGTCCGCATGTTGTGCAGCCGGTCGGCAAGCTTGATCAGGATCACCCTTACATCATCTGAAAGGGTTAGCAGCATTTTGCGGAAGTTCTCCGCCTGGATCGATGAAGTCTGGTCGAATATCCCCGAGATCTTGGTCAGTCCGTCGATAATGCGGCGCACTTTCTTCCCGAACCAGCGTTCCACATCATCCAGCGTAATATCAGTGTCTTCAACGGTATCGTGAAGCAGCGCGCAGATGATGGAAGTAGTACCCAGTCCGATCTCTTCGGCAGTGATCCGCGCAACGGCAATGGGATGATAAATGTAAGGCTCACCCGATTTGCGACGCATGTCCTTGTGGGCATCAACAGCAATGTCGAATGCCTTGCGGATCAGCTTGGTGTCGCCTTTGTCACGTACTTTCTTACAGGCCTTCAGCAGGCCTTTATATGCTTTCAGGATCTCCTGTCGCTCTTTCTCAAGATCTATTGGTATTGTTGTCATTCTGCTACGGTCTGTTCAATCAAAAAATTGAGATGGTGGTCCTTCTTTGGTATTTCAAATTCCAGATTTCAAATTGGACTTGTAGAATCTGAATTTGAAACTTGTAATCTGAAATTTGTAATCAATTGGCTGGCAACACTTTCGCCTCAACCGATCCAAATCCCACTCTCACGCCGTTCGTCTCACTCCATCCTCTCATCGCAACGGTATCTCCGTCGTTGATGAATTTACGTTGTGTTCCGTCGGCCAGGGTGATCGGGCGTTCGCCTCTCCAGGTGATCTCAAGCATCGAACCAAAACTGTTTTCCTCCGGTCCGCTGATCGTTCCCGATGCCATCATATCGCCAGCGTTGATGTTGCAGCCGTTTACGGTATGGTGCGCCAGTTGCTGTACCAGGTTCCAGTACATATGTTTATAGTTTGATTTACAAACTGTTGATCCTGAGTTGTTTTCGGGGATTATATCAACCTCAAGATTAATGTCGTAGTGCCAGTTTCCTTCAAAACCCAGGTACGGTAATACCTCCGGATCCTGTACCGGACCGCTGGTTTTGAACGGTTCAAGCGCATCCAGTGTAACGATCCACGGAGAGACTGATGAGGCGAAGTTTTTGGCCAGGAACGGCCCGAGCGGAACGTATTCCCACGATTGGATGTCGCGTGCACTCCAGTCATTGAACAGCACCATTCCAAAGATGTAGTTCTCGGCTTCTGCGGTCGAAATGCTTTCTCCCATTGGCTTTCCGGGGTAGGTGACAAAAGCCACCTCAAGCTCGAAATCCAGGTTTTTACACGGTCCGAAGGCCGGCTTTTCCATATCTGCACTCTTGAACTGTCCTTTTGGCCTGCGAACGGGAATACCTGAAGGAATGATCGAAGATGCGCGGCCGTGATAGCCTACCGGAAGATGTTTCCAGTTGGGCAGCAGCGCATTGGCCGGATCGCGGAACATTTTACCAACGTTCGTGGCGTGGTCCATGCTCGAATAGAAATCGGTGTAGTCGCCAACTTTTACCGGCATCAGCATTTCCACATCATGCAGGTCGAAAAACACCTGGTTCACGTGTACGTCGTGCTCCTGCAATTCGGTATTTCCGAGTTCGAGC
>JAZKEZ010000213.1:7461-8075 GCA_040386675.1 Bacteroidota bacterium | reverse complement strand
AAAAGCAGCGACAGTTTTTGCGTTACTTTTTATAAAAAAGTAACAATGACAAACAGGGTATCATCGACCTTGCAGAACTGATCGTTTAATCTTCAGCTCTGAGACCTTTGCGCCGCCAGCCTCAATAGACTTCAAATGCAACCGCCGGTTCTTCAAATCAATCAGCACATTGTACCGCTTCCAGACCAGGTTACCGATCAATCCGTCGATAGCCGGATCGTTGTGCACAGAAGGCTTGCAAAGCACAGCCTGTGGCGCATTGATCCTGCTGCTGCCTATGATCAGTGCGCCAAGCGTATCTACCAGGTTGATACTCACATCACCGGTCGAGCCGCCTTCGCTAATGGGAGTGTAGGTCCGCGAACTGTCGTACAGGTGGTGTTTCTCCACGAATGGAGCATACAGCCGCAGTTCGCTCATTGATCCGGAGTCGAACATCAGCCTGGCTTTTACCTTTTTCTTGTTACGTAGCACCAGGGGCACCTCGACCAGCACTTTCCGGTACCGGTCCTCTATCGCCAGCTGCATCGGGTAATCTATTGGTTCAGGCAAACCTGAGTAAATGTTCATCAGCATTTCGTCGTGCTTCAATTCCAGCACGTTGCGACTGAACA
>JAZKEZ010000213.1:0-7451 GCA_040386675.1 Bacteroidota bacterium | reverse complement strand
AGTCCGACGTTGGCAAATTCTGCATCGCCGATATGAATGCGGTTGCCCTGTGAAGCACCGGCCGTTGTTTCGCCCGTGGCACCTACGTTTCTAACGCTGGCATAGGCAACGATCCCGGTTCTTTGGGCAGCGGCCGAATCGATGAGAGTTCCGCTGGCACCGCTGTCAAACATAAAATAAAGTGTGTCCGGGGAATCGTTTACCCGAATCGGAATGAAACAGATGTTCCGGGTAAACTCCATGGGAACCGACCCAACCAGCTGTTGCGCCTGTGTTTGCACCGCAGTAAGCGCCAGGAGGACAAGCACGAGTAGTTTTTCGGTCATGGTTCTGTGGAGGTTGAACAGTCAGCGTTGATACGCCTTAAAGTACAAGCAAAAAGCTTTCCGATTAAGTTCCTTCATTATTCGCGAATTGGCAAAAGTTTTGACAAATGTCCAGTAATATTGACGCCTCAAAAAACACCGATGGCCGCCGCAAAAGATTCATTCGCCGCCTTAAGATTCAAGGATTTCAGGTTATATATAGGTATTCGTTTCTTCTTCACTTTTGCATACCAGATGCAGATCGTGATCCTGGGATTTTATGTGTACCAGCTCACAAGGAACCCGTTCACCCTTGGTTTACTGGGGTTGTGTGAGGCCATTCCTGCGATCGGGATTTCGCTGTACGGCGGCTACATCGCCGACAAATCGGAGAAAAAGAAAATGCTCCAGTTCATTTATTCTTCGGTACTGCTTTCTACGCTGGTGATGTTTATTGCGACGATGAACAGCATGGCGGCCAGCATCCCGGCGCACTGGATCGTACCAATTATCTTCTCAATGATCTTTGTGAACGGCGTAGCGCGTGCTTTCTACGGTCCGGCGGCTTTTACCATTTTTGCCCACAGCGTACCGAAAGAGCATTATGCCAATGCCAGCACCTGGAGTTCTACCAGCTGGCAGATCGCCTCAATTGTCGGCCCGGCACTCGGTGGACTGATCTACGGCTTTTCTGAAAACCTGATCCCCGGCGTTTCGGGCATTACGTTTACACTCGCGGTGGTGTTGGCCCTGCTTGTCACTGCCTTCATACTGGTGCAGTTTCTCCGCAAATACCCGGCGATGTTCAAACCGAAAGAGAACATCTGGAAAAGTGTAGGTGAAGGACTGAACTTCGTGTTCAGCAACCGACTGATGCTTGGCGCGATAAGCCTCGATCTTTTCTCGGTATTCTTTGGCGGAGCGGTGGCCCTGCTACCGGTTTTCGCACATGAGATACTGCACGTGGGAGCGGAAGGACTCGGACTGATGCGCGCAGCGATCTCATCCGGAGCCGTAATTACCATGCTGGTCATGTCGAAATACAGTCCGATGGGCCGTCCGTGGCGAAACCTGCTGATTGCCGTTGCCGGTTTCGGACTTTCGATCATAGCTTTTGGCCTGTCCACCAGTTTTTACCTCACGCTGTTTTTCCTGTTTACCCAGGGAGCGTTCGATAGTGTGAGCGTCGTGATCCGTGGAACCATCATGCAGCTCATGGTACCCGACGAAATGCGCGGAAGGGTTTCGGCAGTAAACTCGATGTTCATCAGTTCATCTAACGAGATCGGGGATTTCGAATCCGGAACTGCGGCGAGTATACTCGGAACGGTAAGAGCCGTGCTTTTTGGAGGATGCATGACGTTAGGGATCGTAGCCTTTACCTTTTTCAAAACCCGGAAGTACATACCGATCACACTCGACGAGATCAATCCACCGAAAACTCATGAATGAGAAGTGCAAATGGGTAAATGAGGGTAATTAGAACCTGTAGCAGAACTATTTAGACGTATTCAGGTTTTCCCGGTAGGCACGAATTACAATTGAAGTCCTGACATTCAACACTTAAGTGCGTGCCACCGCCACATTAAACCTTTTTAGGATTGAAATCCATACGGCAAATGCCGTATAAAACCAATAACATCAACACTTCCATCAATTTCAGAAGACACCAGTCATTGAGGATTGAGGAGTAAAATGCACCCCATTTTGTGATTATTTGCACATTTTTTCTGAAATGTTCACTTCTATTATTGAAAAGCTAAATCATAAGATTTTTAACATTATGTTTAGTCTATAATTTTAATAGAGAATTTTGTTCGCCTTGTTAAATTTGAAAAAGTGCATGATGAAGCACGGTCGCCCGGACGGTCACAAAGAGCGATATTATTGAGCGATGAAAATCGGGCCCCCGGGTTCATGCATTTGGGGATAAAGGGAAGTTTCTACTTTTGGCTTCGAATCAAATCAAACAAACTAAAACCATGAAAAAACTTACCCTTATCGCTGCAGTAGCAGTATTTGCAATCGCAGCAGTTTCTTGTAAGAAAGACCACACTTGTGTTTGTACTTCTACTACTACTTTCAACGGTCAGACTACCACTACAAGTGCTGAAGGAAAAATCAAAGAAACTAAGAAGAAAGCTAAAGATTCTTGCGAGTCTGGATCTGTTACTTCAGGTGCAACTAAAGTTGAGTGCAAACTTAAGTAATCAGTTCGCCAACATAGATACTAAGGCCCCGGACATCCGGGGCTTTTTTTTGCCTTTTTTTGTACCATGATTCGTATCCCCTCCTTTTTGTCTGCCCTGATCGCCACTACGGGATTAGGCTGCTGGTTGTTTTTCCTGGCGAAACAATCTTTTACTGCTGAATGTGTGCTCGCCCAATGGGGAATCGGCTGGTTACTGGTAACCATTCTCTGGCGCCTGGCCCTTGGCATTTGTGCAACCGCATTGATTTACCGCCTCATCAAACCTGCGAGCGATTTTCTTTTTATCCCTTTACTGTCATTTATTTTACTGGTCTTTATGACCGAATCTATTCTCGGCTTCCCTACCGGTAGAGACCTGAACAACTGGATCAGTCCGGTGTTTTTCAATGTATTCAGCCGCATCACCATATACCTATTGGTTGCCGCCGGTTTCGCGTTCACCATTTCCTCGGGACGGTGGTTGAAGAAAGACGTGAACGGATTTTACCTGCGTATTGGCATTTTTGCAGCAGCGATCGTGCTCTGCTTCCTTATCAAACCTGTGTATTACCAGGACTTTACGAACCTCGAACAGGAATTCCCTACCGGATTGAACAAGCAGATAAAACGCGCTGGCTTCGACAGCAATGAACCGGGTTACCTGTTTTATTTCGACAGCGGCTGTCCGCATTGCTACCTGCTGTATCACCAAATCGTAGCCAGTAAAAAGCAACTGCCGGAAAACATCCAGCTGAAAGCTGTGTTCCAGGGAAATGCAGAGCAGGTTTCCCAGTTTACCAACGGAAGGAAGATCACCATTCCGCACACCCTGCTTGCCGACACTTCTTTTTTCCATGAATGCGGCCCGCAACTGCCGGCTGTCTTTACCCTGGAAAACAACAACGTTAAGCATTACCGCATAGGAGATCAGTTTAACTACCTGCAACTAAGCAAAATATGTGACTGAAAATGATGCGATTTTCAAATCAATTGTATATTTGCGCCGATAAATCAAACAAACCTAAAACAATGAGAAAACCCTTACTATTTGTCGCTGTTGCGATGATGGCAATCGCCACCGTTTCTTGTAAGAAAGACCGTACCTGTGCTTGCAGCAGCGCTGCACTGGACGAACTAACCGGTACTAAAAACGAGATGAAGTACGAGATCAAAGACACCAAGAAGAAAGCTGAAGACAAGTGTAACGAATACCAGACCGAAGGCCGTAACGCTGAAGACGGAATCGAAGACTGGACTTGCACACTTAAGTAATCTCCAACGCACTCATAAAAAAACGCCCCGAAAAATTTTCGGGGCGTTTTTATTTAATACCACTCCATTCTCCTCTTTCAATTTTCCATTCTCCACTCTCATCTCTCCACTCTCATCTCCCTTCTAACCACCCCCTTACAATCTCCCCCAACGCTTCCCTCTTCTCCTCTACCTCTTTTACAGACCCAAACCTCACCTCACGCCTGTCCTTCCAGGAACCAAGCATAATTCCCTGCGGATCGGGAATCAGTTCTTTTGGAAACAGCAGGATCAATTGCAGGAAACCGGTTTGCCTGAGATTGAATGCGGAAAGATCAACCCCGTTATGGTGAAAACTGGGAGAATTCCATTTCACCCGTTCCTGCAAGTTGGGTCCGGATGTCTGGATGATCTGCCTCAGCAGTTCGAGTTCTGTTTTAAAGGGATGATCCAGTGCAGACATGAATTCCTGAACAGCCTCAGCGTCACTTTTCTTTTTTGCCATTAGTTCACAAAAATATCAAGCCTTTCGGAATAGCATTGCACCAACCATGAATTGAAGAGTTGTTTCCGAAGATTAACCGGTTAAATTTGTTTACCCCACATCTCTCAGTGCATGAAGCATATTTCGATTCTTGTTCCCAACGACGCAGTACTCGCGGCGATCGACGATCCCCGTGTGATATTCTCTGCGGTAAACCAGTTTTTAGAAGCCGAAGGCCAGCCTCCCTTTTTCGATATTCAGCTCGTGGGTTTACACCGGGAAGTAAGGCTGCATAACGGAAAGTTTTCGGTACATACCGACGCATTGATCAGCGAAATAGACCGCACTGACCTCATTTTTGTACCTGCACTTGCCGGCGATCTTACCGTTGCACTGGAAAACAATGCCGGCTTAAAAGACTGGATCACCACGCAATACAAACAGGGAGCAGAAGTGGCCAGCCTTTGTCTTGGCGCATTCCTGCTTGCATCTACCGGATTGCTTAATGGAAAACAATGCTCTACTCATTGGCTCATGGCGAATCGTTTCCGCACCATGTTTCCGGAAGTGGAACTGGTGGATGGAACTATCATTACTGAAATACAGGGACTATATTCCAGCGGTGGCGCGACTTCTTACTGGAATCTCCTGTTGTACCTGGTAGAAAAATATACCAGTCGTGAAATGGCGATCCGGGCCGCGAAATATTTTGCCATCGAGATGAACCGCAGCAACCAGTCGGCTTACATCATGTTCCAGGGACAAACCGGGCATGGCGACGATGCGGTCAAAAAAGCACAGGATTTTATTGAACACAACGTACACCAGCGCATTTCTGTCGAACAATTGTCGGATGTAGTGGCTGTTGGCCGCCGGAGCCTTGAGCGCCGTTTTAAGAAAGCGACCAATAATACTACAATCGAATACATTCAGCGGGTAAAGATCGAGGCCACCAAAAAGGGATTGGAAAGCAGCCGCAAAAGTGTAAACGAACTGATGTACGAAGTTGGCTACACCGACATGAAAGCGTTTAGAACGGTATTCAGGAAAGTTACGGGCTTGTCGCCGGTGGAATACCGGAACCGATATAACAGAAGTTAAGAAGTAAGAACTAAGAGTTAAGAACTGGGGGAGTTTGCTAATACGAAGGTGCGTCATCCCGAAGGAAGTGATGGGATTATCTCTTACGAAGCGCGTAATCTCGAACGAGCGTCGTCATCTTGAATGAAGGTCGTCATCCCGAGCGCAGCGAGGGACCTCCTACTGCGCTCCTACTGCCCATTCACAAAATAACTCAACGCCCCACTCGGACATCGCTCTACCTGCTGAATGATCCGTTCGGTTTCTGCGGCTGCAGGATCGATCCACGGACGGCGGCGCGGGTCGAATACGGGAAGTAATCCTTCACGTCCCTTCCAGCAGATGGTAGAATGCACACATTTTCCGGGTTGCCACACAATGGTGATCTCGCCGTTAGTGTAGTGTTTTATGGTTTCGTCGCTCATACTATTTTGGTACTGATACTTATGGTATGGGTTAGCGTTTGATGCACCGGGCAGCGATTGGCAATGAGCAGCAGCCGGTCTTTCTGTGCCTGGGTAAGGTCGCCGGTAAGGACAATATCGCGCTGTACATTGCTGAAATTGGCTTCCACATCACGATTGAAATCTACTTTTACCTCTACAGAAAGCAGCTTGTACTCTTTTCGCTGCGCATACATTTTCAGGGTGATGCAGGTACATGAACCCAATGCCGCAGCAATCAGTTCCATCGGATTTAGTCCCAGATCTTTTCCGCCTGATTTTGCATCTTCGTCAGAAACGATGGTGTTGTTTCCAGCTCGTATGGTGGTGGTGTAGTTGTCTGTGCCGATGTTGGCGGTGATGATGGCCATATGGATTGAAATTTAAAAAAGTTTAACCGCAAAGAGCACAAAGAAGTTACGCAAAAGCCGCAAAGGATTTGCCGGCTTTGCGGCCTTTGCGAAAAAACCCCGCGTTCTTCGCGGTTAATTTACAACTGCATAGGAACTTCCATGAGCAGGATTTCCGAGCCCGGCGTTCTTGCCTCGAGAGTGGTCTTCTCCACGTCCCAGATCCCGAATCCGTCGCGGGTACCTACTACCTGTCCGGCAATGGTGAATTCGCCTTTCAGTACAAAGGCATATATACCGTTTCCTTTCTTTCTCAACTGGTAATCGGCTCCGGCTCCCTGGTCGAATGTACCCAAATGGAACCATGCATCCTGGTGGATCCAGACACCTTCATCTTCCGCATTCGGAGAAAGTACCTGCTGCAATTTGTTGTGACGCTGGCTCTTATCCAGGCTCAGCTGGTCGTATCTTGGCTGCACATCGCGCTTGTTCGGGAACACCCAGATCTGCAGGAATTTTACGGACTTATCCTGGTTGCGGTTGTACTCGGAATGCGTAATCCCCGAGCCGGCGCTCATCACCTGGATATCTCCGTCGCGGATGGTCTGCACATTTCCCATGCTGTCACTGTGCTCCAAGTCGCCTTCAAGCGGAATGGAAATGATCTCCATGTTATCGTGCGGATGTTTCCCAAAACCTTTCCCGGCTTCGACCACATCGTCGTTCAGCACCCTGAGTACACCAAAATGCATGCGTTCCGGGTTATAATAGTTGGCAAAACTGAAGGTGTGATGACTGTCGAGCCAGCCGTGATTGGCGTGGCCCCTGGTGTCTGCTTTGTGAAGGATGGTAGATGCCATAATGGTTGATGTTGTATTGGGTAAATGTTCAAATCCGATGATCTCAAGACTTTTCAGCTCATCGATATCATTGGTGACCAACGATTCTCCCGCAGCGGTTGCGGCGAAAATCCCGGTTCCCATGAGACCGACTCCTAATGGAAACTTCTTTAAAAATTCCTTCCGTTTCATGATCTGCTGTTATTTATTGAGCCAAAATTAGGCCACGGGGAAAGGATGGGCATTGATGTAAGGTAAGTAAGAGGTAAGAATTAAGAAGTAAGAAGTTGGTGAGAGGAGAGAGGAGAGTGGAGAGAGAAGAGTGGAGAAAGAAGAGTGTGGTTAGTCGGTTGGGTGTTCCTGGTCGTCGTCTTTGGGGGTGATGTGGATGACGAGTTGGGGATGAGTCATGTAGGCTGCGCGGTATTTCTCGAATACCGAACTGCGCCGGATCATTTGGAGCACCCATAACAAGGCTGTAAGAGAAACCAGGAAAACCGGCAGATAA
>JAZKEZ010000212.1:2156-5134 GCA_040386675.1 Bacteroidota bacterium | reverse complement strand
CTACCGAAAGTCGCTCGCTTTCGAAATCAAGCAATTTGATCTGTTTTACAGACTCGCGAAAAGACAGATCACCATATGCACCGCGGCAGCCCAACTTCCCGGAATAATCCTGCATCTGTCCAAGAAAAAGAAGGCTGTCGAGCGTAATTCCAGGAACAGTCCGGCCATACACAGGTTCAGGTTTTACCGACGCTCCCTTTTTTACCGGTTTCCGGATTACCTTTGATACCGTGTCGACATTCGCCAGTCCTACCGGCAACAGGCTCAGTTTACCATCGCTGAAGCCAACCTGGAAGATGTAGCGTTTCTCTTCAGTTAGTGTAATGTCGAAACGCTGGTTGATGTAGAGTCTGTCGAGAACGATCCACAGCGAATGCTCACCGTACGGAACCCGGTTAATGATGTGTTTTCTCGCAGATTTGTTCGAAACCAGGCTGTCGTCGAGCGCGATAAAGAATTCCTGGTTGTCGGTAGCGGAAACTTCAAGCTGACCAGTTTGAGCGGAAATGGTCGTGGAAAGAAAGCTAAGAAGCAGGAAAATCAGGGTTTTCGTACTCCCGGTGCGATGAAAGGTTTTTTGATTTCTCTTTCCGGCATGGTGGGCTTTACGTCCTGCACTAATATCCATCGGTTGTTTTCTGATTTATACGCATCAAAATCCGAGGTAATGCTGTAAAAAGCATAATTCCCCGCATACTGAGGCTTTGTGGGACCAACGCGGTCAAAAACGATCTGTTTGTTTTTCCTGTCGTATTCGAGCGAGAATTTAATGTCGGCAGGGTAGGTGAAGATAGCCCGGTATTTCTCATTTTTCCCGTGCTGGATGATCGGCATGCCGAATTTCGGTTCGTTGTTCTCAAAATAGAACACATCGACTACCTTTTGTGAGGTAAGCCGGTCGTTTCCACGCCAGCCAAGTAAGATGAAAGTGTTCTTCGGTCCGGCAGGGATCGCCTCGTAATACAGTGCACCTAACCAGTTGGAAGCCCCGGAAGTCTTGCGTTCCCAGTCGGTAGTTACTTTCTCTGAATTGATCAGTTCAGTGACCACGGGTTTGCCTTTTTGCTTCTGGACTACCAGTCCGTATAATTTCTGGCTATAATCGCCCAGTTCCACGTTCCAGGTAATGAGCCTGGTTTTGCGATCGGAAAGGTTGATTATGGAAAACGCTTTCAGCTTACCGAACGGATAATCAAAGGATTTTTCGTCCTGGAATGCTCTGAATAAGAATGCGCGTACTGAATCATTGGCCGCCAGTCGGGTACTGTCTGTTTTTGCTTTAAAGGTAAGCGAGCGGTATACAAAAACAGAGTCCTCCACCGCACCGATCTGGGCAATGGAGGACCTTAATACCAACAAAAATGAACAAAGCAGAATCAATACTCGCGAATGCAAAAACCCTGAAAGCATAAGCGATTTTGTTGGTGGTTTTATTAAATGTGCATAAAGTCTTTCTTCGCAAGGAGTGCTTCTTCCGACTCCCTGAAATCAGGATCGTCAACGCAACAGTCTACCGGACATACGGCCGCACACTGAGGCTCGTCGTGAAAACCAACACATTCGGTGCATTTATCCGGTGAGATATAATACACATCCATGCTTTTTGGTTCATGAAGGCTGTTTGCATCTTCAGTTACTCCCTCAGGAGTAGTGATTTCTCCATTCAGAGAGGTTCCGTCGGCAAATTTCCATTCGGCTCCACCCTCGTAAATTGCGTTGTTCGGGCATTCCGGTTCACAGGCACCACAGTTGATGCACTCATCGGTAATCATTATTGCCATTTCCTGTCGTAATTTTGCGCGTCAATTTTCCTGCTGCAAAAGTAGGAATTTTAGCTTGTTGTTAACCTATTTTTAAAGTAGACTTTTATAAGTCATTGATTCATACATACATGAAAAGAGATTGGTTTATTGCCGCATTAACAGAAATTGGGCACATTTTCAGAACTGTTTCCAATAATGACAGGCATTTTGACGGTACATCGGAGCTATCGGGTCCGGCAGAAAGATTAGACGGTATTTTGCGGATGGCGGAGATCAAAAATCCATGGTTTACCGAAAAAAATGTCAAAAAATCTCTTTTGGCCTGGTCAGACCTGCTTACACCGGAAAATCTTTCCGCCTGGTTTGAGTCCATGCCCGCTTCACAACATCCGAAAACGGTGGCGATCATCATGGCCGGAAACATTCCGCTGGTGGGTTTCCACGACCTGATCTCCGTATTGGCAACCGGTCACCGGGCATTGGTAAAACTTTCGTCCGACGATGAGGTGCTGATGAAAGCAGTCATCACCTTGCTCGGCGAAACAGATGCTCGCTTGAAGGAACTGATCACCATCGCCGAAGGTCCGTTGAAGAATTTCGATGCGGTAATTGCCACCGGAAGCGACAATACCTCAAGGTATTTCGAGCATTATTTCGGGAAATATCCACACGTGATCCGCAAGAACCGCACTTCACTGGCAGTACTTACCGGCAACGAAACCAAAGAAGAACTGGAGCTGCTGGGCGACGATATTTTTACCTATTTCGGTATGGGTTGCCGGAACGTTTCGCATCTGCTGGTGCCCAGGGGATACAATTTCCACGAATTTTTTGAGGCGATGCTGGTGTACGGCGACATGATCAACCACAACAAGTACGTGAACAATTATGAATACCACCGCGCCATTTTCCTGCTGGAACAGATCCCGTTCCTCGACAATAATTTCCTGATGATCCGGGAACACGACGAGCTTTTCTCGCCATTATCCGTGATCCACTATTCATTCTACGATTCGGCTGAAGACATTACGAATTACATCCTCGACCACAGCAACAAGATCCAGTGTGTTACCGGAAACGGTTACCTGCCGTTAGGAAAAGCGCAGCAACCGGCGTTGTGGGATTATGCGGATGGAGTGGATACGCCGGGGTTTTTGGCGGCGTTATGAGTTAGCTCCCCATAAGGAGCATTCTTGGAATTTGGAATTTGGAATT
>JAZKEZ010000212.1:0-2146 GCA_040386675.1 Bacteroidota bacterium | reverse complement strand
CAAATTTCAAGTTTCAAATTTTTGCTGATTGCAACCTGGTAAATAACTCCACCGTTTCTACCGCCTCTTTTACATCATGCACACGCAACATTGACGCTCCGTTCATCAATGCCGCCATATTCAGCGCCGTTGTGCCGTTCAGCGCCTGTTCGGGAGATGAGTTCAGCGCTTTCCAGATCATGCCTTTCCGGCTGATCCCGACTAAAATAAGTTTGTTGAGCAGTTCGAATTGTCGGAGTCCGCCCATCAGTTCGAAGTTTTGCTCCAGTGTTTTTGCAAACCCGAATCCCGGATCTACAATAATGTCGTTTACGCCGAGCAATTGCAGTTGGGCGATCTTTTCGCTCAGTTCACGCACTACATCCAGTACCACGTGGTCGTAGTTGCAGTAGTTGTGCATGGTTTGCGGAGTTCCGCGGGTGTGCATCAGGATGTAGGGCACATTCAATTCGGCAACCGTGGCAAACATATGCGGGTCAAGATCACCGCCTGAAATGTCGTTGATGATGGCTGCGCCGCTGTTTACCGCCATTCGCGCAACTGAAGCGTAGAACGTATCGATCGAGATCACCGCTTCGGGAAAGGCCTTGCAAACCGAATTCAGTACCGCTTCGAGGCGGTCGCTTTCTTCTGCGGCAGATAGTAGTGTTGCTCCCGGTCGGGTAGATTGCGCGCCGATATCCAGGATCGAAGCTCCGTCAGCTATCATTTTCCCGGCGCGGTCCACCAGTTCGTTTGCCGACGAAACACGGCTCGGTGCATGAAAACTATCGGGAGTGATATTCAGGATCCCCATCACCACCGGGCGATCGAAGGGTTGTAAGCGGCCACGGATGTTAAGGGTTTTATAAAAGTGCGCTGAAGAAATACTCAAAATTCTATTTTTGGGCAAATTAAGAAGAATACCTCAATCGCTTCGGCAGGTTTTGGGATCAACAAAAAAGATGGAAAAAACACTTCTCCAGTATAACCGGGCCTTTGAGCAATGCAAAGAGATCTTCCGGAAAAAAACCAGGGACTACGGTACCGCCTGGAGGATCCTGCGGCCTTCGTCGCTCACCGACCAGTTGTTCATCAAAGCCCAGCGTATCCGTACCATCCAGGAAAACGGACAGGCCATGATCAACGAAGGCGAGCAGGACGAGTTTGTAGGGATCGTGAATTATTCCATTATGGCACTGGTTCAGCTGGGATTGCCGGCGAACACCGATCTTGAACTTTCGTACGACAAGGCTGTGGAGCATTACGAACAACACGCGGCCATTGCGCAGAAGCTGATGATCGCTAAAAACACCGATTACGGTGAGGCCTGGCGCGACATGCGCATTTCGTCGCTCACCGACCTCATCCTGATGAAGATCCTGAGGGTAAAACAGATCGAGGACAACAAGGGCAAAACGCTGATCAGTGAAGGGATTGATGCCAATTACCTGGATATGATAAACTATGCGTTATTTGCATTGATAAAGATCGAAGAAGAAACCCCCGTTAAATCCTAATATACTTCCACTCAATATGTCATCTGTAATGAAAATCCTTGTGACCATTTCCAGGATACTGGTTGGTTCGTTATTCATCGTTTCAGGCCTCGTAAAAGCCAATGACACCCTTGGTTTCAGTTACAAGCTGATCGAGTATTTCGAGCCTGGTGTACTGGATATGACCTGGCTGATTCCTTTTGCACTGCCGCTCGCGATCTTTATCTGCGTGGTTGAGGTGGTACTGGGTGTAGCCACATTGCTCGGAGGAAAAATGAAGCTTACGGCGTGGTCACTTTTACTGATGATCGTTTTCTTTACGTTCCTGACCTGGTACTCGGCTTATTTCCAGAAGGTACTGGAATGCGGGTGTTTTGGTGATGCGATCAAACTCACGCCATGGGAATCTTTCTCTAAAGACGTTGTACTGCTTGTATTTATCGTGATCATTTTCATCAAGCGCAATGCCATCAACTTTAACACCGCTGTTGAAGACCGGATCATTCTGCCGATCTCTGTGCTGGTAGTTGCGTTGTTCTCGGTTCTTGTACTGAAATGGAGCTTTCCATGGATTTTCACGCTGCTGGTACTTGCCGTTGCGCTGGTGATCAAAAACCTGGTGAAAACCCCGAAAGTGGAATGGATCATTGCCATTTGGGCGGTGGTTA
>JAZKEZ010000211.1:0-7594 GCA_040386675.1 Bacteroidota bacterium | reverse complement strand
GTGGAAGGTGGAAGGTGGAAGGTGGAAGGTGGAAGGTGGAAGGTGGAAGGTGGAAGGTGGAAAGTGGAAAGTGGAAAGTGGAAAGTGGAAGCTCTAAAGGTAATGAGAAGTTAAATAGAAGTGGTAATTGAGCTTGTCGAAATTCGGGATCATTACGGTCTTCGACAAGCTCAGACACCGCTGCGCGGACACCGCCACTTTAATGCCCATATCATTTAGCAAATCAACAAATCAACATTTCAACAAATCAAAGACCTCAACAGATCAACACTCTCCCGGATGGCAACCCGAGACGCCAAACACAAAACGCCAAACCTCCTAAACACGAAAACCCCGGCATTTACTAACGCCGGGGTTTTGCAATATATCTGTGTATGAATTACAGTTTTTTCTTCACTTCCACTTCTTCGTATGCCTCGATCGTGTCGCCGATCTTGATGTCGTTGAAGTTGGCGATGTTAAGACCACATTCGTATCCTTTGGTTACTTCTCTTACATCGTCTTTGAAACGTTTCAGTGAACCAAGTGTTCCGGTGTGGATCACGATACCATCGCGGATGATACGGATCTTGCTATTACGTGCCACTTTACCATCGGTAACGAAGCAACCTGCAACGGTACCAACTTTAGTGATCACGAATACTTCGCGGATTTCAACCGTACCGGTGATCTGCTCCTGGATCTCAGGGGCAAGCATACCTTCCATCGCATCTTTTACTTCAGCAATTGCATCGTAGATGATCGAGTAGTGACGGATCTCAATTTCCTCTTTCTCAGCCAGTTTCTTCGCAGAAGCCACCGGACGAACCTGGAATCCGATAATGATCGCATCAGAAGCAGAAGCAAGCAACACGTCGCTTTCGGTGATAGGACCTACGGCTTTGTGGATAATGTTTACCTGGATCGCATCGGTCGACAGTTTCAGTAACGAATCGGTAAGTGCTTCTACCGAACCATCCACGTCACCTTTGATGATGATGTTCAGTTCGCGGAAGTTACCGATGGCCAGACGACGTCCGATCTCATCAAGGGTAATGTGTTTCTGTGTACGAAGACCCTGCTCACGCTGCAGTTGCTGGCGTTTGCTGGCAATTTCACGTGCTTCGCGCTCATCGGCAAGAACGTGGAATTTATCACCTGCGTTCACTGCACCGTTGATACCGAGTACGGAAACCGGATCAGAAGGACCGGCTTCTTTTACAGGAAGTCCGCGTTCGTTGAACATGGCTTTGATACGACCGTGGAACTGGCCGGCAAGAACTACATCTCCTACTACCAGTGTTCCGGCTTCAACAAGAAGGGTAGCAACATAACCACGTCCTTTATCAAGTGAACTTTCAATGATGGTACCTACCGCGCGTTTCGCAGGGTTGGCTTTCAGTTCCATCAGTTCGGCCTCAAGCAGTACTTTTTCAAGCAGCTTGTCGATATTGAGTCCCTTTTTAGCTGAGATTTCCTGGGTCTGGAATTTACCACCCCATTCTTCCACAAGGATATTCATCTGTGCAAGTTCCTCGCGGATCTTTTCGGCATTTGCTCCCTGTTTATCCATCTTGTTAAAGGCGAATATCATCGGAACGTTTGCAGCCTGTGCGTGGTTGATTGCTTCACGGGTTTGTGGCATCACGCTATCGTCTGCAGCAATCACGATGATCGCTAAGTCGGTAACCTGGGCACCACGTGCACGCATCGCGGTAAACGCTTCGTGACCCGGTGTATCAAGGAAGGTAATGTCTTTTCCATTCGCCAGTTGCACGTTGTAGGCACCGATGTGCTGGGTAATACCCCCTGCTTCACCGCCAATAACGTTTGCACTACGGATGTAATCCAGAAGCGAGGTCTTACCGTGGTCAACGTGACCCATTACGGTTACGATCGGAGCTCTTGGTACAAGATCTTCTTCGCGATCCTCTTCTTCTTCGATAACCTCCTGGTCGTCGGCAGTAACAAACTGTAGCTGGAAGCCAAATTCTTCAGCAATGATCGACAGTGTTTCTGCATCGAGACGCTGGTTGATCGATGCGAAGATACCGAGCGACATACAGGCAGAAATTACCTGGGTCGCAGATACATCCATCATGGCAGCGATTTCGGCAACCGAAACGAATTCGGTTACTTTCAGTACTGACTTTTCTCTTTCAGTCTGCTCGCGTTCCATTTCCATACGCTCGGCAACCCGGTCGCGTTTGTCACGGCGATTTTTCGCAGACTTGGATTTTCCTCCACCGCTGCTTAGGCGGGCAAGGGTTTCCTTAATTTCTTTACGGATCTGTTCTTCGGTAACTTCCGGTTTCGGATCGCGGCTTCCGCCAGGACCTCCACCAGGTTTATTGAACTGTCCACCACGGTTCGGTCCGCCACCACCCGGACGATGACCTCCTGGTCCTCCGCCTGGTCGGTTTTGTCCGCCCTGTCCCGGACCACCTGTTCCCGGACCTCCGGGACGGTTCTGTCCGAATTTATTTTTTTCCGCTTCCTTGGACACATCTACTTTACCGTCGATGCGTTTGCGTTTGCGTTTTTTGTCGTTATCGTTGGATGAAGCGATCGGCTTCTTCTCGTTCTTGCGGTCTACCGGAAGTTCGATCTTACCCAATACGGTAAGTCCTGAAAGCTTTTCGGTTTTTGCGCGGTACAGTTCCTCTGTTTTCGGTGCCGTTGGAGTAGCGGCCGGAGGAGTAACAGGAGGTGTCGCTGTTGGCGCTTCAGGAGCAGCAGGTGCCGGAGGAGGCGTTGGCGTTGCCGGTTTTTCAGCTTGTACCGGTTGAGGTTCAGCTTTAGGCGGCTCAGGTTTCTGTTCTGCAGGAGCGGCTGGTTTCTCAGCTACCGGTGCAGGTTTTTCCTCTTCTTTCGGAGCTTCTTCTTTTCTCCCTTTTGCCGGACGTGTTTTCTGGTTCAGGGCATCCAGGTCGATGCGGCCCACTACAGATACGCCTTTGCGGGCAGTATCTTCCTGTGGTGCAGCTGCGGCTGGTGCAGCGGGTGCAGGAGTCTCAACAGGAGCCGGTTCGGCTTTGGGTGCTTCTGCACGAACTTCGGGTTGAGCTTCGGGCTGGGCAGGAGCAGGAGCTTCTGTTTTCTCGGCTACTTTCTCCACCGGTTCAGGAGCAACAACAGGAGGTGCCACAGGCGCTGCGGCTTGCGGAGCTTCTTCCGCTTTAGCCGGTACAGGCTCCGCTTTGGCAGCTCTTTCGGCTGCTTTCTCGGCGTCTTTGTCGGCCATGGTACCAATAGCAATCGTCTCACGGGTCTCACGACCGATGGAAACTGCCATGGCTTTTTCCTTTACTTTAACATCTGCCTGGTAGTTGGCCAGCAGCATATCATAGACATCCCCCTCGAGTTTGGTGTTCGGGTTGGATTCAATTGAAATGCCCTTTTTAGCTAAAAAGTCTACAATGGTAGGAATGCTAACAGTACACTCCTTAGCGACTTTGGCCAGCCTTACCGCTTTGCTTTCTGACATATTTTGGTCCTAATTCCTGCACATGCAGGAAACTTTAATTTTCAATGTAATTTGTAAAATCTTGCAATTTTACTACTTATTCCAATTCTTCTTCTAAAATTCTGCGTACTTCTTTGATCGTCTCCTCTTCAAGATCAGTACGTTTCACCAGGTCATCAACAGTAAGTTCAAGTACTGAACGGGCTGTATCGCAACCAACAGATTTCAGTTCAGAGATGATCCAGCTGTCGATTTCATCTGCAAATTCTTCCAGATCCACATCATCCACCTCATCAGACGCTTCACGATACACATCGATCTGGTAACCGGTTAGTTTCGAAGCCAGTTTAATGTTGTGTCCTCCTTTACCAATGGCAAGAGAGATCTGGTCAGGCTTAAGAAATACATCTGCTTTGTTTCCTTCGTTATCAAGGGTGATAGACGAGATCTTTGCCGGGCTGAGTGCACGGGCAATAAGCAGTTGATTGTTTGCGGTGTAGTTGATCACATCGATGTTCTCGTTCTTCAGTTCGCGAACGATACCGTGAATACGTGAACCTTTCATACCTACGCAGGCACCTACCGGATCGATACGGTCGTCGTAGCTTTCTACCGCAACTTTTGCGCGTTCGCCCGGCTCGCGGACAATTTTCTTGATGGTGATCAGTCCGTCGAAGATCTCAGGAACTTCCTGCTCGAACAGGCGCTCAAGGAATTCAGGAGCGGTACGGCTAAGGATAACCACCGGGTTGTTGTTTCTCATTTCCACTTTTGCAACCACCGCTTTAACGGTTTCGCCTTTTTTGTAGAAATCAGAAGGAATTTGTTCTGATTTAGGAAGGATCAGTTCATTGCCCTCTTCATCAAGGATCAATACTTCTTTTTTCCAAACCTGGTATACTTCTCCGGTGATGATTTCACCTACGCGTTCTTTGTATTTAGAGTAAACTCCGTCTTTCTCAAGATCAAGGATCCTTGAAACCAGGTTCTGGCGAAGGGCAAGTACCATACGGCGGCCGAAATCTTCCAGTTTGATCTCTTCAGAAACTTCTTCACCGATCTCAAAGTCAGGCTCGATCTTGATCGCATCGGTATAGGCAATCTGGGTGTTGTCGTCTTCCAGCATTTCATCATCGATGATCTCGCGGTTTCTCCAGATCTCAAGGTCACCCTTGTCAATGTTGATAATGATATCGAAGTTTTCATCGGTACCGAAACGTTTACGCAGCATGGTGCGGAAAACATCTTCGAGTACGCTCATCATGGTAACACGATCGATGTTTTTGAACTCTTTGAATTCTGAAAACGATTCTAACAGATTTAAGCCGTTCATAGCTTTGCTTTATTTAAATGAAATGATGATATGAGTTGTTTTTACCTTGTCGTATTCCAGCTGGTGAACCGTGGTTACCAGTTCTTTCTTTTTCTTTCCTTCGGGGCGGATCTTTTCTTCGGTGGTCACTTCAAAGCCATTTTCGGTGGCTGAAGAAAGTAAACCTTCGATTTCTGCACCGTCGGTGGTCACCACTTTTACCCGGCGACCTACGTTTTTCAGGTATTGAGGAATGATTTTCAGTGATTTATCCAGGCCGGGAGACGCTACTTCGAGCGAATAATCCTCCACGTCACGGTCAAAACCTTCTTCCACAATCCGATTTACGGTAAGACAGTCGGATACGTTAACGCCTGATGGAGAATCGATATCGATCTCGATGTGATTACCTGAAGAAACCTGTACATCCACTACGAACAGCGGAGTTTCGGTAAGTTTTCCTTCAACGTATTCTTTAATGTTACTTGCGCTTATCATAATAAAAAGAGGGGCTTACGACCCCTCTTATTTGATTGAATTACAGTGCAAAGGTAAACATAATGTGGAAATGTGCAAATGGGGGAACGAGAAAGTGGGGAAAATGGGTAAATGTGCAAATGGGTAAATGGGAAAATGTGCGAATGCCCCTCATTTACCCATTTTGCACATTAGCATATTATCTCTCAAAGCGTTGTTCAGAGATCTTTTTGCCGTTGTCGTATTGGGCTTCGCGAACGGGCTGACCTTTCCGGTATTGCGTGTATTTGCCGTCGAGTTGGTTGTTTTTGTAATGGCATTCCAGTTCCAAAGCCCCGGTTTCGCTAAATTGTTTTGCTTTCCCGTTGAGTTTCCCGTCGCTGTAACCGCGTTCTTCAACAATAACTCCCGGACCTGAGTAATAGATCCATTTCCCGGATTGCTTACCGTCGGTATAGCTGCCTTTCGACTGGATATTGCCGCTTTCTTCGTAGTAGGTGTTCCAGTCGCCGGTTTTTTCGCCGGTTCTCAGTTCATCCTGTTTCATCACTTTGTAGCTGCCTTCTTCTTTCAGTCTTCCGTTGGTGTAGTAGCGTTTCCAGCTGCCGGTCTGTGCGCCGTTGTCCCAGCTGCCTTTATAACGGGGCTTGCCGGTATCCAGCCAGCCTTCCCACGGTCCGTTCATTTTTCCCTGTACAAAAGTTCCTTTGTCTTTCATCTGGCCATTCTCGTACCAGCTCAGCCATTCTTTTTCCTCGAGATCGGCAACGAAGCTACCAGCCTGCGATTTTTTGCCGCTTTCGAACCAGTATTGCCAGAAGCCGATGCGCTGGTCGTTTTTGTACACGCCTTCTTTTTCTTTGTTCCCGTTTTCGTAGAAGAACGACCATTCTCCGTCTTTCTCTCCCTTTTTATATTCTCCTTTTACTTGCGTGGCGCCTGATGGGTAATAAAACAACCATTCACCGTCCTGCGCATTGTCGAGGAAGTAACCGGTCATTTCTGTTTTTCCGGAAGAAAAATACCAGGTCCACTGACCGATCTTCTCGTCTTTCAGGAAACTGCCTTCGAAGTTTTTGATGCCGGGAGAAAGTTTCTCCATGCACGCACCATTCAGTTCGTCGTCGAGATAGTTGTGTATCGATTTTACTTCTCCGGTGGTAAAATATTGCACCCATTCGCCGTGCTTACGGTTCTCGTTGTAGGCACCTTTGTCAGACACCTTTCCGTTGGCATAGTATTCTTCCCAGTCGCCATCGGGCAATCCGCCTTTGTACTGGATCTTTTTCTTGATGTGTGCCGGATCGTAATACTCGATCATTACGCCATTTCCTTTTTCTATGAGGTTTTTCCCCGAAGGATCATTGAAGGTGATGAGCAGGATTTCTTTATCGGCATGCGATTCGAATTTTTTGAGTTTACCGTCTGCGTAAAAAATCTCCCAATAACCTGTCTTTGCGCCTTTGTCATACATTCCTCGCTCGGCAAGCTGACCGTTTTCGTGCCACGAAAGGAACAGGCTGTCTTGTTTCCCGAACCGGAAAATCCCTTCGCTCATGGGTTTCCCGTCTTCGTAAAAGCGTTTTACTTTTCCGTCGATGTACCCGCGGTTGTACGGCACTTTCTCTTGCAAACGGCCATTTTTATAGAAGTATTCCCAGGTTCCGTTCTCGATGCCGTTCAGGTAGGTTCCCCGTGAGCGCAGAAGTTTTTTGTCGTTGTCCCAGTATTCTACAAAAGGCTGACTGGACTGGGCAAACGAGGTAAGGGTGATGAGGAGTCCGGCGAGGAAGGAGATGAATTTGTGCGTCATGGTTGGGTAAAAGTAGGAGTTTTGGGGTTGAGACGGTGGGGACGGTGGGGACGGTTGAGACAGTTTATTGTTTAGACGGTTTATTGTTGAGACAGTTTAGAGGGTTTATGGTTTAGACAGTTTATGGTTTATGAAGTTGAGTTGTTGATTTGTTTAGGGATCAGGTTTATTAAGGTTGGAATAAACTTCTCTGCAAACGGTAACGCAAACTTCCTCCTAAACTGTCTAATCCATAAACCGTTCAACCCATAAACTGTCTAAACCCTAAACTGTCTAACCCCATAAACCGTCTCAACCCTAAACCGTCTAACCCCCCTAAACCGTCTAAACCATTAAATTTTGACCATTCATAAACTGCTTTTCTTTTCTTTGACGCAAATACAATTGATTTGTTAAAAATAAGACTCACATGAAAAGAATACTCCTGGGTAGCTTTCTGCTGTTGAACGTTGCAGTTTTTGCCGCTCCTAGAACCAAGTACAGCATTTCGATCGATCTCACCAAGGTGAATAACGACCTGTTGGATGTAGAAATTATTGTACCGACG
>JAZKEZ010000210.1:0-7561 GCA_040386675.1 Bacteroidota bacterium | reverse complement strand
GGGTCGCAATGTTGTGAGTGACGCGCAGTGCAGTAAAAGAAGCGACAGTTTCTTTGGTGCTTTCTTTCCAAAAGAAAGCACAGCAACAAACAAATCGACAAACAAGGCATCATCGAACCTGTAAAACACTGCGTCAGCGATTACCTGAGTAGACCGGGAAGCAACACCGAACCAAACTTCTCCGCATTAGCCAGCCGAAGATAAAAGTAACCTGTACCGGCAAGCCCCATTAACAGGCCGGGGGTTTCAGCAGTTGTTGACAATCCGGACGGCCAGCTCTGGCGCTGGTGATGGTAACGCTCCATCCCAAATGAACCGATTTCTGAGGCCAGTTTCACAAAAACCGGATCACCGCTTTCCAGGAGTATATCGGCATTGCCCGCTAACCCATGACACAGCGAGAAATTGTGTGGAGATTGGGGAGAGGAGAGAAACGTCCTTAACTGCCGGGCAGTGGTTTGAAGCGCAGCCTGTTCCTGTTGGGCGCCGTCGGGTAAATACTGCTTCATCTTCATGCGCGACAATCCGATTCCCGGTGCGCCATGACACCAGGCACAACTGTAACTGCCGCCTTTTTTCACGATTGTCCTCAGGTCAGGCCAGTTTTGTTCCTGACCGTTGTAAAGCTCCTGTTCAAAGCGAATTCCCGCCAAAGCGGTTTCAAGAAAGGACCGGTCGCCGGTAGCCTCGTAAAGTGCCAGGAGGGCATAACTGATGCCGGCTGCACCATGAGAAAAACCGGTAAGCGGCGGATTTCCCGGGAGAGTGATCCAGGAGCAGCTTTCACCGGAGTGCATTGCGCTGCGTATCAATTCCCGGCCAAGACCGACTGCGGTTTCCAGGCACTGTTCCGAATGATGATCCCTGGCCAACTGAGTAAGCAAAGGGATCGTCCCCGCCGCACCGCTGATCAGGTCGGTCTCCCCGGCGGTCAATGTGCGTACCTTCAACCCTTCAGCCAATGCGATACCTTCCTGCTGCCAGTCTTTACGACCGCTCAGTTCACCAATACGCACAAGTGCTGCCGAAATACCGGCCTTTCCGGAATAAAAACCGAAATCAGGGACCTGGTGCATGGTGCTGATGACTTGGTTTACAGTACTTTCAAGAGTATTAAGCAGCAATGCATCACCGGTTTCAGCATACAGGGCAGCCAGGAAAAGGGCGATACCTGATGTTCCGGAATACAGATCGGGACCGAATGAACGGCTTACGGTTTTGTATTCTCCGTCAACGGGTTCCATCCAGTTGCCTACCCAGTTGCAGCGTTTACCGTCATTAAAAGCAGTTCTGGTAAGCTGACTGCCGATTCTCCAGGCGGCTTCTGAAAATACATCGGTGGTAATGGTCATTTCAATTGAATTTATGTAGTGATCCTTTGTTGAGAAACGGACGGTTCCAATCGAGGCCCGCGGAGGCAAACTCAGATTTTATGTATTCCCTTTTCATGACATGAAAGCAAGGCATTTGCAACCAGTTTCATGCGGCTTATTCCGAAGCTTTCATTGCTGAGTGGGTTTTCGGCCATCCCCACGCCATCCAGGTAGCGGTGTGTAAAGAGGGGAATATCCGATTGTAGTTGGTCTTTTACTTCAGCGCAGATTTGCGGCAGAAGCTGGCTAACAGTGTGATAATAGCGGTTCGACAGGTAAAGCACGGCGGTATCGCGGCGTTTATACAATTCCGGATGATTGAGACACTTGAATGAAAAGGGAATATTGTAGTGATTCAGTAAGCGGGAGATCGAAGAGATGAGCAATGGCGCACCTTCCGGTTCCAGGTTCCAGTACACCCGAAGCAGCAGGTAATCGTTATCGAACGGCTGGTCGCTGAACGCGTAGTAAAACCCATGTTGTATTACGGCATCACCTTTCGGATAATGCACGCGGACGTGTTCGTTTTTGGTTAGCGGAGCATCGGGCGAATCACGCAACAGCCTGCTCGAATGAACCGACCGCGTTTGTCCGGCCCGGTATACTTCCACCCAATGGGCGTTGATCACCGATCTGATCTGCCAGTGATCCTCAATGCGATCGATTGAAAGGTTGTGGGCAGAGAGCTGCGCAATAAAGTGCTCATCTACAGGTAAATCCGAGAAGTGAACCGGTCCACTGCTCCTGGCGCTGCTTTTCAGCGCGTAGTACTGACTGTATAACTGTTCAGTAAGCTGCTCGGTGGTAGTGTCAGTACTTAGGTTGACCTCATCCAATATCAGTGCTATTTCTTCGTGATGTTTCATGGATAAGCAGGAGTTGGAACAATACCCAGCAGTTCGCCGAGTGCGTGTTCAGGGTCATTAAAAATATTGAATGCCAGTTGTAGACACCTGATGTTGTTGGCGGCGATCACATCACTGCCCAGTACACCTTCTACCGAAGTCTGGATGATCCTCACGGCAACATATTCCATGATACGGGTAAGCGTCTGGGAATGTCTGTCTTCGGGAATCTGCTGTAGCTCTAAATAGGTAGTGAGCAGCAGTTGTACAGGTTTTTGTATAGCCGGGATATTGAAAGGATCCATACCAGGCATCAGTTCAGTCCTGAACGGGTCATTGTCGAGACCGAATACCCACATCGCGATATACGATTGAACCAATCCGGCAACGTCCCAAAGCGGATCGCCGATGTCGGCCAGTTCCCAGTCGATCAGTACCAGTTTGGGATCGGTCCGGTGATCAGCTACCAGGAAATTGATCCACTTTACGTCACCGTGTATAAAGTGACTGGCTTGCCACTCGTGTTTTAACCGGGTCAGGGTGTTGGCGATCAGTTCATTGTTTTTGATAAGCAGCATCAATTCAGTGCGCTGCGGGGAACCGCCCTGAAAATTTTCAGTGGGGTATTCATCCAACCGCAAGATCCATGGAAGGATTGCGGCAAAGCTGGAATTGGAAATGCGTTCTGCAGGCACGTGAAATGCGGACAGGGTCCTGGCCTGCTGAACTAACAGGTCGGTAGAAAATTCCCGGTTGCGAACCAGGTAGTCGTGCAGGCTTACCGAATTTCCCACAAGTGTGCTTATCAATACATTCCGCTCCTCGTCATGTAACAGGATATGAGGAAGAAGCTCTGCGGTTTCAGTGAATTGGGGGTCATTGTGAAGCAGCTGGTGTGCCGCGACTTCCAGCCTTGTTATTTGCAGTGCAGCAGGATCAGTTTGTTTGGATTGTTTTATGAAGAGGAATGATTGGTTTGAGCACGTCACCTTAAAGACACTGTTCCGACCTGCAGCGATTTCTACGCGGTAATTGCCCGAGAGCAGGTCGTCGGATTGGATCAGTTTTTTTTCAACCAGGTAATGATGCAGGTTTTCGGTAGACAGTAGCATGAGGGGAAACATTAAAGTAAACCGCAGGCCAGAGGGAGGCCTGCGGTTATTAATCAACAGTAAACGTCATTAACAAATTCGGGTCATTGGTGTACACGTACTGGTGTTCGGACAGCCCATCAAATGAGTATGACCAATAACTGGATTTTGGCCTCCAACACCCTGAGTACAGGCAACCGCTGAACATACTACACTACAGACCATTGTGCCTATGCTTTTTAACTGGTGGTTATCGTTAGCTAAATTGTTGGTTGAACCGTCGGGGCAAGCGACCGCAGAACACACGATGGTACAAAGTAAACTTCCAAATGCGCCCGGATCTTGTCCTTCAGTAGCCTGGTAAGCTCCGCGCTGTTGGTTTTGCAGGTAGTTTGAATAAATATCTCCCTGCAGCATTGCCGACTGACCGCTGTTCTGACCCGTATTACCGGTATTGGCCAATGCTGAGTGCATACCCATCATCAATGCCAGTTTAAGATCGTCGTTTTCCGTCGCCATCGCGGTATTATCCGGAATGTTGAAGGTATGGCTAAGGTTAAATGACTTCCAGCCGATGAAAGGAAGCTTTACTGAAACACCGGCTGCAACCGTGAAACTGAAATTGCCGTTTTCATCTGAAAAATCGGTTACCGACAGCGATACCTTTAAACGATCTACCGGTGCCCAGGTGAAGTTGATATCTCCGGTGATTGCAAATGTTTTTGAAGGGCTGATGATCGGGGTATTCAGCGATACCGTAAGGGTAAGCACGCCGTTTACTGCACTGGCAGCCAGGCACACTTTACAGCCAAAGTAGCTCGGGCTGCAAATCTGTACTGCATTTACTGCATCATAACCGGTAATTACGGCGCCGTGTTGTACTTCTGTTAATTGGGACATTTTCAAGGGGTTTTGTACTGCCTACTCTTAAGGATTTTCGGCACACTCCCCGGGTTGATAAGGCACCCCGGAACCTTTCCTAATGTCAGTATCGAGGAGATCGGCCTCATGAAGAAGATCGGCGCCGGAGTAGAGGGTTAAAGGGTGAGTATCGATTTGTACGGATCAAACCTAGGTCGGAAGAAGAGAGGGAACAATAGTCATTTACAATGGTTTTATACCCCCCTAAAGAGGGGTGCAGTACTCGATTACTTAGGGGCTATGTTCAGTAATACCAAGGGTCCTGAAACGGAAAAAGCCCCGAAAGGGGCTTTTTAGTATTGGTATGCAAGGAGTAAAAAATCAACAGCCTCCCGGACCAACCGAAAATTCAAATTCCTGTTTTACCTTTTCTCCTTTTGCGGTTTGTGCGGGCTTCCATTTCGGTGCAGATTTTAGTGTTTCCATCAGGAACCCGTCCAGTTTAACATCGCTTGAGGATAGCGTGAAGTGAGGATCAGACAGGTTACCTGCCTCATCTATGGTGAATTTGATCACCGCACCTTTGAAGCCGATGCTCTTTGCGGTATCTATACGGGTTTCCGTTTTTTTCTTCAGAAATGCACTCAATACCTTCAATCCGCCGGGGTATTGGGCTTCTATCTCAGGTACTACTGTCAGTTTGTAATGTACGTCGCGGGTCTCCTGCTTTTGACTGACTTCGTTCAACCTTCGGTAACTCACCGTTACTACTACTTCGCTGTTAAGGTCGGCGGAGGAGATCAGGTTCAGCTGACTAACACTCAACCGTTCGGCGTAACCACTGGCTTTTTGCTTTTTACCGTTGCTGGTCACGGTAATCTCGGTAGAGAGGTAATCATTGATCCACGACCTGGGATAACCAGGGGTGAAGTCGCCGATAAGTTTAGACTTGGCGAGTGTTTCGCGGGTAACGGTACGGGAGGTGGTTTCCCTAACCTCGTAATAGAGTTCCTGTGCCGATGCAGCAACTACCTGGAGTAGCAATACGGCGATGATGAAGTGACGTTTCATGGTTATACGAATTGTTTCGTAGGTAAACGTACGAATGTTTTCGTATTTGGTGGGGAGATTGTGAATTTTTAACCGCAAAGGGCGATAAGGTTACGCAAAGAGCGCAAAAGCTCTGCGTTCTTTGCGTTCGCGCCCTTTGCGGTTAAAAATTAAGTCGCAGATCACTCTCCTTTCACCACCATCATCTTCACTATGGTGCTCACTCCACCGGCCCGTACCTCGCAGAAATAATGTCCTTCTGCCAATTCGCGCAGGTCAAGCTGCTGTTTATGCCTGCCTTCAGTAAAAGCCACTTCGGTTACCGGACTTTGTATCAACCTGCCGTTTCGGTCGTACAAATGAAGGCTTAGTTTCCCGGGTTTTTCAAGAACGAAATCCAGTGTTGCAGATGCATTCGCGGGATTAGGATACAGGCGGATGGCTTCTGCTGAAGCAGGCATTCGTGTAATTCCGGTTGCGCCTCCCGGACGGGTGGTCGGCGCAGGAGCGGCAGAGACAGGGTAGTCCGGAATGCTTGACGTGGCCTTAGATAAGCGGTTGGTTCCTACGGCCACCATCCACGATTCGTCGAGGGTTTGCTGCGTGTTTTGAGTCATGCGGCTGTTGATGTGGTAGAAGTCGCACTGCGTTTTCTCGGGCGTTACCACGAGGATGTTATATCCGCTGTAGTTCTCCTGGATAAATTTCAGGTGACCGTTGCCCAGTTTCTGCAAGGCGCCCAATACATCCATTCCGTATTTCTCAAAATCATTGGCCGGATCGGCTTTGGAAGTTACGCTGGTGCCCACAAACTCGACACCCAGGGATCCGGCACCTGTAAACGGGTTGTAGTCGAGGATAGAGTATGGGTTCTCAGGCAGATCGAAGGCATAGCTGCTGTGCACGTCGCCGGTGATCACCACCACGTTCGGTATCACGTTATCTTTCAAATAAGTGATCAGGCTTTTCTTCTCGGCCGGGTAACCTTCCCATTTGTCGAAACCAAATAAGGATACCGGACCTGCCTGCAGTTGCGCAACGGGAACCTGGTTGCCAAGCATCCGCCAGGTGTTCTGGTTGTCGCTCAGTTGTGATTTGATCCAGTTGAGCTGTTCGGTACCTACAATGTGACGGCTGGTATCGGCAAATCCCTGGTCGAACTGGGTTTCCTGCTGCTTGCTGCGCGCTATGAGACGGGTTTCGAGCATCACCAGTTTCAGCAGGTCGCCAAACTGGAAGCTGCGGTAGATCTTGCGTTGGTCTTCGCCAGCCTTGTCGCGTATGGGCAGCCATTCATGGTAAGCCTGCACGGCCTGCGCCTCGCGGTCTATCCAACTACCTTCGGCACCTTCAGTATGGTTTTCAGCACCGGTCTCGTAGGCATCGTTGGCGGTTTCGTGATCGTCCCACACGGTGATCCACGGGTGACACTGGTTGAGGCGCATCAGGTCAGGATCGGTGTGGTACTGGGCATAACGGGCACGGTAATCCGCCAGTACGGTGATTTCGCTGGCAGGTTCCACCTGTCGAAGGGAGTTGCCATCGCCTTCATAGATATAATCACCGAGATGCACCACCACATCAATGTCGTTGCGCTCGGCTATTCTTGCATATACATTAAAGAACCCGGAAGAAAAGTTGGAGCAGGAAACCTGCGCTACTTTTACCCGCTCCACGTGGCCGACAGGCAGCGTCTTGGTGCGGCCGACAAGAGAATGTGCGCCCAGGGCAGTGAACCCATAATAATAGTAAGAAGCAGGTTGCAGTCCGACAGCATCAATCTTAACGGTATAGTCGCGGCTTGCATCGGTAAGTACATCTCCCTGTACCACAATGTTTTTCAACGCAGTATCGGTAGCCACCACCCAATGCACTTTTACCGGTGCTTCCTGTTGCGGGGTAACGCGGGTCCAGAGGATCACACGGTCGGCAAGCGGATCTCCACTCGCTACTCCATGGTAAAACGGCGCCAGACCTTCGTCGAGAAACACGGATTGGGTGCTTCCCCCGGCAAACGACTTTTTAGTATAGTACTGGGCTTTGACAACGGATGCGCCACAGGTAGTGAGGATCAGGGCGACAAGGATAGATTTCATATAACAGCAGTATAGGCCTGCGAAAGTATTCTTGCAGTGTTTATCCGACGTTGCGATGGGGTTATGGAATTATTACCGGGTGTAGCCTTGGGTCCTTCGACAAACATCTTCGCCTCTTTTGCGATTAAAATCAAATGCTTTGTTCTGCAAGTTTGATGATTGCTGGTTTGACGATTTGTTTGTTGCTGTTCTTTCTTTTGGAAAGAAAGAACGAAAGAAACTGTCGCTTCTTTTACTTCACTGCG